>JBEKRG010000004.1:0-80949 GCA_049518955.1 Occallatibacter sp.
CGTCGGACCAAAGCGTCTCCGCCGGTGTGCCTGCCGGATGGAAAGTCGCAGGAGCCGCGCAAACAAATATCATCTTGTCAGGGCCACAAGGCGAGGTCATCAACCTTGGACAAACTCTTATCGCGCACGACGGCGCTTTTCAATTGGGACAGACGGGACCCGACGGCTCGAATATGTCGATGCCGTACTCGGCAAAGCTTACTGACAAGCTCACGATGTTTTTAGAGCAGCGTGCCAAGCTCAACGGAAACCCGGTTCCTCAGGTCAAGTTCCTTTACGCGGCGCCTCTTCAATCGATGCCGGCCGGGTTCCAATGCGGCGTGTTTGTTGTCGGCCTCTCCGGGATCCCCACGCCGGCCGATGCCCTGGGCATATTCTGCTCGCTGCCCGAAGACCGCCTCCAATTTTACAAAAACATTTTGATCATTGGATCGGCCCCGACCGCCATAGCACCCAAGGATGCGCCCACCGTTGCGGCCGTCATTAAGAGTTACAAGGTCCCTCCCGCCTGGCTGCAGAAAAAGTTTGCTCTCTTCACAGCCCCCGCCTCGGCATCACCAAATATGGGGCCTGGCGATCCGGCTGAGATCCAAATGTATCTCAACGCGATGCAGAATCAACAGAACATCATCGATCATGGCGCCAGTTGCGTAGACGCTGGCCTCGTCGGCCCCTCGAGCTTCGGGCAAGCGGTCGGGTGCGGTTATCTGTAGCCGTTCTAGAGTCGATTCCGGTTTTCTCGATGCGGGGGGGGCGGCCGATTCTAGTGTCTTTGGGCTTTGAACTCAGCGCGGCATCTGGTGCCGAGCGATTAGAGCCTCGCGCCGCCTCGTCGTGGTAGATTCACAACACGTCCCCCCAAGTGCAGGTTTCATCAACCGCAATGGAGGTTATGCAAGAAATGAAGAGCGTTTGCATGTCCTTTTCTTTGAGTACACTTCGCCTGGCTTTCGCATGCATGCTGCTGGGCGTCGCGAGTATCGAGACGGCCAACGCCCAGGCCTCGGCGCCGCCGATCGGAAACTGGGTGAATGTAAACAAGACCAATGGCCTGGTGGTCGAGCAGAATGGTACCTGCGGCTTCCTGGTTAACGGGAAGGCGAAGTGGTCCGGCACCTGCAGGTGGGAGACCCCCTCGGCTAGAGGCGGGATTCTGGACCTTCAATACCCGATGCCTCTGCAGCCCGGGCACATTCGCTGGAGCGTGATCTGGGTGAACCAAACGACCATTACCCTGGATGGAGAAGCGTTCTACAAACAGGGGAACTAAGGCGGAGCGGAGCGCCGGGAACCGGCCTTGGCTGAATGGTGGGCGCTGCAGGATTCGAACCTGCGACTTCCACCGTGTGAAGGTGACACTCTACCGCTGAGTTAAGCGCCCAGAAAAGGCATTGGAAGGGGTTCGCCTGGCGTCCCAGCCCCGCCTTGAAACCCGGAGCCAAACAGACCCAGCCAGAGGTTGATTTTCGCGCTTTAGCCCATTCGCCGAACCGTTTCAGGTCCGCGCAAAATGGACCTGCGCAAAAAGGCCATCCCGTAGGGTAGAGTAACACCAGCAGGGCTTTACGGCCAAACCGCGCACGCTGCCGGCACCAGTTTCGCCGCGAGTAGCCCGAGGCGCCCAAAGCGCAGCGGACGATGCTCAGAAACAGGCTCAAAAACAGGCTCAGAAACATGCTCAGGAGAGCGCGTTCAAGTCGCCCGGAGAGCGAGCTCCCGTCAGAAGGGGAAGCGGCGCTGCGGCCTATTTCCGGCATCGGAAGCCCCCGATTACCCTCTGGTTTAGCCCGTGCCGACGCCCTCGCCCAGAGCGCGCAACATGGGGCCGGCGACGAGGGCTCAGAAGACGGAAATTCCGACGATGAAACCGCTTACGGGCCGCAACCTTCCGGCCCGGATGGGGTTCCAGAAGATATGGCAACGATGGTCCTTAACGGTCCGGCGTTGGGTGCGGGCGCGGCTCTTCAGCCGGGCGAGCCGCATGCTGGCTTTAGGGAGCAATTGGACCCCAAAAGCGACGCGGCCATTATGCTGCGCGTGGCCGAGGGGGACGAAGCCGGTTTTAACTACCTGGCGCAAAAGTACCATCGGCCGATGATTCATTTCCTGTACCGGATGGTCGGGAACCAGGCAGTTGCCGAAGAGTTAGCCCAGGAGGTGTTTCTTCGCGTCTATCGCGCCAGAAGCAGCTATCGGGCTGAAGCGAGATTTTCGACGTGGCTTTACCGGATTGCGACCAACCTGGCGGTGAACCACGCGCGGGACACGCGGCATGAACGGTCGGCGCAAACGGTGTACCTGGATCAGCCGGACGAGGAGACAGGCACCACTCCCGATGTGGCTGACGATGAGCCGACGGCGGAGCAGCAGTTGCTGCGCAATGAACGCATGGCCGCGATTCGGCTTCATGTGATGGCGCTGCCCGAGAGGCAGCGGACGGCCGTGTTGATGCACAAGTACCAGGGGATGGATTACCGGCAGATCGGGGACGTGCTGAAGTTGAGCGAGTCGGCGACGAAATCGCTGCTGTTTCGCGCTTACCAGACGCTGCGGGACAAGCTGAAGGATTTTGTTTGAAGGCATGAGTGAAAAGAAGCCGGAGCCTCAAGGAAGGCGAATCGACCGGCGGAAACATGGGGTGGAGATCATGAAACGGATGAAAACAAATTGCGCGGGGATGGACGCTGAGCTGGCCGGAGTGCTGCTCGATCCTGGCTCCGCTTCTGCCAAGGTTCAAGCGCATGTTGCGCAGTGTGAGCGTTGCCAGGGCGAGCTTGAAGAGCTGAAGGCGACTATGCAGATGCTGGACGCCTGGAAGGCTCCCGCGCCCAGCCCCTATTTCCTTACACGGCTTGGCGCCAGGATGCGTGAAGAGCGCGAGGCCCCGCCGGCCGGCTGGCTGGCTGGAACCTTCGCGAGACTACGCGCGACCGTTGCGTATGGGCCGGGATTGCACGTGCGTCCGCTGGCGGCTGTTGCGCTTACTGTGATGTTGCTGGTGGGCGGTGGAACTTATCTGGGCGTGACGGACTGGATGCAGCCCGCGCAACCGGCTGCCCAGAATGCTGCCGTGGTGCATGACCTTCAAACTCTGGATAGCAATGCCCAGGTGCTGGATCAGATGGAAGCGCTAACCGGCAACCAGAACGGAGATTGACGGTTAACCATTTCGGCCGCTTGCCGGGAGAAAGACTCGTGAACTGGATTTCCAACGCGGAAAGAATGCGTCCGGCGGCGATGGCTGGAGCAGTCCTGTTTCTCTGCCTGAGCGTTGTCGCGGTGCCCGGCCAGCGCGGATTTGACCGTCGCGCTCCGCAGCGGCAGTTCCGTTATGTTCAGGTGCAGACGCGGCAGAATCGTCAACAGAATCTTCGGCAGTACCAGAATCAACAGCGTCGAAACCAGAATCAACAAAGGCCAAGCCAACCGCAACAGCGGCCCTATCAGAATCAGCAAAGGCCGTATCAGCCAACTCCGCAATATAACGGGGCGCAACGGCAAGTGCCCGCGGGCCCTGCCTACGGCGGGCGACCCGGCGCTTCGGCGCCGAACTATCCTCGCCCGGCTTATCCCGATGCGAATCGCCCCGGAAACATGTATCCCGGCGCCGCGCCCCCGGGACATTTAGGGGACTGGCTCAACCGGCACCAGGGTCTTCCCGTTCAGGACCAGGAACGTTTGCTGCGCAACGACCCCAGCTTCAACCGCCTGCCGCCAGCCACACAGCAGCGCCTAGTGCAGCAGCTGCACCAACTGAATCAGCTGCCTGAGGACCAGCGCGAGCGCCGCTTGGCGCGCAGCGAAATGCTGGAGCGTATGTCGCCGCAGGAACAAATGCAGGTTCGGCAGGCGGGCCGCGGATTCATGGCGCTCCCGCCCGATCGCCAAGCCGTGGTCAAGCGCGCATTCCAGGATTTGCGCTCCGTGCCCCTCGACCAGCGTGCCACGGTGCTCAACTCGGCTCGCTACCAGAGCCAATTCAGCCCGGACGAGCGCGGCATCCTCGCCAACCTGTTGCGCGCCGAGCCCTACGAACCGCCCCGCTAAAGACGGCTGGCCGTTCTGCATCCATTACGCAATCTTGCTTCTGAAGAAATCGAGCGATCTCGTCAACCCTTCCTTCAGTCCGATGCGCGGCTCCCAACCCAGCAGCGTGCGAGCCTTCGTAATGTCGGGACGGCGGCGTGCCGGATCGTCCACAGGCAGCTCGACATAACTCAACTCGCTCCTCGAGTCCGTGACTTCCAGAACAGCCTTGGCACATTCCAGGATCGTGTACTCTTCGGAATTGCCGAGATTGACGGGAAGATGTTCTTCGCTGCGCGACAAGCGGACGATCCCCTCGATCAAATCGTCGACATAGCAAAAACTGCGCGTCTGGCTTCCGTCACCGTAAATCGTCAGAGGCTCGCCGCGCAGCGCCTGCATCATAAAGTTCGAAATAACCCGGCCATCGCCCGGATGCAGGCGTGGGCCATATGTGTTGAAGATGCGCACCATCCGTGTATTCACGCTGCGCGAGCGGTGGTAAGCCATCACCATAGCTTCGCCAAAACGCTTTGCTTCGTCATACACCGAGCGCGGCCCCACCGGATTTACATTGCCCCAGTAGGTCTCCGATTGCGGATGCTCCAGAGGGTCGCCATAGCACTCCGATGTGGAGGCGTGGAGGAATCCAGCGCCATACTTTGCTGCAATCTGTAGTGTGTTCTCAACTCCCAACGAGCCAACGCGAAGCGTTTCAATGCCCAGGCGTAAATATTCCGGGGGGCTGGCCGGCGACGCCAGATTGAAGACATAGTCAACACGTCCTGGATCGAAACTCGCGCAAATGTCCTGTTGCTCAAAGCGAAAGCGGGAATCATTGGCCAGATGCGCGAGGTTTCCGGCATCGCCCGTGCTCAGGTTGTCGACACCGATCACCAGGTAGCCTTCGCCGAGCAAGCGATCGGTCAGGTGAGAGCCGAGAAACCCGGCAGCGCCGGTTACGAGTGCGGACTTGGTCAACGTTTAATACTCCAGATGCGAAAGTTGCGGCGGGAATTTGACGTTTCCCTTAGCACATGCGGCGATGCGCGATCCCGCTTTGAATAAAACAGGAGGTCCCTGCTCACGCCGGCGATTTGCGCGGCTTGCCTTCCTGCGCCTGGTAGCTCGCCTGCCTGCCCACGCTTACATAGGTAAAGCCGCTGCGCTGCATGTCCTGCGGCTTATACAGATTGCGGCCATCGATGACGATCGGGAAACGCAGTGCCCGATTTAATCGCGCCAGATCGATCGCGGCAAACTCCTTCCAGTCCGTCAGGATCAGCACAGCATCGGCATCTTGCGCCGCCTGGTACAGATCGTCCGCATACTTCATATTCGCGGTGGGCGGCAGCGCTTCTTTCGCGCGCTCCATCGCCGCGGGATCGTAGGCCGTTACAGTGGCGCCCGCTTGCAGCAGTTGCTGAATGATCGCGATAGCGGGTGAATCGCGGATATCGTCCGTGTCTCCCTTGAAGGCCAGGCCCAGCGCCGCAAGGCGCTTTCCGCGAAGCGTCCAAAGCGCCGATCGCACTTTGTTGAAGAACACATCGCGTTGCGTGTCGTTGATTTTGCGGACTTCTTCAAGCAGTTGAAGATTAACGCCCCGTTCCTGGGCGACCCAATGGAACGCGGCCACGTCCTTGGGGAAGCAGGAGCCTCCGTATCCGAGTCCGGCGCGCAGGAATTTGGGACCAATGCGACTATCCAGACCGATGCCCGCAGCGATGTCCTCTATGTCCGCGTCGACTGCCTCGGCCAGGTTCGCGACCGCGTTGATGAAGGAGATCTTCATGGCAAGAAACGCGTTCGATGCATGCTTGATGATTTCCGCGCTCTGCGTCGACGTAACCAGCAATCGCGCCGGCTGCGCTTTGCTGCACGCGCCAGCCACGGCTCCCGGCTGCGCGTAGTAGGCGCCGCCGGTTATTGGCTCATAGATCCGCCGCAACATAGTCGCTGCGCGATCATTGCTTGCGCCCACGACAATCCGGTCAGGATGCAGAAAATCGACGACCGCGGTGCCCTCGCGCAGAAACTCGGGGTTGGAGACAACATCGAATTGCTCTTGTGCCACTCCGTGCCGATGCAGTACACGGCGTATCCAGTCGTTGGTGTAAACCGGAACGGTGCTCTTCTCCACGATCACCTTGTAGCTCTTTATGGCGCGCGCAATCTCTGCCACAACAGCTTCAACATAGGACAGGTCCGCTGCTCCTCCATCGCCCTGCGGGGTGCCCACGGCGATGAATACGGCCTCGCTCTGTTCAACAGCCTCTGCCAGTTGCGAGGTGAACACAATTTTGTTGCCGCGATGCTTTCGCAGCAGCTCGGGCAAATGCTCCTCAAAGATAGGCACACCGCCCTCACAGAGTTGCTTCACCCGGGCTTCATCGTTGTCCACGCACACGACCTTGTGGCCCATGTCCGCAAAGCAGGCTGCCGCAACCAGCCCAACGTATCCGGATCCAATCACGCAAATCGATACTTGCTCCGACATCCGTTCCCTGCTTTCCTTCGCCGCGTTTCATACGCGCGGTGATCGACGTGTGCCGTTCCCTCGAATGCCCGCTCGCGAATCCGGCAATTCCGCGATAGCTCCAGCCAATCATCCGCCCACCGACATTCTATCTTGCTGCATATCCACCGGTTGTGACGCTTTGGTTGCAATCGTATCTTCCCAGCTAACGCTCGTTCCTTCCGCATGGCCGCCGCCGTCCCAGAGGCGTCTCCGATCGCCTCCAATGGCATGATCGACTCCCTTCCCTCGGCTACAATTGGATATAGGCCGAAGGTCATATTCTTTGCGCGTGTCGCGCAAGTCAAGCAAGGAGCTCGAACTTCTATGGCGATTCCCGCCACTCAACTACGCCCGGGCATGATCATCAAGCATAACGACCAGCTTCACACGGTATTTAAGGTCGAACACCGCACGCCCGGCAATCTTCGCGCCTTCATTCAAGCCAAGCTGCGCAACCTCAAATCGGGCGCCATGTTCGAGCATCGTTTCCGCTCCGCCGACGCTATTGAGAAGGTCGTCGTGGACGAGATTCCCATGGATTTTCTCTACGCCGACGGCGATGACTACTATTTCATGAATCCCGTTGACTACGAGCAGACGATTTTGAAGAGCGCTACGCTAGGCGACGCTGTTGAATACCTGACCGCCAACCTGCAAATCAAGGTGAGTTATTTTGACGGGCAGCCGGTGGGAATTGAGCTGCCGCAGACCGTAGACCTGCAAGTGGTCGAAACCGAGCCAGGACTCAAGTCGGCAACTGCCTCGAGCGTCACAAAACCCGCCAAGACCGAAACCGGGCTCGTGGTCCAGGTGCCCGCGTTCATCAACCAGGGCGAAAAGATCCGCGTCGATACCAGCGAGGGCGCGTATTTGAGCCGGGCGTAGAATTTCTGCACTCGGCTAACGTCAGGAGGTTCCGTGCCTGTACCCGGAGTCGTAGCAACCGCCGCAGAAAACTATCGCTTCAACTCGCGGTTTCTGAAGCAGACTGTCAGTGACCTCTCGCCCGAGGAGTGGCTGAAGCGTCCTGGCGACAATGTGAATCACATCGCGTGGATCGTTGGGCACATGGCGTTTAGCCGTGGCCGGCTCCTGCACTTTATGGGCACCGAAATGACGCAACCCGGGCTTGAAGGCTTCGGGCGCGGCAAGAAGCTGATGGAGGATTCCGCTTATCCGTCGGCGGAATTTCTGGTTGGCGCCTGGAGCGAGGCCGGACACGCTCTCGCCGCCGCTTTTGAAAACGTCCCAGAGGATTTGCTTCTTCAGCCTGCGCCCGCGGGACCTCCCAGCCTCGATGGCAAGGTCAGCGGTATCGTCAACTTCATGGCCATTCACGAGACTTACCATCTGGGCCAGGCCTCCTATTTGCGCTCTTGGCTGGGTCACAAAGGCCTGATGGGATAAAGGCGCACTGTCACGTCGTTTGGCCACGATTTTCGATGCAAGAAAGGCCTTGGGTTGCGTTCTACGGATAGTTCTCGCGTGGAAGCACGCCGATCGAGGAGCCTCGCATGAAGTCGTTTCTCTCTCTCCTTTTCCCGCTGTTATTCGTTCAGGGTGCTATGGCCACTTCGCCTTCAGCGCCCCCAGCCGATCAGGCCGAAGCCGTGAACGGCAGCAACGCCTTCGCCGTCGATCTCTACGCGCAGCTTTCGAAGCAGCCGGGCAATCTTTTCTTTTCGCCGGAGAGCATCTCGACCGCATTTGGAATGGCGTATGCCGGCGCGAGCGGCGAGACAGCGACGGAGATGCAGCATGTTCTCCACTTCACGCTGCCTCCAGATCGGCTGCACCCTGCGATGGGCGCGCTGCTCGCCGCAATGAACGCCCAGCACAAGGGCTACGAACTGCATGTGGCCGACGCACTGTGGGCGCAGCAGGACGCGAGTTTCGAACAGAGCTACCTCAAGCTTGTGCAATCCGATTACGGTGCCGGCTTTCACCGCGTCAATTTCATGATTTCGCCCGAGAGCGTGCGCGCGACCATCAACGCGTGGGTCGAAAAACAGACCAATGACAAAATCAAGGACCTGATCGGCCAGGGCGCTCTCAACAAAACGACGCGACTTGTGCTCACCAACGCCATCTACTTCAAAGGCGATTGGCAAGATCCGTTCGACGCCGAAGCCACGCAGAAAGAGGAGTTTCATCTCTCCGCGACGCAGTGGGCGATGGCGCCGATGATGCACCGCACCGGCGGCTACAGTTACTACGATGGCGAAACGTTTCAGGCGCTGGAGCTGCCTTACGCCGGCAGCGAGATTTCGATGGTAGTTCTGTTGCCGAAAGCGACCGATGGCCTCCCGGCGCTTGAGCAATCATTCACCTCGGGGGTTGCAGGTGAATGGATCCAGAAGCTGGAACCGGTGGACAAAGTCATTCTGACGCTGCCGCGCTTTACCATGACACAGGAGTTTGAGCTGAGCAGCACGCTGAGCGCGATGGGCATGGCTCAGTCCTTCAGCGGCGCGGCAGATTTCTCGGGTATGACGGGCAAGCCGAACTTCAGCATTTCGGCAGCGATCCACAAGGCCTACATCGATGTGAATGAGAAGGGCACAGAAGCCGCGGCGGCTACAGCGATTGTGATGCGGGCGACTGCGATGCGCCGTGAGGCTCCCGAACCTCCACCGGTCGTCTTTCGCGCCGACCATCCCTTCCTGTTCATTTTGCTCGACACGCGATCGGGAAGCATGCTCTTCCTTGGCCGCGTCGCCGACCCGACGAAATAGAGCTACAGCCGCCGTCGATTGGCCCCACTCGATAGGAGAGATTCCGAAAGCTATTCCCCGTCCGGCAGCTTGACCAGGCGCGCTTCGAGCAAGGCTTCAATGACCTTGAGCGCTTCAAGCGCCGATTCAGAGACTGGCTCGTCAACTTGGACCACGGCCAACGCTTTAACGAGTTCCCCAGCGCGCCGCGCGCCCATTCGCTCGCGGCCCAGCGCGAAGTTGGCGATGTTGACTCCCTGCTGGCCGAGAATAGTTCCGATGCGCCCGATCACACCGGGCACGTCGAGATTGCGGCAGACCACCAAAGTACCTTCAAGCGGAGCCTCGACGTCGATGCCATCGAAAGCCAGCAGGCGCGGCTGCTCACCGTGAATCACGGTGGCGCTGGCTCGGCTCTCGCCCTGCGCGGTGTGCAGGACAAGAGTCAGCACCGTGGCTGCGCCTCCGCGGTGGCTTTCTTCTTTTTCCTCGTGCACCCGAATACCGCGCTCCGCGGCGACGGCCGCCGCGTTAATGCGGTTCACGTTCTCAGAGCCTTGCAGCAGGCCTGCGATGGCCGCGTTGCGCACCAAGTCGGTCTTGGCATCGGTGAGCGTGCCGCCGTAGACGATGTGGATCGAGTCAATGCCGGACTTGCCGCCGCCCTTGCCCGCCTGAGCAAGAAACGATCCCAGCCGCCCGGCGAGATCGATGAAGGGCGCAAGCTGGACGTATTCCTCGCGGCTCAGCGAAGGAACGTTTACGGCATTCTGCACTACACCTAGCTTGAGGTACTCGCAAACCTGATGCGCAATCTGGATGCCAACGGCTTCCTGCGCCTCGGCTGTGGATCCGGCGATGTGCGGCGAAAGCATCACATTGTCTAGGCCGAAGTAGGGCGAATCCTTGAGCGGCTCGACAGCGAATACGTCGAGCGCCGCCCCCGCTACCTGCCCGCTCTTGAGCGCAGCAGCCAGGTCGGCATCGCAAACCAGTTCGCCGCGCGCGCAATTGACGATCCGCACGCCCTTCTTCATCGTGGCTATGGTCTTGGCATTGATGATGCCTTGCGTCTGCGGCGTGAGACCCACGTGCAGCGTAATGTAGTCGGAACTGGCAAGCAGTTCCTCGACCGGAACGAGGGCGATTCCATTTTCCCGTGCAAGAGATGGAGAGACAAATGGATCGGTTCCCATGATCTCCATGCCGAAGCCGCGCGCGCGTTTGGCCACTTCAAGACCGATGCGCCCCAACCCCAGAATGCCGAGCGTCTTGGCGCGCAGCTCGGTTCCCTGCAAATTCTTTTTCTCCCACTTACCTGCGTGCATGGTGGTATTGGCAGCCGGCACTTTTCGCGCCAGGGCGATCATCAGGCCGATCGTCAGTTCGGCAACGGCGACCGCGTTGGCGCCGGGCGTGTTCATTACCACGATGCCGCGACGCGTGGCTGCCTCGGCGTCTATGTTGTCCACACCTACACCGGCGCGGCCAATCACACGCAATTTCGGCGCGTGCTCCAGCAGCGCATCGTCCACCTGAACCGCGCTGCGGACGACGAGCGCGTCGGCGTCGGCCAACGCGGCGGGCAAGCCTTCAGGCAACTGATCGTGTGTCTTGACTTCCCATCCTGGCTCGCTCGCAAAAACGGCCAGCGTAGCCGGAGAAACTTTTTCCGCCAGTACGATCTTCATGGCTGCTCCCTTGTCCGCCGCGGCGGACGCGCTCGTGTATTCGTCAAAGCGAATGCCCTGCTGTTCGCAGAGCAGATCGAACATGCGCACCACCGCTGCGTGCGGCTTGCCCTCGCCGCGCTCGTATTTGGTAAGCGAGTTGGGATGCACCCCCAGCCGCTCCGCCATTTCATATTGATAGAGATCGAGCTGCTTGCGCGCGATGAGCAGCTTTTCTCCGAAAGTCAATTCAGGCATAAGTCACCGGTCTTGAGTCGTCGATCGTGGAACGTGAATCGCGTTCACTGTCGAACCACGAATCACGGCTCGCGATTCACGGCCTTCGCGTACACTTCCTGCGCCGCGGCGACGGCCTGCCCGAACTTCACGGGCAGTCCGAGATTGTCCTTGGCGATGTGCTCCATGGCGCCGAGCAGCGCGATGGTGTCGAGATAGTCGAAGAAGCCGAGGTGCGCGACGCGAAAGATCTTGCCCTGCATCTCGCCCTGGCCGTTGGCAGCTACCAGCGCGAATTTCGACTTGAGCGCCTTGACCACAACGCCTGAGTCCAGCCCTTCGGGCACTGCAACAGCCGTGGCTGCGGCAGCAGGGGCAGTGGGCGCGAAGAGAGTAAAGCCGAGAGCCACGAGGCCGGCGCGCGTGGCCGCGGCGTTCACCTGTGCGTTGTCGATCAGGGCGATGCGGCCCTTCTCGAGATCGCCGCCCGCTTGCCCGGCGATGTAATCGAGCGCAGCGCCCAGCGCGGCGACCAGCGCGACAGCCGGCGTGTAGGCGCTTTCGCCCTTGACTGCGTTCTTGCACTCTTTGCGCAGGTCAAAGTAGTAGCGCGGATTCTTCGTGGTCTCCATGGCCGCCCAGGCGCGATCGCTCACGCTCAGATAGGCCAGGCCGGGAGAAATCATGACAGCTTTTTGCGAGCCGCCGATGATTACGTCGATGCCCCATCCGTCGACATCGAAGTGCGTGGTGCCGAGACCGGTGATGCCGTCGACGACAAGCAGCGTGTTGGGCGATATCTCATCGCGGAGTTTCGCGATGGCCTCGACGTCGTGACGAACGGCCGTCGAGGTCTCCGTGGCCTGCACGTAAATCACTTTGTGTTCGGGCTTGAGCACGGCACGCACCGCAGCCAGATCAAAGGTCTGACCGTAAGGAGCAGTGAACACTTCAGGCTCGCAGCCGAATGCCTTCGCCAATCCCGTCCAGCGCTCGCCAAATTTTCCAGCGGTCAGAACGAGCACCTTGTCGCCCGGCGAAGTCAGGTTTGAGACCGAGGCCTCCATAGCGCCGGTGCCGGAGCAGGAGAGGAGCAGCACGTCATTCTTGGTTCCCACAAAGACCTTGAGCTGCGCGAGCACCTTCTGGAAGAGAGCGCGGAACTCCGCGGTGCGGTGGTGCATGTCGGCTGCAGCCATGGCGAATTGAGCCGCGGGAAGGAGGGGAGTTGGGCCGGGAGTGAAAAGGCGAGTCTTGCGGATCATTTTTCCTCGCTTTGGACTGAGATTTGAGGCAAGCCAGCAATCACATAATACACACTTTTGTGATTTTTGTGGTTTTGTTTTGTGGAAATATCGAGACAGGGCCAGAATTCGGGCAAAGTGGCGCCCTTTTGGCCCTGAAGTTCCAAAGTCGATACAATTCATGTTTGGCTGGCTTTCATGGGCCTGCTCCGTTAGGCGGGGCAGACTTGGGAGGGTTCCGGCCCACTATCAGGAGCGAAAGAATGACCGACGCAGGCGAACTCGAAGCCCTTGTCAGCCAACAGATTGTCACTGCCATGAAGGCGCACGACGCGGAGCGCACCGGCACGCTGCGGCTAATCAAGAACGCGCTGAAGAACAAAGCGATTGACAAGCGCGAGCCGCTGACGCAGGCCGAGAGCGAGCAGGCACTGGCCACCATGATCAAGCAAAGGCGCGACTCGATTGAGCAGTTTGCCAAGGGCAACCGGCCGGACCTGGTCGCCAAGGAGCAAGCCGAAATCGTGGTCATCGAGGAGTTTCTGCCCAAGGCGCTGGATGAAGCGGGATTGGCGAAGCTGGTAGCGGAGGCGATTGGCGAGCTGACTGCGACGTTGGGCCACAAGCCGACAGTGAAAGAGATGGGGCCGGCGATGAAGGCGGTCCAGGGCAAGCTGCAGGCGGCGGGTTTGCGCGCCGATGGACGGCAGGTGAGCGAGTTGGTAAAGAAGGAGTTAGCCGGGTAGTCGGCCTGGCGGTTCGGCGATTCGGCAGTACATTTCGGTCCCGGGTCTAACCGTGGCAGGCCAGGGACGATTATCCCTGCAAGCGAAACTAATCCCCTCATTTAGGGTTCATCGTGTAAGCCCTCCCCCCGGGCTGCCGGATCCCATTTTGTTTGGATGAATGGGATCCGGCATTTGCAAGGGCTCGGAATGGACTGAGAGGGACCATGACTCCCCAAACGAATCTACGTGTTTTATCCTCAGCGTCGGTTTCTCCGCAACTGAACCATTCACCCAGCGAATCGATTCTCAACGAATCTTCAGCGCGGCATAGAACGAGCGCTTTTTGGCTGATTCCCTGCGCAGCGCTTGCGATCGCCGCGCTCGCATTGGCGGCAGATGCGACGGCGCAACAGCCGTACCCGGGAGCGCCGTACGATAATCCTCCCCAAGCCGGCCAATACGAGCAGCCCGCACCTCAAAATGGTTACGCGCCGCCGCAGTATCAGGCGCCGCAATATCAGCCGCCTGCGACGCAGAACCAGCCGTATCCCGATCAGCCGCCGCAGTACGCGCCGCAATACTCGGCTCCGCAGCAGCCTTACGCGCCGCAGCCCTATGCAGACCAGAGCCAGGCTCCTGCACCCGCTCAGTCGCTAAGCGCCCAGGATCTGGAGCAGTTGCTGGCACCGATTGCGCTTTATCCAGATTCGCTGCTCGCGCAGATTCTTGCTGCGTCAACGTACCCGGCGGAGGTGGCGATCGCCGACCAGTGGGTGCAACAAATGCGCGCGGCCGGCTACGGCTCGCCCGATCAGATCGCCGCCGGGGCCAACGCGCAAGCCAGTTGGGACCCCAGCATTGAGGCCCTCACAGCGTTCCCTGACGTGCTCGATATGCTGAACCACGATCTGGAATGGACCACGAACCTGGGGAACGCTTATTACAACCAGCCGCAGGATGTGATGCAGACGGTGCAGGTACTGCGCCAGCGCGCCGAGCAGGCAGGCAATCTGCAATCGACTCCGCAGGAAGAAGTGCAGAACGACCAGGGCTACATTGATCTCGCCCCAACGAACCCGCAGGTTGTGTCTGTACCCACCTACGATCCGTGGGACGTTTATGGACAGCCCATCGCGCCCTATCCGGGCTTCTCGTTCATCGGCGCGCTGGGCAACTTCTTCGGCGGCATTCCGATTCAATACGGACTCAGCTTCGCTCTGGGAGCCTTCGATCGCATGCCGTTTGGATGGCTGTCCTGGGGCCTCGACTGGCTAGGACACTCGGTTCTCTTCGATCATTCGGGCTACTACACGCGCAGCAATACAGTGGCCGATTGGGGCCTGCCGCGCGGGGGACCTCGCGCCTACGGCCGTGGTGGGTCGTGGAATACGCGTAGAGATACATACCAGGCGAATCGCGGACGACTGGGATATGACCAGGGTGGCAATTACCAGCGTGGCGGATTTTCGAATAATCGCGGCGGTGCCCAGTCCTACGTCCATCCTGCGCAGGGGTACACGGAGCCTGGACGCTTCGACCATTCCCCTCAGGGGTACTCACGGACGGCGCCGCAGCAGAACTACGGCTATCGGCCGCAGACTTACCCGAACCGCGAACAGACCTACATGAATCGCGGATACGAAACAAGGCCGCAAGGTTACAGTAATCCGGGTTACAGTTACGGCTACACCGGCCGGTCAAATTATGGATACACGGGGCCCCAGACCTTTGCGACGCGACCCAGCTTCGCATATTCCAGCCCGTCGAGGTCGTATCGCGCGCCGCAGCCCGACTACTCGCGCGGATATTCCAGTCGCTCCTATGAGAACCATGGCAATTCAGTGGCGCGGAATGAGCGCTCTGGCGGATTCCATCTCTTTGGCGGCGGGACGCCGAGAGGATTCAGCAGCCCGCGCGCGCCGAAGTACTCCTACAAGGCGCCGAAGGGTTTTGGCGGAGGACACCAGAGCTTTGGGGGCGGACACATGAGCGCACCCAAGATGAGCCACTCCAGCGGCGGAAACCACCGCCGCTAAGCCCTTTGCTCATTGAACGGGCAAGCGTTCAGGGTGCTTGAATACGGCGTCGCAGCGCCTCACTCAAATTGACTCAAATCGGTGTCCGGCGCGGGATGCCCGAGCACTCGGCACATGGCCACGATCTGACCCTTGTGATGGAAGGCATGCGTCAGCACATGATGCAAGACGAACGCCGGAGTACGGATGGCAATGTCTCCGTCGGGAAAACGAAGCTCCGTATTGCTGTTTAACTGTTGATCCGTCAAGCCTGACAAATATGCAAGGGTCTGTTCACTGACATGTCGTTGCAAGAGCCTGGCATCGGCGACGGAGTGGCAGTCGGCTGGATGCCGGTCGCGAACGGCCAGCCCCTGAATCGTGTGGATCCAGAATCCTTCGCAGTTGAAAATGTGAATCACTTGCCCGCGGAGCGTGGGAAATCCGAAGCCCGGGATTTCCTTTGTATAGTCGCTTGTTGAGATTGTGGACAAGTGGTCGAGCACAAGTGTAAGGCACGTGTGCGTCCAGAAATGGAACTTCAGAATGCCGTCGACGGTAAACACCATTCTCCCTTTCAAAATTCGAGCGCCGGAAAATCAGGATACATCCGGTTCGCGAACCCGGCCAATAGAAAGCGCTAGTACAAACTACGCCCGGCCAACCCTTCGCGGATGTGCCTCGTGGAGTTCGTGGTGCAATTCGTCTACTTTCTCTCGAGCTTTCTTTAGAGCCTTCCTTCCCGCAGTCGTAATGCGATAGACGCGCCGGGCGCGGCCCCCCGCCTGACCCGGAATGGTTTTGAGCAATCCGCTGCGCTCCATCCCGTGCAGGAGCGGATAGAGAGTTCCCGGCCCGATGCGATAGCCGTGATGCGCAAGCTCCTCCATCATCGCCAGTCCGAAGATGGGCTCGTGGCTCGCGTGCAGCAGCACGTGAATGCGGATCAGCCCGTAAAAAAGTTCCCGCCTGACACTCTGCACAGGAAACACTATACCTCCCTTCACGGGATTTTGCCTTGACTCTTATCGAACTTCGATATAAGTTTGCGCCAGATGGCTTGTTCGCCAATGCAGCTCTCCCTGCGCCCAAGAAAATCGCCCATGCGCCATGGAGGCAGTTGCCTCGGGTTGGCGATTGTGCTTTTGTGCGCTCTCGCCGTTCCGCCGGCCGGCGCGCAGGGCCCGCCCTATCAAACCGATGACCCCGTGCCCGTTGACCTCCGTCACTACGAGTTCTATATTTTCGGCGGTGTGGACGGCACCCCGGTCGAGTTGGATTCGACTGGCCCGGCCTTCGAATTCAATTGGGGCGCACTGCCGCGCGTTCAGTTACACGCGATTCTGCCCTGGGGCGTTGCAGCGCCGTTGAATCACCCGGTTTATGCGCCGTCTGGCGCGGGGCCCGATGAATTCGGACTGACCGATATGGAACTCGGCGCCAAGGTGGCGTGGATCAAGGAGACGAAGCACTTTCCGCAGATCGGCAGCTTCACCATGTTCGAAATGCCCACCGGCAACTACAACAAGGGCCTCGGTGTGGGAAAGGTCTGGTACAAGCTGCCCATCTGGCTGCAAAAAAACGAGGGCAAATGGCTCTTTGACGGCGGTGGCGGCTATCAAGTAGTTCCGCAGACCGGCTACCGGAACTTCCCCTACACCGGTTGGCTCATCAAGCGCGAACTAAGCGAGCAGTGGGAACTTGGCGCCGAAGTTTTTGCGCACGGCGCCGAGGGCATTGCAGTGGCGCAGACTCAATCGTCCACGATGATCGATGTCGGCGGCTACTACCACTTCAAGCGCAACACCAACGAGCAGTTTCTGTTCTGCTATGGCCACTCGGTTACCGGACAGACCGAGAACTACGCTTACGTGGGAATGTATTGGACATGGGGCAAGGATGCGAAGAGCGACGCTCCAGACAACAAGAAGGAGCCCGCGGCCGATCTGCTCTTCCCCGCGCCGCCAGGCAGAAATGGGCTCTGACTGAACGCGTTTGCGACTTTCGCACGCAGGAAGGATGGCTTGAATGGAAATCACCGTACGTGGTCTCTGGACGATGGTCCACGGAATGGGCTTCGGCGCGCTCTATCTCATGGCGTGTTCCGGCGCGCTGGTCGAGCTCTACCGCCGATACAGCTCGCCGCTCGGACCGGAGATCAAGATTGAGGACGAGCGGTTCATGCGGTTCTACCTGACCGCAATGGCTGTGCTTGCCTGGTTAACCGTGCTTACCGGCGCCTACATTATTTATCCGTGGTATCGCGCCGTGCCTCCGCCGGGAACCGCGAATCTGGTCTTATTTCCGCAACGCCTGCTGATGTCGAACCCATCTACGTCCGCCTGGCACTCCATCGGCATGGAGTGGAAGGAGCACGTTGCCTGGCTCGTGCCCATCTCCATCACCATGGCGGCGGCGGTCTTCTCCCAATATCGCCGCAGTCTCAGAATTCATCCAGAGCTTCGCGCCGCTGTGCTTGGGTTTGTCTGGATCTCGCTTCTCGCCGCGGGCATCGCCGGCTTCTTCGGCGCGATGCTCAATAAGACTGCGCCTGTTGCAGGCGGCCCGACGATAACCATCGTCCAGGGAGGCCAAGAATGAGCGCTCAAATCGCTGGCAGCGCTCCGCAGGCAAAGCTGAACCCGAATGGAGCGGGCGCGGCAGCCGTGCTTGCTGCCGGCATCGGCTCGCTCGCGGTTGCGGTCTTCGCCATCGTTGCCGACAAAGCCGCGCCGGTCAAAAGCCTGATGAACTTCTATAAGCCGACCGGCCCGCTTTCCGGCGTGACAACCTGCGCGATCGTTGTCTGGTTGGCGGCCTGGGCGCTGCTTCACTGGTTCTGGTCGCGGCGGAGTGTCACAGTGGGACGATTCACCGTTGCGGCGTTCATCCTGCTCTTCCTGAGCTTGCTGCTTACATTTCCTCCTATCGCCGACTTGTTCTAGATGAAGTTACGCAGGCCAACTGCGGCCCCTCGACATCGCACAAAGAAAAACGCCGAGGCTGGCACGTAGCCAGCCCCGGCGTTTGGTTGAGCGTTCGTCTGGGTTACTGCCAGGCTGCGGTCGTCATGTCGGTGAATTGGAGACCATCGACATGGCGCGCCACCAGTACCTCTTGCCCGTTGAGCTTGAGCAGGAGGCCAACCACCCGAATTGAAGCGTTGTCCGTTACGTCGTCGAATTTCCCGAATCCGAAGCGGAAGTCGCAACCCCCACCCAGATAGACAGTGATAGGCGACGAGATAACTTGCCCCGCAAATCCAGTCACATTCATCTGGAAGGTGCCCTGCCCGGGCTTTTCGCTGCCCGCAACCACGGTGCCGTTATAGCCCCGGTTCTGCAAGTGGATGCGTTTCACATCAAAGGGACTTGCAGTAGGATCGGCTCCACCCACCGTAATCTCCTGGCCAGGCGTCAGCGCCTGGTCGTTGAAGAGGAGGTTGGTGAACGAATTGTGCATCCAGTAGATGCCGTAGTTTTCGTTGCCCGTGATGCTGACCGAAGCGAGACCGCCCAAGGGAACCTCGGAGAGCCCTGACGGCAGTACCTTGTGGACATAGAACTGCATGTTGGTGGCTTGACCCGTCGCAGGTGTCACGTAGGTCACGAGGCCGCCGGCGTAGAAGCCCGTGTCGGAAATCAAGGCCACTTCGTCGGCATCCAGCGTTTGTGCGGCGGGATCGAACTGGCCTGCGACCGCGACGATGCTGGTTGAGTTCAAGCTAGCAAGTGTCGCACCGCCATCCCACTCCGTGTTCATGGTCGTGTTGATTGTGAACGGCTCGCCGTGCGGACCGGTGATCACGAACGAATTGGGTTCCGCAGCCGCAGGAGGCGTGCCGGATGTGGTCGGCAAAGTTGTGACCGATCCGATGAACTCGTCGATATGCGCGAAGGTGTCAGTGCGTGTCACTGTGCTGACATCGAAGGTCGGGTTCACCGCACCAGTGACCGTTGCCGGTGTACCGCTCACCTGGATAGACTTAGCCAAATCGAAATCAATGCGCAGGCCTACTGGTTCGCCGCCCGCAGGTCCAACGACCAGAGGGTTGGCCAGCGTTATGGTAACCGAGTTTGATGGACTGTAGGTCGCCGCCAAGGTTGCGATGGTCGGCGGGGCCGAGCCGAGAGGGCTGGGGACGCTCAGGTAGTCGATGGTGCCCGTGCCCAGGGTGATGGTGATGCTGTCGTACGTACCCTGCGGAACGTTACTGTCGTCCAGCACGGTTTGAAGTCCGTTGAAACGTGCAAAGTCAGCGGTTACGCCGGTTGTGCAGCTGCTGATCAGACACACGGGGGTGCCGGTTGTAGGATTCGCGGTGATGCTTGTAATTGTCACCGGAAACCCGACGACTGCCGCCAGAGGGGGCGCGTCGGTGCCGACCACGAATACTGAACCACCGTTCACATTGGACTGGGTTCCGTTGGTCAGCGAGCTGGTGCAGCCCGCGACCGCCAGCACGATCGCGGCGACCGGAACCAGCGCTAGCCTCAATAGCATTGTGCGTATCTTAGGGGACATATTTGGGTACGTCACTTTCTGCGGGCTACCGAAGCTTAAATTGAGAGCGCCGGGAGAAGCATTTTTTCCGATCCTGTGCAGGAAACATCGCCCAGTCTGCGAGCCATTGCCGGGGCTTACTCAAAGGATTTGAAGATACAAGGACTCGCTATGACCAGGCAGGAAAAAATAATTCATTCCACGGCAAGCTCTCGCTCGGAGCGTTCGCCTAAATTTAACTACAGCGGCAGACTTGGTGTTTTAGAACACTGTCCGCCGTCGGTTGGGTAGACACCATAAGATAAACAGAAGTTGTGGGAGGATGCAAAAAAAGTTTCCACAGCCTTCGAATGCGAGTACAGGACCCAGTTACCACGGTAACTTCGGCTAATTATCCACAATTTAGTCGATCTTTCTTAGCCATAAATTGCGGAAAGATACCTTACAGGGAGTGCCTTCGATCTGCAGCCCAAACAGTCCTGGAACGTTGTTGGTCGAGTTGGGATCGTCGTCGACGAGCACAGCCATTAACCTGCCGTTCAAAATGTGCATGATTACTCCGCCGCGGGCAATGATTGTGTACTGGTTCCACTCGCCGTCTTTCACATAAGTCCCCAGTTGCGCCCGGTCACCAATCGTTCCAACGATTTGCGGCGGTTTGTCGGGCTCCGATTCCACCACTTGGCCGCGCCAGGCGACAATGCCGAGTGATGTGTTTTGCGAATAGAGCTGCCCGCTGTACTGTTTCGCATTTTCGCTGACCGGATACCAGAAGTCGGCCTGCGGCCCAATCATCACCCAGCGCGGATCGAGCGGCGGCTCGCCTTTGCCAGCAAAACGGCCCGGCGGAATGCCCGCGCTGCTCCGGTACTGCACGCCGCTGCCGCCTCCCCACTCCACCTTGATCTCGAGCTTCAGGTCAAAGTCCTTCGCGGCAATGCCGTGGTAGACCAAAAACGAATTGCCGGCGTTCTTCTCCTTCGTAGAGACTCCGATGATCACGCCGTCTTCTACGCTCCACACTCCGGGCCGGCCATCCCATCCGCTCAGCGAATTGCCGTCAAAAAGCGAAATGTAACCGGTGTGATCGGCGAAATCCATCGCCAGCGGTTCCGCGAAGACGCCATTCCGCTTTCCCGAGATATCCGGCTTCAATTTCCACAGGTCGGTCTGGTCCTGACTCGCGGTCGGTGGCTGCGCGGCGTTGGTCTGCGCTGGCGTGCCATTCGACGGGGACTGTGCGATCGTCGACAGCGCGCCCGCGAGCACCAATGCCAGCAGAGACGTCGTTGAGAGCACCGCCGCATGGGCAAGCAGCGAACTTCTTCGCATGGTTCCCTTCAGAACACTTCCGAACGCACGCCCTCGGGAATCGGCGCGTGCTTCAGCAGGCCAAGTTCTCCCGCCAGCCGCTCCAGCTTGGCGCGCGTGGCGGCGGTGGGAGGCACCAAAGGCAATCGCAATTGATCGCCACATTTTCCCATCAGGCTCAGCACGGTCTTCACCGGAGCCGGATTCGATTCCCAGAAGTTGGCCTCGAAGAGCCGCGAAAAACGGCGCTCCAGCTCGCGTGCTTCATCCCAGTTGTTGTTGAGCGCGGCTCGGATCATGCGCGCCACTTCGGCCGGAGCCTCGTTGGACGCCACACTGATCAGGCCGTGCGCTCCGACGGCGATCGCCGCCAGCGCAAGGTTGTCGTCGCCGGAAAAGATCTTGAAGCCTCGCGGCATGATGTGCGCGAGCTCGGCAAATTGCGTCAGCCTGCCGCTCGCTTCCTTAATGGCCTCGATGTTCTTGATCGCCGCGGCCAAACGTGCCACTGTCTCCGGCTCCAGGTTCGCCGCCGTCCGGCCCGGCACGTTGTATACGCAAACCGGCAGCGGATCGACCTCGCGCGCCAACGCGAGAAAGTGTTGAAACTGCCCCTCCTGCGTGGGCTTGTTGTAGTAGGGATTCGCCGAGAGGACTGCCGCGACGCCCGGGATACGCTTGAGATGCGCTGCCAGACGAACCAGCACGCGCGTAGAGTTGTGCGTGCAGCCCGCCCATACCGGAACCCGTCCCGCCGCAGCGTCGATGGTCAGGCGTACCGCGCGCAGCCATTCTTCTTCGTCCAGCGTCGCCGCTTCTCCGGTCGATCCGCATGCCACGATGAAGTCGATTCCCGATTCAATCTGCCAGTTCACCAGCGACCACAGCGCCGGCTCGTCCATTGACCCATCGGACCTGAACGGCGTCACAATTGCGGTACCACAGCCTATCGTTTCCATGACAGGTCAAGTTTATAACGGCTGCGCGTGGCTGCGCGGTGGAAGAAAGGACGCGCTCGGCAGGCTGCGCAGACACACTCCGGGACATGTCCGAACCCAAAGCGGACCGTTATGATGCGCGGAAGAGATACTAGCGAGCCTTTCCCATTCGGAGCCTACTCATGTTTGCATCCCGCTCGAGTTTTCGTGGTTTTCTTGCTGTGCTTGCCCTGCTGGTCGCGCAGACAATGTCCGCGCAATCCGCACAGACCATTTCTCTCACCGTCGATGCCTCGCAGTCCCCGCGGAAGCTTCTGCATGCACGCCTGATCCTGCCTGTTCAGCTTGGCCCGCTCACTCTCTATTATCCCAAGTGGATTCCCGGCGAACACGAGCCAGGCGGCCCGATCTCGGACCTCACCGGACTCAAATTCGAAGTGGGCGGAAAAACTATTTCCTGGCAGCGCGATCCTCTCGACGCCTTCACGTTCCACCTCGACGTTCCCGCCAGCGCGACGCGACTCGATGCCGCGTACGACATCATTATGCGGGAGGGCGTTTCCGCGACAGATAAGCTTCTGGACCTGGAATGGAATGAGGTAATCCTCTACCCCGCAGGCGCGCCGGCCGCGCAGCTAACCTACCAGGCCAGCCTGATTCTTCCCGACGGCTGGAAGTATGGCACCGCGCTGCCTGTGGCCGGCGAATCCGGCAGCCAGGTTTCGTTTAAACCCATTTCGCTCGACCTGCTGGTCGATTCACCCGTCATCACAGGACTGTTCTATCGCGCCATCGACCTTACGCCGCCCGGCGAGCCCATCCATCACGAGATCGACATGGTCGCCGACAGCGAAGCCGCTCTCGCCATGAGCCCCGAGGTCCAGAAGGGGATGACCAACCTCGTTGCCGAGTCGGGCAAGCTGTTCGGGACGCGCCACTACCGCGACTACCACTTCCTGTTCACGCTCAGCGATCACGTGGCGCACTTCGGCCTGGAACACCACGAATCGAACGACAGCCGCCTTCCCGAGCGCGCGCTCCTTTCCCCCGGCGCAGGCGCGCTCGTGGGCATGCTTCTGCCCCACGAATTCGTCCATTCATGGAACCGAAAATTCCGCCGCCCCGCCGGCCTAGCCACGCCCGACTTCGAAAAACCGATGCAGGACGATCTGCTCTGGGTCTACGAAGGCCTCACCGAGTATCTGGGCCCGCTGCTCGGCGTGCGTAGTGGCTTGTTCACTCCCGAGCAGTATCGCGACTATCTGGCCAGTGCAGCTGCAATGCTCGGCCCTGGCCGCCCAGGACGCACGTGGCGTCCGCTGCTCGACACCGCGGTCGCCGTGCCCGGATTCAATGCCCGCGGCGGCGGCTGGACGAGCTGGCGCCGCTCCGCCGATTACTACGAGGAAGGCGATTTGATGTGGCTTGAAGCTGCCACCATCATTCACAACGTGACCCACGGTCAGAAGTCCATCGACGACTTCTGCCATCTCTTCCACGGCGGAGCCAACAACGGCCCCGAGCTCAAGACCTACACCTTCGATGACGTGGTCGGCGCGCTGAACCAGGTCGCTCCCGACGATTGGGCGGCGTTCTTTCATCGTCATCTCGACTCCGCGTCGCCCGATACCCCCTCTGGCGGCCTGGAAAATGCCGGATGGAAGGTCGAATTCACTGACAAGCCCGCGAACCTCCCCGGCCGCCGCGGCGCACCGAGCGATGTTTACTCCATCGGTCTGCAACTCGACGCCGACGGTACGGTTGGCGACTCGGTTGTGGGCAGCCCTGCATTTGAGTCAGGAATCTCTCCGGGCATGAAGGTTGTCGGGGTGGATGGGCGCGTCTATACTCACGACCTGCTTGAAGACGCGATCGCCGCCGCGAAAGATAATACGGCGCCAATTATTCTTCTGGTCGTGGATGACGATTATTACCGCACCGCGACGATTCAGGTTCACAGCGGCGAGCGCTATCCGCATCTGGTCCGCGACGACACCAAGCCGGACTACCTTGGCGACTTGATCAAGCCGCGCGTCGGTGGCCAGTAGCGGAGCGAACCGAAGAATCGGCAACTCGCGTGATTCGAATCTACAACCGATCGAAGATTTCGCGGAATTCCCACGCTCCCGATTTGCCGCAGAGCCACTCGGCTCCACGCACAGCACCGAGCGCGAAACCGCGCCGCGAGTGCGCATCGTGGCGCAATTCCAATGTGTCGTGGTCGCTCACGGCGCGCACAACGTGCTCGCCTTTGGCGTTTCCCACGCGATGCGACTCGACCGGGACATCGATTCCCGGTCGCGCCGACAAAATGATTTCCTTCAGCGTGAGCGCCGTTCCCGAAGGCGCGTCGAGCTTGGTCACGTGGTGTGTCTCGTCGATGGAGAACTTGTACCCCTCAAGCTTTGCCAGTTCCGCCGTCAATTGAAACAGCTTTTGCACGCCGATGGAGAAATTGGTGCCGTACAAAAGGCCACCGCCGCGTTCGACGGCGAGCGCCTTCATCTCGTTCACCTTCGCGTACCAGCCGGTTGTACCTACAACGATGCGACCGCCAAGGGCGAGAACCGCGCGCATGTTCTCCACGGCGGCCTCGGGCGCCGTGAAGTCGACCACAACGTCCACGCCGGCCAGATTTGGCGCCGTCAACGCCGACGCGCGCACATTCTCGTCGATATCAAGAGCGCGCACGCCGTGGCCACGCTCCCACGCTACCTCAGCGACGAGCGAGCCGGTCTTTCCCTTGCCGAGAACTAGAATCAGCATAAGCTCCTTCGGAACAGTTCGCAGTTCTTAGTTCGTATTTCTCAGTTGAATTACAAATCCGGATAGGCCACTGCGAACAGTGAACTACGAACTATGAACTGCATTCCTCGCTTCCACATCGAAGATCTCCGGATCAGGCTCTTTGAAGAACGCCGTGTGCAACGACCGCACCGCTTCGTCGGCGTCATCCTCTTCGATCATGAAGCTCATGTTGATTTCGCTGGCTCCCTGCGAGATCATGCGCACGTTGACGTGGCGGATGGCGTTGAACACCTGCGCGGCAATCCCGTTCTGCCCTCGAATATCCTCGCCCACCATACACACCAGCGCCTTTTTCCCCTCTAGTTTCACATCGGCCATCTTGCCCAGGTCGGCGGAGATCTCGGGCAGGCTTGCGTTCGAATCCACGGTGAGCGAAATGCTCACCTCACTGGTTGAAACCATGTCCACCGGGCATTTGTGCTTATCAAACACCGCAAACATTTTGCTCAGGTAGCCGTGCGTCATCAGCATGCGGCTGGCCACAATGTCGATGATGGTCAACTTCCTCTTCACCGCGATCGATTTGAAGGGGCTCTTGCAGTGGGGCGCCACCGAAATGATGCGCGTTCCCTCGCAACCAGGGTTGCGGCTATTCAGCACCAGGACGGGAATGTTCTTCTTCACTGCCGGCAAAATCGTAGCCGGGTGCAGAACCTTGGCGCCGAAGTAGGCAAGCTCGGCTGCTTCCTCAAAGCTGATGACCCTCACGCGCAACGCATCGGGGCACACGCGCGGATCGGCGGTCATGATTCCGTCCACGTCGGTCCAAATCTCAATGGTCTCGGCGTTGAGCGCGCCACCCACCAGCGCGCCGGTATAGTCGGAGCCGCCTCGGCCCAGCGTTGTTGTCAATCCTGCTTCGTTCGAGGCAATGAATCCACCCATCACCGGAACCTTTCCCTGGGCGATGAGGGGCAGCAGTTTTTCCGGCGCGCGCTTCTCGACGATGTCGTCGAGCGGCGCGGCCTTTTGGTATTCCGAGTCGGTAACGATGATCTCGCGCGCATCCACATGCTCGGCGTTGACGCCGCGCTCGCGGAAGGCCGCGGTCACGATGCGGCTGGAAAGGCGCTCGCCGTGGCTCACAATCAAATCGGAGATGCGCGGAGACAGTTCGAGAATCGCGGATACGCCGCGCAACACCTCATCCAAGGCGTCGAACTTTTGATCGATGGCCTGAATCAACCCAGCGATTGTTGCCGCGTCCTTTACGAGTGCGCAAGCCGTGTCGCGATGCCGCGCCCTGAGCCGCGAGCTGATGGCCAGTGCGCCGGTGCGGTCGCCTTCCGCCGCTGCCGCCGCGGCGCGCAGCAACTGGTCGGTCACCTTGGCCATGGCGCTCACCACCACCACGGGGCTCTTGCCATTGGCCGCGCGCCCGGCCACAATTGCCGCGGTACGCCCAATAGCCGCCAGATCCTCCACCGACGTACCGCCAAACTTCATCACGACCAGACTCATTGCTTGCTTCCCATCGTTACGCCGGAACTTCGGCAATCGTTTCTACGCGCGCGCCGCCGCCACTGGAGCAGGCTCCAACTTCCCAAGGCTGGCCAGCATCTCGGCGTTCAAAATTGTCGCTCCCGCCGCGCCGCGCACGGTGTTATGCGAGAGCAGCACGAATTTCCAATCCAGAACATTGCACGGGCGCAGCCGTCCCACGGTCACCGTCATGCCCTTGCCTCGGTTGCGATCGAGACGCGGCTGCGGGCGATCGTTCTGCTCCGTCCACTCGATCGGCTGCTCTGGCGCTGACGGAAGGTCCAACCCGGCAAGCGGACGGAACTCCTCCCACGCCGCGAGAATATCTTCGCGGGCGACTTCGCGTCCCAACTTCTTCCCAAGCTTGATTGAGACGCATTCCGTGTGCCCATCGACCACTGCGACGCGGTTGCAGTGCGCCGTCATTTTCGCGTTGAGCGGCGTCACCGCATGGCCTTCGAGCTTGCCCAGGAGCTTGAGCGTCTCCGTCTCCATCTTTTCTTCTTCGCTGCCGATGAACGGAATCACGTTGTCAAGAATGTCCATCGACGCCACGCCGGGATAACCCGCTCCGGAGATCGCCTGCATCGTGGTCACGAAGATCTGCTCGATGCCGAAGCATTCCTCGATCGGTTTAAGCGCCAGCACCAGCCCCATTGCCGAGCAATTGGAATTAGTGACAATGTAGCCGCCGGACTCCTTGCGAGATGGCTGCTCTTCAATCATCTGCAGATGGCCCGCATTCACTTCCGGCAGCACCAGCGGCACATTTGGAGCCATTCGGAAGGCGCTCGAATTCGAAATCACGGCGCAGCCGGCCGCGGCAAACTTCGGCTCCATCTCGAGAGCAATGGCCGTATCCACGCTGGCGAAGATGATCTTCGGCGCGCCCTCGGGCCCCGCCGCCGAGACAGTCATCTTTGCGATGTGCTCCGGAAGAGGCGTATCCAGGCGCCACTTGGCGGCTTCTCCGTAAGTCTTGCCGCTCGAGCGGTCGCTAGCCGCGAGCCACGCGATCTCGAACCAGGGGTGGTCCCTGAGAAGTTGAATATAGCGTTGGCCGACCATTCCGGTCGCGCCCAAAATGCCGATTGGATACTTGTTTTTCATGGCCTTGGCTCTATCCAGTGTACAAGAGGATGAGTCCGGCCGCTGCAGCCAATGGCTACGCCATCGCCGCCAGTATTGCGTCGGTAAACTGCGTTGTCCCCGCCGATCCGCCCACGTCGCGGGTCAGCGTCTTGCGCTCGCCGTACACCGTTTCCAGAGCCTTCTGCGCTTTGTCCGCTGCTGCCGTCTCATCCAGATGCCGCAGCATCAGGATTGCCGATTGCAAAAGCGCTGTGGGATTGGCCACATCCTTGCCCGCAATGTCCGGCGCCGAACCGTGTACCGCTTCGAAGATCGCGCACTCCACTCCCAGGTTCGCTCCCGGCGCCAAACCCAGCCCGCCCACCAGCCCAGCGCACAGGTCGCTCACAATGTCGCCGTATAGGTTCTCGAGCAGAAGCGTGTCGTACTGATAGGGATTCATCACCAGTTGCATGCAGGTGTTGTCGATCAGATGCTCGCCATATGTGATGTCAGGGAATCCCTCGGCCACCTGCCTCGCACAGCGCAGAAAAAGCCCGTCCGACAGCTTCATGATGTTCGCTTTGTGGATCGAATGAACTTTCTTTCGTCCATGCTTGCGCGCGTACTCGAAGGCAAACAGCGCAATCCGCGTCGATCCCTTCTCTGTGATCACCTTGATGCTCTCGACCACGCCCGGAACCACTTCGTGTTCGAGACCCACGTACTCGCCCTCGGTGTTTTCACGCACGATCACCAGATCCACCCCGGGGTATTTCGTATCCAGGCCGGGCAGATTGCGAATGGGCCGCAGGTTGGCGAAGAGATCGAACTTTTTGCGCAGTGTGACGTTGATGCTCTTGAAGCCTCCGCCGATCGGCGTCGTCACCGGCCCTTTCAGTGCCACGCGGTTGCGCTCGATGGACGCGTAAAGCGCCGCAGGGATGTATTCGCCGTGAATCTCGAAGGCCTCGGCGCCGGCTGCAAACCGCTCCCATTCGAACTTCACGCCGGTGGCTTCAAGAATTCGCACAACTTCCTGCGTGACTTCGGGCCCGATGCCGTCACCGGGGATCAGCGTTACCTTGTGCGTCTTCTTCTCTGTCATGGCTTTACCGTTCGCCCTTAGCTACAAATTAAGCTTTCTTTTTCCCGTGGCTTGCCAGCAACCCCTCCAGCTCTTCCTTGAACTCGCGCACATCCTTGAAATCGCGATAGACCGACGCGAATCGAATATATGCGACCGTGTCCAGACCCTTGAGGTGCTGCATAATAAGCTCGCCGACCTCGGCTGTGGTGCGTTCGCGCTCGGGCGCATCGATGAGGAAGCTCTCCGCCGCGTCAACGACATTCTCGAGTTGGCTTGACGAAACCGGCCGCTTTTCGCATGCGCGCAGCAGGCCGCTCAACACCTTTTGCCGATCAAAGCGCTCGCGACGCCCGTCTTTCTTCACCACCATGTAGGGAATCTCGTCGATGCGTTCATAGGTAGTGAAGCGCCGGCTGCACTTTTCGCACTCTCGCCGTCGCCGAATCGAGTCGGCCTCTTTGCTCTCGCGCGAGTCCACCACCCGATCCTGCCCGAAGCCACAATATGGACACTTCATCTTTAGGCTGATTTTACGGCATGAAGGCGCGCCTTATGTGCTCGCGCTGTGGCCTGTGCACTGCATCACGCCCAGGAATCGTACCCAAGGCCCTACCGCTTCGCGATATTGGAACGCCATAATTCGCGAAATCTGGTGCAGGTGCGTTAAGTCGTGCGCCGCCCATGTCGCCAACAGTTGTGACAGCGTCACTGTGCCCAATGACGGGTGGCGTCCGCGCCGCCCGAGGTCCTGCGGCATCAGATTCAAGGCGCGCAAATCCTCCAGCCCCTTTGCCCGCGCCTGCGCGAATGCGTCGAGCAACTGCTCCATTGTCTTGCCCTGGCTGTAGCGCGTGTGCCCCTCCCGATCGAGCGGCGCAAAGGCCTTCCCTTCGCCGGATTCCAAGATTAATCGCGCCCGCGGAATCCAGTCCTCGTCCTCACAGTGAATCAGGTGCGCCACCACTGTTCGCACGCTCCATGTATTCTCGCCCTCGTTGGTCTCCGTCCACATCTCCGGCAATCCGCGCAGCAGAGCCTCGAGAGCGGCCGGCGTGCGCTCAAGCAGCGCAATGGTGTTTTGCAGTTCGTGTTCCATCCAAGACCTCCCCGTCTCTGTCGTTCCCTTTTCCCTGTTCCCTTACTCCCGTGTTCTCTTGCTCCCTGCTTCTCAAACAACAACGGCCTGAGAACACATAGTTCCCAGGCCGCTGCCGGTGGACTGTTGGGATTGGACTAAGGCCATCGCGCTTCCGCGAGTGCCAGAGCCATGACGGAAAACCCTCCGCCTGGACTTACCTGTGGTCTTGGGCGCGATGCCCTAGGCCTCAGTCACCTCACGTACGATACAACTCGAACAATCTTTGCTCATAGGCTGGATCAACCTCCTTTCCCGTGTAAGGACAAACTACGACTTGCGCCGAGCCTGCGTCAAGGGCCGTTTGTGTGGGCCGCGCTGGGAAAGCGTTGCGAAGTTCTTTCTCGCCTCCCGCATCGTCAGCCCGGAGAATCCCGCGCGCGACGATTTCAGGAATTTCTCGACAGCTTGCCAGTCGTGCCATGCGTAGTCGCGCAGCGCCCATCCAATTGCCTTGCGGATGAAGAACTCCCTTTCCGCCGCCAGCAGCTCTGCGTAGCGGAAGAGCCGTTCCGTGTCGACCTCGTCGCGTAGTCCAAGCTGGTGCAGCATGGCAATCCGCCGCACCCAGAAGTTGTCGTGCTTGACGGCCGCGTCCATGGCGCGCTTGCCCTTCGCACCGGCGCGCCGCACCACTGGGCCAATCGTCTTCACGAGCGAGTCGACCGTATCCCACCACGACTTCGATTGCACCAACCCCAGCAGCCAGGGCAAATCGTCGAGGGTCAGGATGGCCTGGTGGCGCCCAAGCAGACCCGTCGCGACATATTGGTATTCCCGCTCAGGCAATTGCCACAGCCCATCCGCAGCCATGCGCAGTTCCGCCGCATCTGCCGGTGAGAAACGCTTAACCAGCGGCGCAACGGCAGCGCGATGATCCGGCATTGAAACGCCAAGATACTCAAATTGATTGCGCATGTAGGCGCGCATCCCCGCAGCTCGCTCCGCATTTTTCAGCGACCGCAGCGCCGCCCGCACCTCTCGATGAAAACGCGCAATCTTCTTGTTCGTTTGAGCCATCGCACGCACCCTTTCACGATTGCGTTGCGCCTTTAACTATTGCAAAGCCTCGCCGCCCAGTCGCGCACGCCCGCGGGCGTCACGCGCCTGCCCCCGGCCTCGCTCGCCGCCAGTTGCACGGCCAGGTTGCCTATCGTCGCGCTTTCCGTCTCGCCAATCTCGACAGAAAGCCCTGTCCGCTGCTCGGTCATCGCTACGAGCAGTTTATTGCGGGTCGCCCCGCCGATCATGTGGAGACTCTCCAGCTTGCGTCCCAGCATTTTTTCGAGGTTTGCGATTGCCGACGCGTACCTTAGCGCCAAGCTCTCAAAGATCGTCCGTGCAAACAGCGGCTCGTTTCCGGCCACGTCGGGAATGGCATCGAAGCCCAGCCGCGCGAGCTCGTTGTTGATGCGTTGCGGCATATTGCTGTCAAGCATCAGCGATTCCGCATCCATATCGAGCACGCCAGTTGCGGAATTGCATTCAGCGGCCTTTTGGACAAGATCCTCAATGGACCACGGTCGCCCCTGCGCCGCCCACGCGTCCATACATTGCTTGAGCACCCACATGCTGTTGATCAGCGAATGAAACAGAAGTCCACCGGCCGCCGCACCAATGTTGGTATAGCCTGCGTCGAAGGCGTGTCGGGTCGTAACCGGACTTTGCGTAATTGTGCCGACCAGCGACCACGTGCCCGAACTGATATACGCAGCCGAGCTCAGGTCAGTGGGAATGCCCGCAATGGCGCTGGCCGTGTCATGCGTGGCAGGCGCAATAATCTGCGTGGCGCGGAATGCGTCGAGTTGCGAAAACACTCCCGTGATCGGCCCCAGAACCGTCCCCGTCGGAACCAATGGCGGCGCGGCTTCGAGTAGCAGCCCGAGCAGTTTGAAAATTTCCTCATCCCAGTCACCGGATTTCAGATTCACCAGCCCGGTGTGGGTGGCATTTGTGGACTCAGCCACTCGCCGCCCGGTCAGCCAGTAAAGAATGAATTCCGGAAGCATCAACCACGGCGTGCGGCTGTCAATCCCCGCTGCGGAATCGGCAAGAAGCTGATACACGGTGTTGATCTTCAGCGGATAAGTACCCGTGCGCTGGTACAGGTCAAAGGGCGAGATGATCCGGTCTGCTACTTCTTTGGTCGCCGTCGTGCGCTCGTCGCGATAGCAGAAAGGCTCGAGCAATAAGTCGCCGCCGGGCGCGAGGCGCACGTAGTCCACCGACCAACCATCGACGCCAATTGATGCAATGCCCTCGGGAGCTGCCACGGCCGCTTTGCGTAAACCCTCTTCAAGTCCGGCAAGAATCCGAGTGAGCGGCCAGCACAAAGAATCGCCGCGCCGCACAGGCCCGTTGGGAATGCGATGGATGATTTCGATGCTGGGGCAGCTACTCAGCCAGCGAAGCAAAGAAACGCGGCAGCTTTCTGCGCCCAAATCGATGGCAACGCGAGCTGCTTCTTGCATGGCGAGAGCGAAACTCCGGTTTCTCTAACGGACGAAAGCTTCTGTCAGACCACCGTCCACGGGAATGACGTGGCCTGTGGTGCAACGTGCCCTGGGACTGGCCAGAAAGAGAATGGCCTCAGCGCAGTCTGACCCGCCGATCGCCTTGTGCGTCAAAGTGCGCTCGGCATAGAACGCTGCCAGGCGGCTGCGAAGCTCGTCGTCGCTGAACGATTCCTGGAAAGGAATATTGTATTTGCGCAGCGAAGCGCGTACGCGGTCGCGCGGAAACATGGTGGACCCCTTGACCACCGTCGCGGGGCTGATGCCATTCACGCGCACGTTGGGCGCCATGCTCACGGCCATCTCGCGAATCAGGTGGGAGAGTGCGGCCTTGCTCACGTCGTAAGCCTCGCTGCCGCGTTTTGCCACCACTGCGTTCGCGGAGCTGGTGAAGACAATGTTCCCGTGCAGCCCCTGTTCTTCAAACAAGTTTGCGGCTTCGTCGGCCAGCAGGTAGTTCGCGGTCACGTTCACGGCGAGAGTATCGGACCACATTTCGTCGGCGATCTCGCCGTCTGCCGTGGACGGGAACAGCGCGGCCGTGTTGATGAGAATATCGATGCCGCCGAAAGCCAGCGCCGCCTCGCCCAATATCTTGCGAATCGAATCGCGGCTGCGAATGTCGACGCCGGAGTGGCCAGTAAACTCGGGCGACGCGATCGTGGCAATTTCGCCCGCCACGCGCTCCGCGCCTTCTTCGTTGCGGTCGGCGACAAAAACATGAGCGCCGCGCGAGGCAGCCAGCCGCGCCACTTCGCGCCCGATGCCACTGGCTCCGCCCACCACCAGCGCCACGCGCCGGCTCAGCTCTTTCTCCGGTGGACGCCGGCGAATTTTCGCCTCCTCCAGCGCCCAATACTCGATGCGGAATGCCTCAGCGGCCGGCAACGCCACATAGTTGTCGAAGACCTTGAAGCTCGCCGGATCCATTCCCGGCGCGCACTGCGGCACCGGCCCGCTCACCGCGCCCTCGCCCAGCAAACTCGCGCCTTCCATCACGTGGATGGCATTGACATAAAACTCGCCGGTAATGCGCGCCTCGGTCTTGTCTTTGCCAAAGCTGAACATCCCCAGTCCGGGAATCAGCACCACAGCGGGGCTGGCGTCACGGATCGCAGGTGAATCGGGCTTGGCAAACGTGCGATAGTACGCGCGGTACTGATCGAGATACTCGGCCAGGGCGCAATCAATCTGGGTCCTCAGCGCTTCAATACCCTCGTTCGCGCCCCAGTTCACAAACATCGGCCGGATTTTGGTGCGGATAAAGTGATCGGGACAACTGGTTCCCAGAAAGGCCAGCGCCTTGCCGTGCTTGGAGTCAACGAATTGCATCACGTCGGGTGCGTCGGAATAACTGCTGATAAACCGCTGCCTGGCGCTGATGCGTCCGCGGAGAAACGGCGCGATCTGGATCGCAAGTTCGCGCCGGTTCTCACGCGCGGGCACGGCCTCGCCGCCGAACCGTACCTTGCCCTTCGCTCGTCCGTGACGCTCGATGAATTGGCCAATGCTGTCGATCATTTGCAACGTATTCAAGTAGCATTCACGCTGCGTCCGGCCCCAGGTAAAGAGCCCGTGCCCGCCCAGCACGATTCCGTCGCAGCCAGGATTCTCCTTGACGATCCGTTTCATCATCATCGCCAGTTCGAAGCCGGGCCGCTGCCATGGCAGCCACACCAGGGTGTGACCAAACTCGCGATTGAACTCTTCCATCTTCGACTTGCCGTTGGCACTGGCCGCGAGCGCGATCGCCCAATCGGGGTGCAGGTGATCGACGTGCGGAAAGGGCAGAAATCCGTGCAACGGCGTGTCGATGGACGCGGCGACTGGATTGTTCCGAAAGGCACACAGCGGATACATCTCCGCCATCTGATCTTCGAATTCCGCGCCTTTGTAGATGCGCTCCAGCGACAGCAGCTTTTCCTGGTAGAGTGTGGCGAATCCGGCGCGTTTGATGCTGCCCAGGTCGCCGCCCGATCCCTTCACCCACAGCACCTCCACCGGATTGCCGGTCAGCGGATCCAGTTCGACAACCTTGGAGCTTGTGTTTCCGCCGGCAAAGTTGGTGATGCGCAGATCCGAACCGAGCAGGTTCGAGCGGTAGCGCAGAAGTTCAGGCTCATCGAGACCAGCCGCCACGGTGGGATCCCAGCGGTCCTCGAGAAAATGCAATACAGAAGAAGCTGTCGTAGCCATTGTCATAAGGGGCACTCAAACGGGGGAAGAACAGATCTCATTTCCATGATACAGCCGGCAGGCCGTAAATCGCTTTAAGCCGGGATTCAGTTAGGGTGAACTCTAATGCACAGCCATCGCATGCGCCGGATTCCGCTCCGATGTCCGTTTCCCCGTCTCGATCTCACCCAGAGTATCCGGTGTTACGGCACGGTGATGCACGTAGTTATAAGGAGGCACAGTGTACCCGCGAAGGATCGAAATGCCGAGCTGAATCAATCGCGGCCCGTAAGTCTCCGCTTCGTGTGAAATAGAGCCGACGATCGCGCTTGATTTTCTGTGCATCTCTTCCAACACTTCTGGAACACAATCCTGGCCCACAATGGCAAAGTTCGCCTCCTGGCCCGCCTCGCGCACTGCATCAAGAACGCCCAGCGCGCTGGTATCGTTCGCCGCGGCCACCAGCGTGAGTTCGCCGCCCTTGCGTTCCCCAAGATACTCACTCATTGCCCTGTGGCTTGCTTCGCGCATGCCTCTTCCTTCGATCTGCACGAATCGATCTGCCGTCAGCTCCTTGAACCGTTCCCGGATTCCGTCAAAGGCGCCGGTGATGCGGTGCTGCACAAAGCTGCCTGCCTCCCTGAAACCCACGCCCAACACCCTGTCCACCTTGCCCTTCCATTGCCGCTGCGCGTATTGCGCCAGAATCGCCGCCGCCTCGTATCCAACCTCGAAGTTGTCGACTCCGAAGTACGTTGCATTCGGGTGGGGCACATCGATCGCCACCATGGGAATCTCTGCCTTCTTGAAGATGTGCGCTACGCGCGGCGCCGCCGCTTCCTCCACCTGGAATTCAAGCACCAGGTCTACTCGCTTGGCGACAAACTCTTCGGCGTTGCGCGCGGCCACCTCGGGATCGTAGCGATTATCCAGAACGATCAGCTCCACGCCGGCGGCAGACGCCGCCGCGGTCACGCTCTGCGCCACTGCGTTGCTGAAGGGCATCTCCGCGCTCTGCACCGCAAATCCGAAGCGCAACCGCCGCGGCCGCGACACAAGCCGGTACCGCCCGCTCGGCGTTTGCGCCAGATAGCCGCGATGTACCAGCGTCTTCAAAATGCGGTAGACGCTGGTCTTGGAAATGTTGGTCCTCTGGTAAATGTCTTCGAGCGTCAGGGTCGTATGATCCTGCTCCAGCAACTCGATCACATCGAGTGCCTTGGAGAGAATCGGAATCAGATAAAGCCGCTTGATTTTCGCCTTGGCCAACCGCTCCCCCTTTTTTGACACCCCTATTGAAACATACCGGCGCCGGGCGATCGGACGCCTTCGGCTTTATGCATAGCTGCTTACGGCCGAGCTGTGACATGCCCGCTCGCGCGCCACGCGCGCGACGTAACCACTTGATCGCAGCGCTTCCAGCGGATCTGCCGGCAGGCCGCGTGCCTCGCGCCACGCGCGCGTCAATGGACGCACGTCGCTCCAGAAAGCGCCGCGATAGAGTTCTTCTGCGGCGACCAGGTCGCAGTCTTGCTGCAATTCCGCCAGCTTTTTGCGATCGACCAGCGCGGCCTTCAAATACAGTTCCTGCGCCGTCACAACGGTCTGCACCGTCGCTTCAATCTTGCCCTTCAGGTTGTGGCTCTGGTCGATCATGTAGGCGATGTCGATCGTCAGGCCCTCGTCGCCTGCCGCATGAATCTCGTGGAAGATGCGGAAAATCTGGTAAGGGTCGATCGAACCCAGCGTGAGGTCGTCGTCGGCATAGCGCCGGTCATTAAAGTGGAATCCACCCAGCATCCCGGTATGTACCAGCCACGCTACAATCTGCTCGATATTCTGTGCGTTGTAGTGGTGGCCGGTATCGACCAGCACACGCGCCTGAGGCCCCGCCTGACTCGCCAGGTGGCTTGCCATTCCCCAATCGGCAATATCCGTGTGATAAAACGCCGGCTCAAACGGCTTGTATTCCGCCAGCAAACGCTGCTTGGCTGCGAGACGGCTGTGCGCAATTCGCAGCGCCTCCTCCAGCCAGCCGATCCGCTTGCGCATGCTCTGAGTGCCGGGATAATTCGATCCGTCCGCCATCCACAGCGAGATATCGCGCGAATCAAGCGCCTTCGCAATCTCGATCGAGGCCAACAGGTGATCCAGCGCCTGCCCGCGGATGGCGGAGGAAGGATTGCACAACGAGCCGAATTTGTATTTTTGATCTTCAAACAGGTTGGGATTGATCGACCCCGACCGAATGCCAAAACTCTGCTCCAATCGCTTCACTCCGGGGACGTCCTTCAGGCCGTTGGGCAGATCCCAAAGCACATGCAGCGCCAGCGTGGGAGTTGCACCTGTCAGGCGGTTGACCTCGGCCGCGTCGGCAAATTTCTCTTCGATGGTGCATGCCGCCGCCGCCTGCACAAACTTGCCGAAGCGCGTACCGGTGTTGGCAAATCCCCAGGACGGTATCTCGATGCGAAAGTTGTCCAGTGCCTCGAAGGCAATTTTCACGTTGTCCAATTCCAATGGCTTCATCCCTTCCTCTTACCCAAACCAGCCTGCTGCCGGCAAACCGCTGTCTTGCCGTTTGCGAGATCGGCTACACTGCAAAAAACTCTTGTAAAGCCTCTTAACGGAATGCGGGTTTCGGGCGAACGACCGAATAATATACCTTGGGAAATAACTTGTCTATTGCAACTCCGTATCCGCCATGCCCATAATCCCACCCATTTCGCGGCTCCATTCCCCGAAACCATCGTATAGAGCTCTCCTGCGGTCTGACGCTCCAATTCCCTCTCACCTCGGCACTCGTCCTTGCCCGCCGGCCGCTTCGAAATCGCTTGCTCCCAGCCTCCTCCGTGCGTCGTTCTTCAACCTTCCTCTCCCGGCCCCGTCTAACTGTACGAGTTTTCCGGTTTTATTCCTTGCGGACGGAGTTTTCCTTCTCCTTACTCGGTGCGAAATGTCCGTTCCGCGATGAGGTCCGATTGCAGGGTCAGCTTTTAGAGGCAAAGCCCTGCATTTTTAGAGGCGATGCGCCCGACGGCAGATGCAAACCGCGCCGGCGCATTCAGCAATTCATGGGCCATGTGTCCGATTATGATGAGGTCTTCGACCATCCCGGTCGGCTTGTTCCAGCGAATCCCTCGGTTCCCTGTTTTTCTCGCCGCCCACTACAACTCTTTTCTACAAGTTGCGAAAACTCTTTGGCATTTCGAGGGTTCTCTCAAGAAAGGTTCCAGGATCACCCCCTATGATCAGCAGGATCCATTCACGCTCGGTTGTTTTGTGCACCTTGGCTAGTGTCTTCCTCGGTTCCGCCGCCTCCATGGCGCAAAACGTCGCACCCGCGGCCCGCATCGTCAATCCGATCGACGAGAGCCAATTGGTGACGCTCGCCGGCAACACCCACCCGGCGGCCAATGCTAAGAATGACCGAGGCCCCGTCAGCCCCGGCCTCCCGATGACCGACCTGGTCCTCGTCCTCAGTAGAAGCCCCGAGCAACAGGCAGCCTTCGATACCTTCGTGGCCAGCCTGAACGATACGAATTCGCCCAACTACCACCAGTGGCTCACACCCGAGCAGGTGGGCGAGTTGTACGGGCCATCTACGGCTGACATCGCCACGATCACCAGTTGGCTCAGCGGCCACGGCTTTACCGTCACGCAGGTTACCAAGGACCGGATGTCGATCCGCTTCAGCGGAACTGCGAACATGGTCCACCAGACTTTCCACACCGAAATCCATAATCTTGTCGTCAACGGCGTGCCTCATATCGGCAACATGAGCGATCCGCAGATTCCCGCCGCGATCGCGCCTGTCGTGGTGGGCATCAAGTCGCTGCACAACTTCTTCCCGCGACCGGCGCACCACATGGGCCAGCTGGTGCAGCACAATCTGCAGACCGGCAAATGGATACGAGAGGCTGGCGCCGCCGCGATTGCGGCGCGCACTTTCTTAACGGCAAGCGCCGCTGGGCCCACGAAGCCTGCGCCCGCCGCAAAGCCGGAGTTTGGAATCAGCGTCGGCGGCACAAACCCCTATTTAGTTGAAGACGTCGGCCCATGGGATTTCGCCACCATCTATAACGTGGCGCCGCTGTGGACTTCTGGAATCGACGGTTCGGGACAGACCATCGCCATCGCCGGCACGAGCGCCATTGATATTGGCGAGTCCAGTACGGCCGTCGTCGGCGCCAACGGTAGCAACGACGTTGCCACCTTCAGGACTTTTTTCAATTTGCCAACGAACAACTCCTGGAACCAACCCATTCAGATGTCAGGCAATACCGAACCCTTGACGGTTTGCTCAAGCACGCTTCCCACCGCGCTCTGCGGTCTCAGCGATCTTGAGGAGAATTCGCTCGACGTTGAGTGGAGCGGTGCCGTGGCGAAAAACGCGCAGATCATCCTCGTCGCCTCTTACCCCGCTTCGCCTTCTGACGATAACCTCTACGACTCTGAAAGCTACATCATCGACCATCTCACTGCACATGTCATGAACGTCAGCTACGGCGCGTGCGAACTGGGTCTCGGCACCGCGGGCAACGTGCAGTATTACAACTTATGGGAAACGGCAGCCGCCGAAGGGATCGCCGTGTTCGTCGCCACGGGCGACTCCGGCTCGGCCAGTTGCGACCAGGGCGGCGACATCAATGGCGTTCCTGCCCCGGCCGAAAACGGCCTCTCCGTCAGCGGACTCGCCTCAACGCCCTTCAATACCGCCGTCGGCGGCACCGACTTCGCGTGGTGCCCGCTTACATCCAACGACGGTTGCGCCTCAGAAGCCTCAACGTACTGGAACACCACCAACAGCTCGACGAACGAGTCCAATGCCAAGGGCTACATCCCCGAGGTGCCTTGGAACGATACCTGCACCAGCCCACTCGCCTTGCCCTTCATGAAACAACTCCCGAGCGAATTGGGCGCGCCTTCTACCTACCCCGCGAACAACGGAACCAACTACTCGGTGACAGATGCCGAAACCGCCTGTAACTGGCTTGGCTATTACGCCCAGGACCTGCAAGGAGCCGGCGATGGTGGCTTGCTATACCTCGTGGACACGGTAGGCGGAAGCGGTGGATTAAGCTCCTGCGTCGTCAGCACCACCGATCCCACCGGAACCACGCTGGGAACTTGCACCACCGGTTCCACAACCACCGGCACCTCCAACGGAAGCATCACCCTTGTCAATAATGGCTGGCCCAAGCCGGTATGGCAGACAGGCGTCACGGGGATTCCGAGCGATGGCGTGCGCGACATTCCTGACGTCAGCTTCTTCGCCTCCGATGGCTTTCTGTCCAGCAGCGCCTATCTGGTCTGCGTCTCGGCCGCATCGCAGGACCCGGAGTGCACGTACTCGTCATCGTCCGAGCCCTTCGCCGAGGAAGTCGGCGGAACATCTGTGGCGACACCGGCGATGGCCGGCGTGATGGCGCTCATCGATCAAAAAACCGGCGCAGCTCAGGGCAGCCCAAATGCGGAGTTGTACGCGCTCGCGGCGAAGCAAAATTACAGCGGTTGCAGCGCTGAAAGCGTCACCACAAGCAGCAGTTGCTACTTCAACGACATCGATCAGGGCACCAATGCGATGTCATGCGATTACGCGGGTTATGTAACGACACCTTCGCCAAACTGTTCGGTAATCCACGCCGGAGATTACCTCGGCATCCTGCCCGGTTACAGCGCCACAGCAGGTTATGACGAGGCATCGGGTCTTGGTTCGCTCAACATCGCCAACGTCGTAAACGGCTGGACCGCAGCGACCGGACTCGCGACTCCGACTGTGACGGTCACGCCGCAGAATTCGACCATTAATTCGTCCAACAGCCTCAACGTATCGGTGTCGGTGTCTGGATCGGCAGGCACGCCTACGGGTACAATCACGCTCGCGGGCGGAGGCTACGCCGCCACTACAGAAACGATCGGGACAAGCCCATGCGCCAGTGCTGGCAATTGCGTCTTCACCATTCCTGGCAACACGCTAACTGCCGGAGCCGTCACCTTGACGGCGTCGTACGGCGGGGACACCGATTATGCAAAGGCAAGCAACACGGCACAGGTGACCGTGACGCAGACAACACTGCCCGCGCCAACCATCACTGTCACCCCGGCCTCACAAACATTAAATTCGGAAGGCGCGCTCACGGTCACAGTCACCGTGGCCGGCTCCGGTGCCACACCAACCGGCACTGTGACGCTTACCAGCGGCAGCTACAGCTCGGGACCACAAACGCTCGTGAGCGGCAGTTACCAGTTCACGATTGGTGCCGCCAATCAACAAACCCCCCTTGCCGCAGGGACGGACACCCTCACGGCAACCTACAGCGGTGACAGTAACTACTCGACCGGATCGAGCACGGCGCAAGTCACCGTCACCGAATCGACCTTCAAGATAACCCCCGGCACACCGAGTTCAGCGAGCGTCACTCCCGGACAGTCGGCAACCGTCACCGTCACTGTCGCGGCACTTGCCGGGTATACCGGCTCGGTTTCTCTCACCTGCCAGCAATCCAGCACGACGGCGTCTGGCGGAGACGGCACCACTTGCACCGGCGGCGGCAGCGGCACCGCCGTGAACCTTACTTCATCCAACACAAGTGGAACTGTGACCTTTACCATCAGCACATCGCCGCCGGTAACTGCGGAGTTGGCGCGTCCAAAGATGCCTGGGAAAGGCTGGCTGGGCGCCGGTTCCGGCACGGTTCTCGCCGTGCTCATCTTCTTTGGAATCCCCGCGCGGCGGCGTGGCTGGCGCAACATGCTCGGCGTTCTCGTCGCGTTGGTCGTAATGGGCGCTCTCTCAAGTTGCGGCGGCGGTGGCAGCGGCGGAGGAGGGGGTGGTGGAGGCCAGAACGATCCAGGCACAACAGCCGGAACCTACACCTACTCGGTGACCGCAACGCCCGCACCATCGGTAAGCCCGACGGTCGCAACCACATTCACCGTGACCGTGAACTAGGCCTCGAGCTCGCACATTGACCTGGGCCCTTCCCTTGCGAAGGGCCCAAATTTTTCCGCCCGCCTCTCGAGCTTGATCCCTGCCTAGGTCACCCGAGCGAGGATGAGCGGTTCGCGACGCACAATCCACGTTTCATCGCGAATTAGTAGTAGCCCGCTTCGGCGCATGTTGCAGGGCGCTCAAGACGGCGAAAAACGACGGCTTGGGCCGAAACTCCGCATCAAGGAGCAGCGGCCGCTGCTGCAAGCCGTCAGGCCGCGCGTATTCGTGCCACCAGGTGCTGTTGTACCAGCTGTATGGATCGCACATGCCCCACGTGACCAGCGCACAGACCGCCGGTTCATCGAGCGCAACCGCCAGGAAGCGCGCATAGACATCGGCGATTGCACGGTCGCGAGCCGTAGCGTCCGCCGCGCTGCCGCGGTCGTCGACATCCAGCTCAGTGACCACGATTTTCAGACCCCGCCCGGCGATGTCTCGCAAAAACTGCCGGTAAAGCTTCTCGTGGAAATCGCCGAACTGCCGGTACTTGAGGTGCGATTGCAGGCCCACTCCATCGATGGGCGCATTGGCTTTCTGCAGACGATCCAACAGACGAATCAACGCGTCGCGGCGCGCCGCCTGCCACGCGTTATCCAGCTCCAGATCGTATTCGTTGTAGAGCAAGAGCGCTCCTGGATCGGCCGCTCGGGCTTCGCGGAAAGTCGGCGCGAAAAAATCCGTGCCCAGCGCACGCACCAGGGGGCTGTCCATGCGGAGGCCATCGGGACCATGCTGCGGTGGTTCAATGGCCTCATTGACCACGTTCCACGAAAACACGCGCCCGCGGTAGAAGGCCGCGATGTTCTTGACGTGCGCGGCAACCGCCCCTTCCGCCTCAGCGCGAGTAAGATCGGCGAGCCACGCCGGCGTGCGCAAGTACCACAGCAGATGCGCACCCGTGATGGACTGCCCATGGCTCAGAGCGATGGAGGCATTCGGGTCTTGCGCGTCGTCTTCCTGCGTCGGTGTCGGTGCAACATCCTGCCACGACAGGATGGGGGCAAAGAGCGCGCATTGCCGAAGGAAGAGATCCAGATATTCCGACGGCGCCTTGCTGAACGGCATGTCGCTGCACGAGCCATAGATGAGGCCGGCGGCCTTAGCGGCATCTTTCAGCGATGGAGTCTGCGGTGCCGGATCAAACGCCGGCAATCGGCGAGAGAAAGCTGCGGAGAGTGCAGCCGCAGACATCAGACGGAGATATTCGCGGCGGGAGGATTCCATGGCGCTGCCAGTATACGAGTGTGCGGGGCTGGGGCCGGGCTTAAGTTCCTATAGCGGCCGCACCCACAATACCGGCTGCCGTATCGGAAAGTTGCGAATGATCTCCGGCGTTTTGGGATCGGCCGGCAGCGTGCGCCAAAGCGCGATGTACTTCGGCTCTCTGTACGCCAGTCCTGCGAACAAGAGGCTGGGCTGCCGGTTTGGCAGGTCGTCGAAGTACTCGACGTCGTGCGGGTAGGGCCACTTGCTCTTGTCCTCGATGTACGGAAACATGAAGTCGACAGCCCTTTTGTAAAGGTTGCCATCGGGCAACGCGAATTGCCACAAATTGTTCGTTGCTCCGCTTGGCGACAACCCGGAGGCCGACGCAATCACGCAAATCATGGCCAGCATGTCGAGATTGAAGAGTGAGTAGTTGTAGGGCTTGCTGCGTTTGAGCTCCAGCGGAAAACTCCCATCCGCCGCCATCTGATCAAGCAAAAGATGATCGCGGAATCGTGCGCGGCACATCATCATTGCGTTCTCGTTCCCGATGTAGGCCGCAAACGCCGCCGCTTGCACCGTCCAGCACGTTCCGTGGTTGTTTTTGGCCGCTTCTTCTTCCTGCCCGTTGGTCGAAGCACGCATCCACAGCAGATACTCCGTGAACCACTCGCGCACGCCGGCGAACTCGGGGGGCGTCATAGCCTGCGCCGCTTCGAGATGTCGCGCGGCGCGCGTCACTTCCACCAGGTGCAGCGTGTCAATGATTCCGTAGCTCCGTCCGGGCGAATGTCCCCATACCGCCTGCGCGTACTCGAGCGATGGGTTCATGCGCGTTTCGGGCGCGAGAAACCACGCGCGCAGGTGCGCAGCCGCACGCTCGGCGTAGCGCTTGTCTTGCGTCAGAAGCCATGCCGCCGTCAGCGCGGGCACAATCAGGCTCAGCCGGATCAGCGCCAAGCGATGGTCGTTGAAGTTCTGCGGATCCGAATAGCCGTCGCGCTCAATGTACGAGTCGTTGGGGTCTTTTGGATCGGGCCACCAGTAGTCCGCCTCGGAGAAGTAGTCGTGTTTGCCGCCCTTGCTGCGCGGCGAAGACGAAGCCGTGATTGTGATCGGCGGCGCCGTCTGGTACTCGTTGGCCGACCGCAGAATTCGCTCGCGATCGATCGCCTCGATTTCGCTCAGCGTGATCAGCGGCCCATGGGCAGGGACCTGATCAGCAAGTGCTGCAAATGTTTTTACGCGATTTGCGGCGAGGGTAGCGGCTGCGGAAAGGCAGAATGTCCGGCGATTCATCTCCTCCACTGTCTCGAAAGCGGCGGGGTCTTGTCCAGCAGCGCGGCCGCGTTGGTTCCCCTCGCTGCAATTCACTCAAGATCGCATGACTTTGCCCGAGCGAGTCCCGCCTGGCTCGCTTCCGCCGCTGTCCAAGGTAATGTTCTGACGATCTTGAGCACTCCACAACATCGAAAACGGTCCTATACTCTTGGACAAGAGCGAGGCCATTCCCATGCCTACCGAAGCCCGCATTCCGGACTTCGTTCCACCCTCATTCGCCGATCCGTACTCCGGCCGCATTATTCTACTCGCCGACGATCTGACCGGCGCCTGCGATGCCGGCGCAGCATTCCTCCGCACCGGGCGAACGGTTCGCATCTGGTTTGGCGCCGGTGTTGAGTTCTCAACTCCGGAATCTGTCCAGGCATTTAACACCAACTCGCGCGCGCTTTCGGACCGCCGCGCGGCTCAGGCGGTTTCCCCCGCCTGCACGGCTCTTGGCGGCGATCCCAATTCGCTCTTCTTCAAGAAGGTTGATTCCGCTGCTCGCGGTCCGCTTGCCGCTGAACTGCTCGCCGCGCACCGCACGCTTGCAACTCGCGCCGTCCTCTTCGCGCCTGCATTTCCCGCCGCCGGCCGCACGGTTCGCGACGGGATCCTTGAAATTGAGGACGCCGCGGGACAGCATTCGCAGGTTCGCCTTGAACGCCTCTTCCCACTTACGGTCCGCGGCCGCATCTTCCACGTCGCGCACGCCCGCGAGCTTGTGCCGGCCCTCGATGCCGGCAAGACTCTGCTCATCTGCGACAGCGCGACCCAATCGGATCTTGACGCTCTGGCCCGCGCCGCAAAGGATCAGCCCGGCCTTCTCTACGCGGGTTCGGCCGGCCTGGCACAGGCGCTCGCCGCCCTCGCTCCCGCGCGCCCCATGGCCTCGCTCGTGCCGCCGACGACGCGGACATTGCTTATCGCGGGAACCTCTCATGCGGTCACCAAACTCCAACTCGAGGAGCTGGACTCCGCGGATCAAGATGGCGTCCGCGTTCTTCGCCTCCGCATGGCTTTCGGTGCCGCCGCGCGAATTCGCTCGTCATTCCGCGCCTACGCTCCGCAGGCTCTCATCCTTACGGGCGGCGAAACGGCCCAGGTTGCTGTTCGCGCTCTTGCCGCTCATTCCTTTATTCTCCAGGGTGAGTTCGCGCCGGGCATTCCGTGGGGCACCGTGCAGGGTGGCGATGCGCACGGGTGCACCGTCGTTACAAAGTCCGGCGGCTTCGGCTCGCCAACAGCATTCAATGAGATTCTTGCCGCGCTAAGAGGCCGCGCATGACCAGACTTCCACGCATCGCCATCAGCATCGGAGACCCGGCAGGCATTGGCGCCGAAATTGCCCTCAAGGCTCTTCAGGATCAAAGTGTCTCGTCGCTGGCGGAGTGGCTGCTCATCGCCGATTCGGCCGCTCTCAGCGCGGCTCAACGCGTCAGCGGAATTGACCCCCGTACTTTACCCTGTTCGCTCATCGAGACCGGCACGCTTGCCGCCGATCACAAAGTTGAATTCGGCCAGCTCCGCGCCGAGTACGGTCTTGCCGCCGTTGCTTACGTCCGGCGCGCTGTTGAACTGTGCATGAAGGGCGCGGCCGACGCCATGGTCACCGGCCCTCTCAACAAGGAAGCGGTCACTCTATCCGGCCAGACCTTCTCAGGACACACGGAGTACATCGCCGAGCTGACCAGCGCGCCTGAGCCGCGCATGTTGCTCTACTCCGAGAAGCTGGCAACGGTCCACGTCAGCACGCACATTTCTCTTGAGCAGGCCTGCCACCTCGACCGCGCGCACATCGTTCGCACCATCCAGCTTGGCAATGATGCCTTGCTATGGCTGCGCCACACGGCGCCGCGTATCGCAGTCTGCGGCCTCAATCCCCATGCCGGCGAGCACGGGCTCTTCGGGCGTCAGGATGCCGAAATCATCGCCCCAGCAATTGCCAAAGCGCGTGCTCTCGGCATCGATTGCTCCGGCCCGTACGCGCCCGACACCATCTTTGTTCGCGCATTGCGCGGGGAATTCGATCTCATCGTCGCCATGTACCACGACCAGGGTCACATTCCCATGAAGCTGATCGATTTTGAAAGCGGCGTGAACGTCTCGCTTGGACTTCCCATTATCCGCACGTCCGTGGATCATGGCACGGCCTTCGATATTGCGGGCCGTAATCAGGCTGGCCCTGAGAATATGAAGACTGCCATGCGTCTTGCCGCGCGAATGGCCGAGGGCAAATTCGCTCTCTCGGGCGAATCAGTCGAGATGCCTGCGTTCTAGAACCGGTACACCACGCCGAACGCCCCGCGCACGTTCCAGGTCCGGCTCGTCGAGTTAGCCAGCACCGGATTGTTGTTGGGCAGCGAGAAGGATGCGGCGACGCGGTCGCCGGTAAGTTGCACGGCAAAATTGCGGCTCAGGCTATAGGCCAAGCCTCCGCCAAAGCCACCGGCGAAGGAGATACTGGGCGTCATGTGCTCGCCGCCGGTATGCTCTCCGCCTATTTCGCCGAAAATTACTCCGCTGAGGTTCTCATAGAGCGTCGCGTGCAGTGCCGGCCCCACCAGAAATGTGTACATGGACGGGTCGCCCTTATTCGGTATGTCGGAGTGACCTGTCCCCAACTTGTAGTAGTCCCCCGATCCCATCAGCTGAAAGTATTTTCCAAAATCGCGGGACACAGAAATCTTTCCGCCCACCAATCCGCTGTACGAAACGGGTACCTGCCTCAGGCGGGAATAGGCTACTCCCGCGAATACCTCGTATTTGGGTGCGGCCTGCGCCTGTCCTGGCGCCGCCTCCGGATTCACCTGCCCAATGGCTCTCAGGGGCATGAGCCCAGCCGGAACCAAGGCTACAAGCAAGAACAGTAGCGTCCTCTTCAACTTGAAAATCTCCTCAATCGGTACCGCGCGCAAACAAACCCTTCCGCATCCGGACATCTGCTCCGGGAACGGGCATCCTGGCTGGTTTCCGGTACCCTCCTAGACTATCCTCTCCCCCCGCCTTTCAAGAAGTCCGACGATGCCAGGAGCATTTCAATCTTTGACTGAAATTTGCGCAAAAGGGCACGCCGATGCGTCCCGGAGATCATCCTTTCTCCAGGTACCAGGGAATATTGATCACCACGATGCGCCGGTTGCCGCGCATTAGCAGGATCACCTTCAGAAGATCCGACCGCCGGTTGTGCAGCATCCCTTGCCACCAGTGATTCACCACCAGTTCCGGGACCAGGACACACACCTTGCAGTTCTCGCGCTCGCGCTCCACATTCAGCACATATTCCACAATCGGGTAAAGAACATAGCGGAAGGGAGAATTGAGTGTCACCAGCTTGGGAATGCATCGACCGGCCGTCTTCAGCGGCGCCACAATATCCTTCTCCCACGCGTCGCAAAATGGATCGGGGCCGGAGCTGGTCTGCACGTGCACGCAGTGAATGTCGCAGGACATTGAAAGGGCGAACGACAGCGCCTTCTCGCTGATGCGGCTCCAGCGGTCAATTGGCACCACCACAATCGGCTCGCTCACCTCGGCGGGAATAAAGGGCCGGTCAAGATCGATCTCGCGATTCACGCGCACGTAGTGGCGATTCACAGTGCGCATGAACAGGATCATCACCACCACCAGCAGCGCCGTGATCCACGCACCCTCGGCGAATTTGGCCACTAGAACCACGAGCGTGGTGACGCCTGTCGCTACCGCGCCCACCCCGTTCACGATCATGCGCCCGGTTGCGCCACCCTGGCGCTTCCAGTGCATTACCATCCCCGCCTGCGACAGCGTGAAGGCCATGAACGCGCCGATGGCAAACAGCGGAATCAGCCGGTCCGTGACGCCGCCAAAAATGATCAGAAGCAGTGCCGTCAGCGCCACCAGCACGTAAATGCCCCACGAATACAGCAGGCGACGGCCGCGAATGAGAAAGATGTGAGGCATGTAGTTGTCGATCGCAATGGCTCTGGTCAGCCGCGGAAAATCGGCAAACGCAGTGTTCGCGCTTAACGCCAGCACCAGCAATACTGACGCGATGGTCACGTAGTAGAACAACCCGTGCCCCATCACCGCACGCGTCAGCATCGAGAGAACGCTCTCGTAGCCCGGCTTGCCAGGATCGGTGGCCGCGATGCCATAGGCGCGGCACAACAGAGCGATGCCCGCCAGTAGAATGGCCAGTAACGCGATGATGATCGTCAGCGTCGTCTTGGCGTTCTTGCGCGTCGGCTCGCGAAACGCCATCACGCCGTTGCTCACAGCCTCAACGCCCGTCATCGCCGTGCAACCTGAGGAGAAGACCTTGAGGATTAGCCACCAGCCAAACATTTGAGTCACTGCCGGAACCGCCGGCAGCGGCGTTATTGGCAACGGATGCCCGGCCGCATGCACTACCTGCCATCCGCCGACTGCAATCACTATCAGCAGCGTCGCCGTGAACAGATACGTCGGAATCATGAACACGACGCCCGTGTCATGCACTCCGCGCATGTTCACGATGGTCAGGATCGCAAGCACAAGGAGACAGAGATGCAGGGTGTGCGGCTGCAGACTGGGCACGGCTGAGATGAGCGCGCCGACGCCCGCGGAGATGCCCACCGACGCGGTCAGAACGTAATCGATCATTAGCGCCGCCGCCGCCAGAAGTCCCGCGCCCTCGCCCAGGTTCTGGCTGGCCACTGTGTAGGAGCCTCCGCCATGCGGATACGCCTCGATCGTCTGCCGATAACTGAAATACACAATCAGCAGCAGGATCACGATGGCCGTGCTCACGGGCACGATGTACTTCACGCCCATCAGGCCGAGCGGAATCAGCAGCGTCAGCGCCGCCTCAGGCCCATACGCTGCCGAGCTGAGCGCATCAAGCCCGAAGACCGGAATCCCGGCCAGAGGCCCGATGCATTCTGCGCGCTCCTCGCTGGTTGCGAGTGGCCGGCCAAACAGCAAATTGAGAGAACGCGTATAGACGCCCATGCAGGTTGAACAGGCGGTCGTGAACTGAGTGCGGGGAGTGCCGCCGATGCCAGTGTCTCATGGCGAGTTCGATGGGATCCGCCTGGGGGCTGGACACGCCCGGCGTTTCGCCTTAGCGCATTTCCGCTCCCGTTGCCGCCGGCAGCGTAAACAGGAACCTGCTTCCCTTTCCTACTTCGCTCTCCGCCCAGATGCGCCCGCCGTGCTGCTCGACAATACTGCGGCAGAGCGCCAACCCCAGCCCCGTTCCGCCCAGCGCGCGCGAATCCGATGCGTCGCCCTGCTCAAATCGATCGAAGATGCGCTCCAGCTTTTCAGGGGCGATGCCGCGTCCCTGGTCTTCGACCATGAAACACACTGCGCCCCCCTCCAAAGCTCCGGTATTCGGAGCAACTCCATCCACGTCCCAAGCCGCCAGCCGGATGGCCGTGCCCGGCGGCGAGAACTTGATCGCGTTGCTCACCAATTCGTTCAGCACCTGCAATACGCGATCCTCATCCGCGAAGACCGGCGAGGCATTCGCCTCGAAGCGGAACTCGATGCCTGCCTGCGTTGCTGCATTGTGCGCTATATCGGCCGACCGCCGCAGCAGTGTCATCGGATCCACTGCCAAGCGATTCAGCGGCAATCGTCCTTTTTCTCCGCGATCGAAGTCGAGAATATCGTTGACCAGCCGGACCAGCCGGTCGCAGTTTCCGATGGCCATATCGATCATCTGGCGTTGCTTCTCCGGCCGCTTGTCCAGCGTGCCCGACTGAATCAGGCCCAGCGATGCACGCAGCGAGGTCAGCGGTGTCTTCAATTCGTGGCTTACCGTGGAGATAAACTCGTCCTTCATCTTCTCCAGGCGCCGCCGCTCGCTCACGTCCTGGAATGCCACCACCATTCCGCAAACCTGGCCCTCTTCAATCAGCGGAGTGGCGCTGTACTCGACGGGAACCGCCGTTCCGTCTTTGCGCCAAAACACTTCGTCTCGCATGCGGATCGGCTCGCAACGCCGCAGAGCCTGGAGGATCGGACTCGTCGACCGCGAATACGGGGTCCCGTCGGCGTGGCTGTGATGGATAAGCTCATGCAGATCGCGGCCCACAAGCTGATCGGCCGTGTATCCCAGTATTCTGGCCCCGGCTTCATTGATGAAGGTCATCTTGCCATAGAGGTCCATGCCGAAAATGCCGTCGTCTACCGCTTCCAGAATCAGCTCGCGCTGCCGCGTCGCCATGTGCAGCGCTTCTTCGGCTTCGTATTGCTCGGTCACGTCCATCCCGTGGTTCAGCACAAACGGCCGCTCGCCCGGCAGTTGCATGCGCCTACTGCGCACCGCAATGCGCCGGTATACACCGTCACTCCGCCGCAGTGGCAATGCTCCCTGCCACTCCTCCGCGCTCTCCAGCGTGTTCAGGCAATCCTGAAACGCCGCAGCTCCCTCCGCATCCATCAGCTCCGTTAGCATGCGTCCCACGAGTGCCTCGGCGCGATATCCGAGCGTCTCCGCCGTGAACGCGTTCAGCGAAGTCAACCGCCCTTCCATCGAGCACGTGAAGACAAAGCCAAGGCTGTTTTCCACAACCTCGCGATAGCGGGCCTCGCTCTTGAGCAGCGTCTTTTCCATCTCGCGCTGATCGGTTACGTCCTGTCCGCTCACAATCAGGTACTGGATTTCTCCGTTCGGCCCCAGCAGCGGCCGCAGCGTCCAGCTCACGCGCCGGCCTTCGCCGCCGGCTGCCCGCCACAGCGTCTCATGCGGACCCGATGCTTGCCCCGCCGACGCTTCGCGAAGCTTGCCCGCCGCCCATCCCCGGTCGTCCACCTCCAGAAACTCCTCCACAAACGGCCGTCCCACGGCATGCGCCAGGCTCAACCCCGTCAATTGCGCGCAGGGATAGTTCATGCGCACTACGCGCCCCGCAGTATCCAGCACCGTTACCAGCGCCGGAATCGAGTCCAGCGTAGCGGCAACAAAGCAGCGCTCGATCGCCAGCGCGCGCTCCGTGCGCTGGCGCTGCCGCTGCGCCTGCTCCTGCAGCCGGATCCGGTTGTACAGCTCCAGCCGCGTCACTGCCTGCCGGCCCAGAATCTCCAGCAGAGTCAAATGTTCCAGCTTGAATTGGTCTGGCTTCTTTGACAACACCGCCATCGTACCGATCGTGTGTTCGTCGTTGCTGAAGAGCGGGACCGCCGCGTAGGAAAGGCAGGGACTGGCCCCAGGCAGAGGAATGCCCTCGGGCGGAAAATGCGGATCCTGGCTTGCGTCCGCGATTAGCATCGGCTCGCCCGTCTCCAGCATCCATTGGCATGCGGTGCTGGCGCGCGGCTGGTCCGTCGCCTTGAACCCAAATCGCGCCTTGAACCAAAGCCGGTTGAAGTCCATCCAGCCGATGTAGCCGTAGTCTGCGTCGCACAGCACTGCCGCGAGCTCAACCAGCTCGTCCAGTGCGGGATCGGGGTTACGATCGAAGATCCCTATCTCCGGGCGCACCGCTCCCACTAGGTTCTCTCCCCCGTGCGAACCGACTGTAGTCCCCATATAGATACACGTACCTAGAGCCTGCTCTTGCAGCAAGTATCAAAGAGATTGATCAACTTGACTCTTCCACTATCCGGTGAGTCGGAGGAAAAAGCTGTACAACTCAAGTACCCGCGTTTTCACGCACCATTCGATCTATTTCATGATTACTATGGATACTTTTCCACTGTTACCCGGCGGCGTGTCTTGAGAATTCCACCAGAATCCTCACAGTTCAACGCTCAGCGATTCACCTTTTCACTATTTCGCCAGTTCGCTGTCTGCCGTTCACTGACCACTGATCACTGATTTGGCAATTTGCAGCAGTCGCCCGCAGCCGGCGGCTCGTTGGCGCCCGCGTCCAGAACCACTTTCCAGCTCCCGTCAGCTTCTTTTCGCCACATTGTGATATACCGCCCGCTCGTGAGCACAGGATTTCCGTTCTTGTCCTTGCTGCGCCCCTCAAAATGGCCCCATGTGTAGCCCATATCGCCTGACGGCCCCATCATCGCATCGGTCGGCGTCCACGTAAGCTGATAGTCCTTGGGCGACCAGTTCGCGGATTTGGCAATGGCCACTTTCCCGATCAGGGGCGCAACTCCGTTTCCCAGCGCCACGCCGTCGTCGGCAAACCACGACGCGAATCCTTGGCCTCCACGCTCCAGCACATCCTTGGCGAAGCGCGCCTCCAAATCGTAAAGCTGCATTTTGCCCGGCTTGACCGTTGAGTCGGTCAGAGGATTGGGCGTCTGCGACGGTGTCGCCGGCTCCAGCAACTGTGCGTGTCCGGCGCACGATCCTGTCCCCGCCAATCCCGCAACCAAGATGAAAGATGATAGAGATTTCCGCAGGTCAAACATGTTTCCCCCATTGAGCTTGAAGTCTATGCGCCCATCCTACAACCCAGAGCAACGCACCGGCCTGGACTCTCGTCACACTTGCGCGCGGAAGCAACGGTAATCATCGACTGGATGTGAATGCGCCCCAAAACGCCTCAGCGCTATGCCTAGATCAGCTGTTTCGGCAATCAATTCGAAGAGGTGTTCGCTCCCGCGACAGTTCCCCCGCTTGCCACCTGCACCGGAATCTCAAGCGATCCGGTCTTGGCCGTCGCCGGGTCGTACACGACAGCCCGCACCACGTCCGCGCCCGCCGGCAAGTTGATCGCAAGGCGCACAGGGATCCCCTTCCCTGCCGCGCTGAGCTGCTCAAACTGCGCGGCCTGAAATGTCAGACTGAATTGCCGGCCCAGCGAATTCACTTGCTGCCCGTCCTTGTCGTAGGCCACCAGCGCAATCTCCAGCCGCGCAGTCCGCACTCCGTCTGCTCCCGTCGCAAAATCCAGGTCCCCAGGCTGCACGCCCAGGTCCACAACATAAGGGTGGGACGCGCCTTTGAAATCGCGCGTCGGATTGTCCTTGATTTCCTTATTGGGCATCGGCCCCGTAAGCGCGGGATCTCCTTCCGGCAGCACTCTCGTCTGGAAAACAATCTGCGTTGACGGCGGCGCGCCCAGTACAGCCGCCGCGCCGATAAGGCCGTTGGCTCCGCCCGCGGCCCCTTCGGTATTGCCCGCAGCATCGGCGTAATAGCTTCGCCGGTAAAAAAGTTGCGCTTTTCCTTGCGTCAGGCGAACCTCGATGTTGCGGCGCGCACCGTTGTACGTCGTGTTCGTGGGCACATAAGCCAGTGTGTAGTAGTTCGATCCATCGCTCAAGGCGTCGGCCATGGCCTTTTGCAGTCCGTTGGATTCGTAGACCGCTCGCCCTCCGGTTTGTTGCGCGAGATCGTCCATCGTGGAATGCTCAGACGCAATCTGCTGTTCCGACACCTGCTGATCTGTACCGTACGCGCCCCCTGTGCCCGTTCCGAACACTTCCCCTTGGCCGGTCCCAGCCGGGCTCATTGGCGGACCTGAGACTTGATTGGCATAATCGGTCTGTTGCGTGGCTGAGACCATCGGCTGAGTCAACACGCCTCGCACGTCCACTGGATAAACTGCCACGCGGGCCGCGACGAGCATATCCGCGGTGTCCTTCAGTTCCTCGTCGAACGTCCTTTTTGCCAAGATTTTGGGAGTTGCCTGGCCACCACCAGCACCGTTGAAGACGACGTCTGAAACCGCGAAGAACTGCAGCGGAAACGAGCCCGAAAACCAAATCAGATTCTTGCGCCCCTGCATGCCGGCGAGGTAGCGCGAAAGCTCCTGGATTGCATCCAGAGTGATGTTCATGCGCATCTCTGTCTGCCCGGCATCGGCTTCACTCATAAAATTCTGCCGGTTGGCGATGTCCTGGCCGGAGACTCCGGCGACAGCCTCATCGGCTAGTTGTTGCCGCTCCTGAAAAGTCTGATCTTCGGGAGGAAGCAACGATGTAGGCGAGGTAGCATCGGCCTTTTTGAGGACTGCCATCAGTTGGCTCGTGTCGGCGGTGAAGCCCTGCAGCATCTTTAGCCTCTGTCCCAGCGCAAACACCGCGATGCGCCGGCCCGGCGGCAGTGTCTTCAGGAATCGCAACATTTCGCGGCGCACATAAACAACATCTGAAGGCGCTGTATTAACAGCGTCCAGGAGCAGCACGGTGATGGAGTCGGTCACCTTCGTGTCGGGCAGGTTGGTCAAAGTGCCCGGTGGCGGTGGCGGCAGCTCGGCAGTGGCCGCGTCTGCAGGCGCGGCCGTCTCTTCGGCAAAATGCGGTGTGAAATTGTGAATGGTTTGTGGCGCGCCATCTTCATAAACAATAAAATCGCCCTGCTTAAGTCCTGAAACCGGGTGATCCCCGTTCCTCGCCACAACGTCGACAATCACCAGCCGCGAGCTGACCTTCAGGGTCGGCGCTCCTGCCGCAGCGCCTGCTGGGATCGGCTCAGTTGCCGGAGCCTCTGCTGGCGTGCCAGACACAGGAGCATTCGGACCCGCGGCTGGCGCGGTCTCCGCACTTCCAGCTGTAGGCGCAGGCTCAGAAGGTTTCGCCATTGCTTCTGCCGGCGCGGAAGCAGAATTCGCCGCAGGCGTCACCTCGGGTTTTTCCGTTGCTGGCGGAACTGCGCCGGATGCCGTCTCTGCCACCCTGCCGGCACTCGCTGGTTGACCCGGAGCACCGGCTGTCGAAGTGCCCTCCGAATTCTCCGCCGCTGGCGCTCCGCTCCCGCTTGGCGCGTTGCCGATGCCGCTCGCATTTGCCACGATTCGCGCCTCGGAGCCGAATTCGTGATAGTACGTGAACTCAATGTCGTTCAAATTCGTCTTCACGGGCAAAGCCCCTACGTCGGTCACGCCCGCGCTCGGAACGGGAACCATGGAGAACGCCACGCCCCTCACGGGACAGATGTAGGTTTGATCTCCAATTTTCACCGGTGCGTATTCCACAACAACTGCCCCACGCATCGGCTCATTCTGGGGTGCAGAATCCGCCACTTCGCTCAACCGCAAAACCTCGCCCGTTGCCGGATCGATTTCGATCTCTCCGTGGTAGGCCGGAAAAAATCCCTCCTCCTTGCCATTGAGGTCGATTTCTATCCTGAAGTGCGATTGATTTGCCGGCACTGCAAAACGGAACACGGCCGCCGGTTCGCCATTCCCTTGCTCCCACCGCAGAAAGCTCACTCCTGTGTGCACAACATCTTTAATGAGCGCTCCGAGAATCGGCCCGAACTCACCACTCGAAGTGAGCCCAAGTGTCGATTCCTCCTCCTTTTTCCGTTTGTCAGTGGCCTCATCAAACACTTCATGCCCATCGCGGTAGGTCACCGTCATGCTGTATTGGCCCGTGCTGTGCAGCCCCCGATATTCGGTGATGCTGTCCGAGCCAGGGGTCGGAGTTGGAAGCGCCATCCCTCCGTGCCCTTCCATCGCCATCGCACCTGAGTAGGTGTACTCTGTCCGATGCGTGAGCGTGTCTTCGAAATGTATGGTTTCGCGCGTCGCGTAAAAATCCGGGAGCCGCGCCGTCGTCAGCCTCACGTAGTCAAAGGCCATTGCGAGCATGCGCTCTTCTGTTTCGACGTCTGGCGGCGGATCACGGAGCACATCGCTTGCGGGAGGGTTCAAAAAGGAGGTCATGTCCGCAAGCTTCACCAGCTGTTCCCGGGTTTGCTTGCCGGGAAATTCTGCTTCCCACTTCGCCAGCCTCGCCGGAGTTACCCGCTCCGCGAGTTGCACGCCCTCAAGCTCGCCTGCCACCTTCCCATCCGGCTTGCCCTGCAGCTTGATCAGGATCTGCTCCATCTGCTCGATGGACATGGTTTTGTCCGCCATTGCCGGCCATGCAATTCCCCACAGAAGCAGCAGAGTAGCCCATTTACGCATCCCGCTTGTGTTCCTCCCAGCGCCGCTTCAGTATAGACGTTTTTGATTTGCGTTCGCCCGCGCCGCCCGACTCCAAACCCAAACCCAAGCCCACTACTTCCGTCTAATCCACTAAAGCCGCGCTCTGCCGCGAAGGTATACTGGGGGCTGGCAGTCACAATGTCTGTCCCGTTTTGAGGTCGAGACCCCCGGTTAAGGGGGCGCTTTCACATTTGGGCTTATTTCCCTGGATTCCCGGACTCCCCCGGGGGAAGGAAGTACATGGAATCTTTGCTGGAGACCATTCATTCTCCCGCTGACTTGAAGCGGTTGAATTACGACCAGATGGTCTCACTCGCGGAAGAAATCCGTGGCTTCCTCGTCCAGACCCTTTCAAAAACTGGCGGCCATCTCGGTCCCAACCTTGGCGTCGTTGAACTCACGCTAGCTCTGCATGCCGTCTTTTCCACGCCCGAAGACAAGATCCTCTTCGACGTGAGCCATCAGGCCTACATCCACAAGATCCTCACCGGCCGCCTCGAGCAATTCTCGACCATCCGCCAGCCCGGCGGCCTCAACGGTTTCATGCTGCGCACCGAAAGCGAGCACGACTGCTATGGCGCGGGGCACGCCGGAACCGCTCTCTCGGCCGCACTCGGCATGGCCGTTGCTCGCGATCTCGCTGGTGGCCACGAACACGTGATCGCCGTCGCAGGCGACGCCGCCTTCACCAACGGCATTACATTCGAAGCGCTCAACAACATCGACGCCCATACCAAGCGCATGATCGTTGTCCTCAATGACAACGAGTGGTCCATCGACCGTAACGTCGGCGCCGTGGCCCGCTATTTCCACCGCATTGTGACCAACGAGCACTACCAGCATCTGCACGACAGGGCGACGCGCCTCATCGAGCGCTTCGGTGGCAAAACCGCGATCAGAGTTGTTCGACGCGCCGAGGAAGCCGCCAAAAGCATGTTGTGGCCCTCCATCCTGTTTGAGGAGTTCGGCCTCGAGTACTTCGGCCCCCTCGACGGCCACAACCTTCCGCTGCTGGTTGAGACCTTCAAGTTTCTCAAGACCCTCGACCATCCCGTTCTTCTCCATGTCCTCACGCAAAAAGGCCGCGGCTTTCAGCCTGCTCTCGACGGCCAGAAGAAGTTCCACGGCCTCGGCCCTTACGATCCTGAAACCGGCCAGACTCCCGACGGCTCGCCGACGTATGCTGAAGTTTTCGCCAACACACTCGCCGATCTTGCCGAAAGAGATCCGCGCATCGTCGCCATCACCGCTGCCATGCCCAACGGCACCGGCCTCGATCATTTTCGGCCTCGTCACCCTAACCGCTACTTCGACGTCGGCATCGCCGAGGAACACGCAGTCGTCTTTGCCGCGGGCATGGCCACACGCGGCTATCGTCCCGTCTGCGCCATTTACTCCACCTTTCTTCAGCGCGCATTCGATCCCATTGTTCACGACGTTTGCCTGCAAAAGCTGCCCGTGCTTTTCTGCATGGATCGTGCCGGCCTTTCCGGCGACGACGGCCCCACGCATCACGGCCTTTTTGATATTGCTTACCTGCGCGGCATTCCCGAGATCGTTCTCATGTCGCCCAAAGACGAAGACGAGCTGGCCGACATGCTCAAGACTTCTCTCGACCTACCCGGTCCCAGCGCCATCCGCTATCCGCGCGGCGCGGTTGCCGGCGTAACGCGCAAATCCGAGCCACAATCGCTTCCCATCGGCAAGGCGGAAGTCCTCTCCGACGGCTCCGACGTCGCGATCTTCGGCCTCGGCCCCATGATCTCGCTCGCGCAATCGCTTGCCCGGCTTCTCGACCGCGATGGCTACTCCGCCGCCGTCATCAATCCCCGCTTCGTTAAGCCGCTCGATCGCGAAGTCCTCGCGCGCTACGCCTCTCGCGTTGCCGCATTCGTCACCTTTGAAGATCATGTGAAAATGGGCGGCTTCGGAACCGCCGTCGTTGAAGCTCTCGACGAAATGGGCCTCTCGGTTCCCGTCGTCCGCATCGGCTGGCCCGATCAGTTCATCGAACACGGCAAGGTTGACGCGTTGCGCGCCCGGTACGGCCTCACCGCTGAAGCGGCCCTCGCCCAGGTTCTCCCGCTGCTCACGCGCCGCCGCCGTCCCACCCTCGTCGCGAGCTAAAAGATTAAATCGATTTTGAGACTTCCTGACTCACTCGCTGCAGCGGATCGACCTGCTGCCACGTTGTTCGCCAGGTCCCTTCGCCGTATGAGTTCAAGTGTGGTTACCAGGAAGCACTAAGGTTCCATTCAAAAGGCACTAAGGATTCGTTAAGAACTGCCGATAAGAGACCTATCATGTGTTGGTCCGCGCAGGGGGAAGCGCAGTGACCTTGAAAGCCACATTGCCGGTTCTCGCATTGAGCATCCTGGCGTCCGGCTCGACGATCAAGCCCGCAGCCGCAGCGACAGCCAGCGCCTCTTTCAGTGTTTCCGCGACCGTCCAGGCCTCCTGCCTCGCCGCCGTCACAACGTCTGCGACTGGAAACGACGACGCAACGGAAGCTGCGTCCGCCGTGTCAATCTCCTGCTCGAACTCCGTGCCATACGACATCACCCTTAATGCAGGAGCGGTTCGAAGCTCCGCCGTGACTTTCCGGCCCGGACCAGGTTCTCGATTCACCCTACTGTCCCATGCGCCCAGGACCTTCTCCGGTCGAGCCGTCGAACCAACGATTGTCGTTGTGACGTATTGACCCCTGCGCATCCTGGAAGAGTTTCAACGGTCCCCGCCAATCCCTCGATAAACCGCCCGCGTCCCAGCAGCGGATGCACTGCTTCCGATCGTCATCGCGAGCAGCGATCTAACTCCCTGTTTATTACCTTGGTACATCACCCTTCGTGACCCAAAGGGGGCATTGATGCAGCCCAAAGTAACCGATATTGTCCCAATAACGCTCAATGACAGATTGTCGGGCGAGGGCATCGCTGAGAAACTGCCCGCGCCTGCGCATTCATCGTTCTTGCGAGCATGTCAGCAACGAACGCAGGGAAGCTGCATTCGATACTCGGAGGCAATTGAATGTTGGGCCTTGTTGGTAAATCGTTCGCTCTCACTCATCAATGCCTGAATCAGACATGAACTGATCCCGTCCGACTCCTCCTCGAACGGCCGTAGACCTCAATATCAAACGAATTCTTGCACCAGGAGTATGCGTCATGAAGTTCTCAAACCCCTTGAAGACCGCACTGCTTTCCTCCTTTCTGGGATTCATAGTGCTCGGTCTTGCTTCTACATCTGCTGTCGCGCAGACCAATCCGGCAACCACAACGTTTAACGTCACTGCGACGGTACTCAAAGACTGCATCGTCTCTGCCACGGCTCTGCCATTCGGAAACTACACTGGAGCGGCGGTCAACGTTAGTTCCACTGTTACGGTTACCTGCACCAGCGGCACGACGTACACCGTCGGCCTCAATCAAGGATTGACGACCGGTGCTACCGTAACAACCAGGCAAATGGGCATTACCCAGCCCGCAGGCGGGCTGAACTATTCGCTCTTGACGACTTCCTATACGGGTGCAAACTGGGGTAATACCAGCGGCAGTTGGGTAAACGGCACAGGCAACGGCTCTGCCCAACCACTCACGGTATACGGCGTACTTCCAGCGGGACAGTATGTCCCACCAGGTTCTTACACCGACACGATTACTGCTACCGTCACCTACTGATTGTTTGCAACATTTGCATTTGGGATCCCCATGACTTTGCGAAACTCATTCCGTCGAATGGCGGCAGCCCTGGCGCACGTCAGCGCAGCCGTCATTCTCCTTTTCGCAGGCCCGGCAGCAACGGCTCAGTCGTTGGCTGTATTGCCTGTCAACATTCTCTTTTCTCCCGGACAGAAGGCTTCGTCCCTAACCGTCACCAACAAGGGGACCAGCGAAACAGCGATTCAGATTCGCGCCTTCGCCTGGGCTCAGACAGATGGCGACGATCAACTGACGGAATCGGATGGAGTGGTGCTGAGCCCCCCGCTGGCCACGATTGCTCCCGGCGCGTCGCAAGTGGTCCGCATGATTCTGCGCCAGCTCCCGCAGGGCCGTGAGACAACCTACCGCATTCTTATCGACCAGATTCCGCCTCCGGCTGAGCCGGGAACGGTTCATATGGTCCTGCGCATGTCGATTCCTATATTCGCCGAGCCCCCGACGCGCGCAGTTCCGCACGTGCAGTTTCATCTGGAAGTCGATTCCGGAAAGCTCATCCTCGTGGGAATCAACGATGGTCTTAGCCACGAAGTGATTCGCGATGTCGTGCTAACGACCAGCGATGGGCGAAAGCTCAAGGGAGAGTCCGACGCTTCGCCCTACATTCTCGCCGGAGTTACTCGGCGCTGGACCGTCGCCGCAAAAGGCCCCCTCCCTCTGCGAGGCGAAACCCTGCAGTTGACAGCCCACACGGACGCCGGCGTTATCGAGCAGCAGGTCGGCTTCGTCACGGCACCATGAACGTCGAGGTGCAATGGCCAGGGGGCTCCGCTGTGCTCAGATCGTGTTCCTTGTGATGGCCGCCATGGCGCAAATGGCCGCAGCCAGTGGCCCCGTCGTCTCGTCATCGAGTCCACCAGCTAGTCCCGCAGCCGCCGACCCTTCTCCTACCGCAAACAACGACGAGACCCTGTATCTCGACGTTCAGCTCAATGGTCATTCCATCGGCAAGATTGGCGAATTCACTTTGCGCCACGGTACATTGTGGGCGCGGCCTGAAGAACTGCGCGATCTCGGTTTTCGAGTTCCTGTATCTCGCGCCTCTGAAACCGGGGGTCTCGTGGGCCTGTCTGACTTGCCCGGACTAAGCTGGATTCTCGACGCCAAAAATCAGGTTCTTCAAGTCACAGCGGTCGACGGTGCCTTGCTGCCGGCATTGTTGCAACCCATGGGAAGAGAACCGGCTGGAAGCCGCCGCGCCATCGAGAGCGGAACCGGCGTGACGCTCAACTACGACACAGTCGGAACTTTCTCTGGCGCCCAGAAGGGCGGCAGCGGGTCATTCGAGACCAGAGCCTTCTCGCCCTGGGGCATCGTAAGTTCGGACTGGCTTGCCTTTGCTGGCGCGGGTTCGCCCACCCCCGGCGCAACCAGCGCCATTCGCCTTGATTCGTCCTACACCTTTGCCGACGTCAACTCCCTGCGCCGCTATAGTCTGGGCGATTTCATCAACGGCGGACTTTCCTGGACTCGTCCCGTTCACCTTGAAGGCATCCAGATCAACTCCGATTTCAGCATGCGTCCCGATCTTGTTACGTTCCCAGTGCCCACGATCACTGGCTCGGCCGCGGTTCCCTCCACCGTCAACGTGCTCACGGACGGCAATCTCGCGGCTTCCAGTCAGATTGCCCCCGGCCCCTTTGAGGTTCCGCAACTTCCGGTGGTCGAGGGCGCAGGCACCATCTCGATGACGGTAACGGATGCCATGGGACAACAAGTCACTGTGACGCAACCTTTCTATGCCAGCTCCACCATGCTGGCCAAGGGCCTCCAGACCTTCGCTTTGCAAGCTGGCCTCGTTCGGCGCTACTGGGGCACAATCAGCGACGACTACGGAAAGCTGGCTGGCGCCGCCGTCTATCGCCGTGGTCTCTCGCAGAAATTCACCATCGAAAGCAGCATTGAGGGCACTCCGGGTGCGTTCATGGCGGGTGCGGGCGGGGTGGCGCAGATCGGCAATTTCGGCGTGGTCAACTTCGCCGTCGCGCCCAGCTTCAGCTCCGGGCAAGCCGGTGTCCAGTTCTCCACCGGGGCTCAACGCATCGGGCGGATCTTCAGCCTTGGCGCCTCCGCGATCATGGCCGATCGCAACTACCGCGATGTGGCGTCCGAAAATGGAGACGGCGTTCCTCGCAAGCAACTCAGCGCCTTCACCGGCTTGTCGCTCAAGCGATTTGGCTCCGGGGGCCTCGCTTACGCGGCCGTTAACATGGACCCCTCACCGGTACCGCTTCAGCAAAACGCCAACCCGGCCCAGCACTCGCAGATCGTTTCTGCAAACTATTCGCTCCAGATCCACCATGTCTTTCTCTACGCCACGGAGTTTCGCGACCTCGTGAATAAAGGCGGTAGCGGCCTGCAGATTGGCCTCACCATCCCCTTCGGTAAGCGCAATTCTGTCACTGCCAGCGGAGGTTCAAACGGTTCCGCTCAGATCGATGTGCAACAGCCCGCGCCAATCGTCGGCGAATGGGGCTACCAGGCCTACATCTCCGCTGGCGATTCAACTCACGTGTTCGCCCAGGGACAATACAAGTCGCCTGTAGGCTTGTTCACGGCCGGCATCGACAGCGACAGCGGTGCGACCACTCTGCGCCTCGAATCTCAAGGCGCGTTCTCTTTCGTCGATGGAGAGCTGTTCCCTTCCAACGCCATCTACGACAGTTTTGCCGTTGTCGACACGGGGCCCATGGCCCACGTGCACGTTTTGCAGGAGAACCGCGACGTTGGCAGCACCAATTCCTCGGGCCGACTTCTAGTACCCGATATGCGCGCGTTTGACCTGAACCAAATCTCGATTGCTCCCACTGATATTCCACCTGACGCCACAATCGACGTCGCCTCTCGCGATGTGCGTCCCCAGGATCGTTCCGGCGTGGTGCTTAAGTTCCCCATCAAATTCAGTCACGGCGCGTTGCTGCGCCTGGTCGATGAAACCGGCGCCGCTGTGCCGATCGGAAGTACGGCAACACTTCGGTCCACCGGTGTCGTCGTCCCGGTTGGTTACGACGGAGACGCTTACGTTGAGGATCTCAACCCCCACAATCAGCTTGCCATCGAGTTTCCCGACGGGCGCCGCTGCGCTGTCGCCTTCGACTATGCCCCGGTAACCGGCGAAATTCCCTCGATTGGACCGCTTCGTTGTCTGGAGAAAAAGCCATGATGCGAAGACTCACTTTTGCGGCGCTGCTCCTGCTCTTCATCGCCGCGCGTGCCTCGGCGGCAAACTCTTGCTCGGCGTACGCCTCAGGCATTGCATTCGGCAGCTACTATGGCAGTGTCGTAGATATTACCGGCACAATAACTGTCACCTGCACCAGCGGCCAGGCCTATGACATCGCCCTCAACGCCGGGTTGGCCAGTGGCGCAACGATAACCACTCGCTCGATGCAGAATGGCTCGGCTCTGTTGGGCTACCAAATGTTCAGCAACTCCGGACGCACCACCAATTGGGGCAATTCATCCAGCACCGGCTGGGTAGCCGGCACCGGCACCGGAAGCGCCCAGGTCTACACCATCTATGCTCAGATTCCCGCGGGAGAGACTGGCGCGTTGCAGACCTACACCGACTCCCCCACCGCGTCCATTTCCGGCTCGGGCATCACCACCGTTACTGCGCAGTTCAGTGTCACCGCAACGATTGTGAAAGACTGCACGGTTTCGGCGACCAATCTCCCCTTTGGCAACTACACAGGCGCAGTGAAAACCGCCACAACCAGGGTCTCGGTCACTTGTACCAGCGGCACCGCTTACACGGTCGGCCTCAGTGCCGGGCTGGCAACAGGCGCCACCGTGACCACCCGGCAAATGCAAAATGGCTCGACTCTGCTGAATTACGGCCTTTTCACCGACTCCGGTCACACCACCAACTGGGGCAATACCTCCGCCACCAACTGGGTGAGCGGAACGGGCAGCGGGTCTGCCCAAGCGATCACGGTCTACGGCCAGATTCCCGCGGCGCAATATGTCAAACCAGGCAGTTACACCGACACGATTACCGTCTCCGTCACTTATTGACCCCAGGTACCGCCGCCCCTCCGTTTATCCTCCTCAATAGATGTCCCTTCCTGACCACTCACCGCGCCGGCGGTTCCGTTTGCCGCGCCGCTGGATACTATGGCTCGCTGCGGGCTTGATCCTGCGTCTCGCTTTTGTCTACTTTCCGCGCCCAGTCGATGACGACACGTTCGACTATCTCCAGATGGGCCACAATCTCCTCCATTACGGCATCTACGGCACCGGGACCGGCGACGACATGGGCCCCTCAACCTACCGGCTCCCCGGCTATCCCATTTTCCTTGCTACGTTCGAATTTCTTTTCGCGCGCTTCTGGCCGAATACCTGGTTCACCACCGTCTTTCTCTTTCAGACCGCCGTGGATCTCGTTTCCGGCTTGCTCCTGGCGGCTTTCGCGCGCCGCCACCTGTCCGATCGCGCGGCAGAAGTCGCGCTCGCCCTGGCCATGCTTTGCCCTTTCACCGCGGTTTATTCGGCCATCGCCATGACCGAATGCTTCTCGGTCTTCGCCATCTCTCTTGGCATATACGCCGCCGGCCGCGCTATCGCCGCTGAAGCCTCCGGTACGCGCGACCTTTCCGCGTTGATCCTGGCCGGTTGCGCTGCGGCGCTCGGCACATTGCTTCGTCCCGACGGCATCTTCCTCTTCGCAGCCATTGCGCTCGGCCTGTTTTTCTATTCGCCACGCAGCGCCGTCGCGGCGCAATCCGCACGATTCGCCTTGCGCCGCAATCTCGCTGCCACATCCATCTTTTCTCTTGTCGCCTTGCTTCCTCTGGTTCCGTGGACCGTGCGCAACTGGGAGGTGTTTCACATCTTCCAGCCGCTGGCCCCGCGCTACTCCGATCCCGGCGAGCTCTCAATTGCCGGCGCGCGCCGCTGGCTGCGCACATGGACCATCGATTTCGCCGACACCGCCGTCGTCTGCTGGCAATTCCCCGGCAACTTTGTCGATCCCGTCGACATTCCCCCGCGCGCCTTCGATTCACCCGAGCAGCGCGCCCATGGGCTCCAGCTCCTCGCCGAGTACAACCGCGATTTCTCTCTCACTCCGTCGCTCATCGATCGCTTCGCTGCGGTGGCGGCTATGAACATCAAGGCCCATCCCATCCGCTACTACCTCGGCCTCCCGTTGCTGCGCGACACCGACATGCTGCTCCGCCCCCGAACACTCGAGTTCGGCCTCGACGTTTTCTGGTGGCGCTGGAGCGAGCACCCCGCACAATCCGCCTGGGCCATCTTCCTCGGGTTCCTCAACCTCTTCTATGTCGCCGCTGCTGCCTGGGCGTTCATTCGCCGCCGCGTCCCCTGGCCATGGATGCTCGGCTCCTACATCATCCTGCGGTTCATCCTCCTCGGTGCCATGGAGAACCCCGAACCGCGCTATACCGTCCAGTTTTTCCCCATCCTCATCGTCGCCGCCGCTGCCGCGCTCACTTGCTCCCGCCCGCGCCCGAACCTTCCAGCGCACCTACCTCGCTGACTTGCTAACCTGCTTACCATCCGCCGCCCCTGTCCACTACCCACTGACCATTGATCACTGTCTTTGTGCGACAATCCTCTTCAGATCGTCATCTCCATGCGACTGTTCCACTTTTTCCCGGGTCTTTTTGCGATCGGCTGCGCTCTGGCCACGGTTTCTGTCCAATCTCAGCCAGAGTCCACCGCGCCAACCGTCCCGCTTGTTCTTGCCGGCGGCACTGTCGTCGACGTTACCGCCTGGGGTGACTCCGCCCGTGACATTCCCGGCGCCGTCGTCGTCATCCGCTCAGGCCGCATCACCGATGTCGGCCTGCCTGACCAAGTCTCGATTCCCAAGGACGCCCGTATCATCGACTGCACCGGCAAATTCCTGATCCCCGGTCTCATCGATGGCTTTGCCGGTATGAACTCCCAGGCCCAGGCCAACGCCAATCTCTACATGGGGGTCACCACCGTCGTCGCCCGCGCCGACGCGGAACGCGGCTTCATCGATACCAGCGCACAGCCCAGCCCGCACATCTATCCAATTGACTCGATCGGCGTCACCGACGATTGGAGCCTTCTGGCTCGGCAGCCCGAGTGGGTATCCAAGCTCCGCGAGGGCGCGCATCCCGTGGAGCTCACCCCGCAGGACACAGCCCGCCAAATGGTCGACACCGCTCACATCGGCACGCGCGCGCTGCTCCTCACCGCCCACCTCACTGCCGCCAACTCGCAGTGGATCATTGCGCGCGCTCACGAGATGGGCCTGGCCACCTATGGCCAATTTGTGTCCACGCCCTACCGCGTCGGCGATGGAACCGGCGTCGACGCTCTCGTCGGGATGGACCACTACGATCTTGGCGTCATTCCCGACGAGCTCCAGCGCCCGCTCGTCGACGATCCTGACGGCCCCTCCGCCGACACAGCCTACGACTACTCGGAGCGCATCCCGCCCACTGACGCCCGCCTGCGCGACTATGCGCATTTCCTCGCCGCGCATCACGCCGCGCTCATGCCCGCGTTCAGCCTTTATTACGTCGAGCTTCCCGGTCATCGCGATCTCTGGCAGGAGCCTGCCGCGGCGCTTCTCGATCCCGGCCGCATGTTTCACCCCACCGACCCCTCCACCGGCGAAATGATGTTCCCTCTCCCGACCTGGACGCGCCACCTTCCCGCCGCCGCGCAGCGTTGGATGGAGTCCGACCAGCAGAAGAAGGCCGGTCAAAGCGCTCTTCGTCTTTGGCACATCAACCAGACCATCTTCTCCGCTTTCCCACACTACCTCGCCGGCTCGGGCGCTGATGCCATGGGTACCATGCCCGGCGTCTCACTTCACACCGAGCTTGAGCTGCTTGTCCGTCTCGGCCTGTCTCCGCGCGAAGCCCTCGCCGCTGCCACCGACAACTACTCTCTCCAGTTCGGCTGGAACGAGCTTGGCCTCATCGCACCCGGTCGCCGCGCCGACATCCTCGTCCTCGATTCCGACCCCACCGCTAACATCTGGAACGCCCGCCGCATCTCCGCCATCATTCTTGACGGCGAGCCCCTCGACCGCACCTCCCTCCTCCACCTCCGCAAGTAGTCCGCCGATTTGTCGGCCTGCCCACTCCGCCAACTCTGCCAACACCGCTAACTCCGCAAACTCCGCTGCATCTCCTTCATTTACCCTTGATTTCAGCGCCATCTAATTCCCAATGCCTCGATGCTCCCGCCTTCCGCGTTCTTCCGGCCAGCACCACAATCGAGTTTTGCTCCTCATCGCGTTCTACAAGTTTCTCCACGCCCTGTTTTTCATCGCCATCGGCGTCGGAGCCCATCGCCTGCTCCACAAAGACCTCGCCGACGAAGTCGACCTCTTCGCCCGCCATCTTCGCTTCAATCCCGAGTCGCGCCTCGTCTCCTTCGTGCTTGAAAAAGCCTCCCTCGTCAACGATCCCCTCTTGCGTCGCATCGGCTTCTTCGCCTTTTGCTACGCCGCCGTCACCCTTGTCGAAGGCATCGGCCTCTATCTTGAAAAAGCCTGGGGCGAGTTCCTCACTCTCGCAATCACCGCTTCGTTCCTTCCCTGGGAGCTCTTCGAAATCTATCGCCACGTCACTTGGATTCACATCGGCTTGTTCGCCATCAACATTTTGGTCTTCATCTATCTGCTGGATCTCGTTCTTGCGCGCGCCCGCCACCGCGCCAAAGCCCTCGTGAAGTGACTGCCGGCGCACCGTGCTGCGGTGGACTCGTCGCCCTTCCACTTGGAAATGTGGAACCTTGCCGGGTTGCGCGGTTTTTCACGTCTTCGGGCGCAATTCCCTTTGATCTTCCCCAAACCCCTTGTGGTAGCATCCATTCTCAGTCGAATCTCATGAGCTTGAGCCCTGATCGTTTTGAGTTCCCCGCGTTGACTTTGTGCCACGAGAGCAATGCAGTCCAGCCGCACTCGCAAAATCATCCGACTCAAGGCAGGTGACACATGGCTAAATTCAGGCTTGGCATCAATATGGCCGGAGCTGTCTCCGCGGGAGCCTACACCGCGGGAGTGCTCGATTTCCTCATGGAAGCGCTGGAGGAATGGGAGGCCACGAAGGCGTCTTTCAAGGCCTATCTGGCGAATCCCGCACCAGGGCCCGTTCCGCCTGTCGCACCGCTACACGATGTGCAAATCGATGTTTTCACTGGAGCCTCCGCCGGCGGCATGTGCGCGGCTATCGCGTCGGTCATGGTCCAGCAGCCCTTCCAGCACATTGAAACTGGCGACGAGCAGAACACAACCAACACTTTTTACGAGAGCTGGGTCAACAAAATCGACATCTCCCGGCTCCTCGAGACAAACGATGTGGCCGGCGATGGTCCACTGCTGTCTTTACTCGACTGCGCCATCATCGACGAGATTGCAGCGTATGCGCTCACGCCTGCCGGCGCATCTCCGCGGCCCTACATCGCCGACAACCTGAATCTCTTTCTCACTCTGACCAACGCCCGCGGTACTCCCTACGGACTCTACAGCGGCGCAACCTCGGCTGAGGAATTCGTGTCCTACTACGGCGACCGGCTGCAATTTCAAGTCACCCACGGCGCATCAACAGACCCTCCGCTTGCGCCTCTTGCCAAGCCGCTTCCGGCTGGCCAGCCTGGGCAGGGAGCGTGGCCATTACTCCAGGAAGCAGCTAAAGCAACAGGCGCCGTACCCGTCGCGCTCGCTTCGCGAGTTCTTACCCGCGATGTCGCCGACTATCAAATCCCTGGGTGGGAGCCGCTGAGCCCGTCCTCGACGCAACTTCCACCAGCCTTTCCTCCAAGAATCGGCGGCTCCATACAAACCGTGAACGTCGACGGAGGCGTCACCGACAACACTCCATTCGAGCTGGCTGACAACTATCTCGCGCGCGAGTTGCAACAGGACTCCAATCCTTCGACGCCCGACCAGGCAAACGCGGCCGTGCTCACCGTTGCTCCATTTCCCATGGGAGACAGCAACTTCTCCGGCCCGTACGTCCCGGCTGATCACCAGGGCATTTGGGCCATCCTCATGAGCTTCTTCAATGTCACTCTCTCTCAATCGCGTTTTCTGGGCGAGAGTCTGGCGTCGCTCATGGATGGTTCTTCGTTTAGCCGCTTTGCAATTGCCCCATCGGACCCCGACTCCGTGCAAGCAGGCAAGCCGGCCCTGCAATGCGGCTCGCTCGGTGCCTTCGGCGGCTTCTTGTGCCGTGATTTCCGTAAGCACGACTTCCTGCTCGGCCGCAGAAACTGCCAGCAGTTCCTGCGCGAGCACTTCGCTGTCCTGGTGACAAACCCCATCATTGACCAGGCGCTCGCCGCAGCCGGGGCCTACGCCGCCCAAATCAAGGCTCAGTTCCTGACCGGCTGTCCCAGTCCGAATCCGTCACTGCCGCAAGGAAATGTCTGGATGCCGCTGATCCCGCTTTGCGGCAAAGCGACCGCTGAAGTCCCCGTGCCCACACGCGCAGCAATCGCTTCCGGCCAGTTGGACAATATCGTCAATCTCATCGTGCAAAGGCTGAATGCCATTCGCTCCAAGCTGGCAACCGGCAGCCTGGGAAGCTTGCTCAGCCGCGCACTTTGGTTCCTCCTCAATTTTTGGATCGTGAGCGGCAAGGTCAAGAACGCCATCCGGCAAGCTCTCGACAATGCGCTCGCGGGCGAATCCGCCGTCAATCCATAGCGAAAGCGATCGGCCTCGTCTGCGTCTCCTCAACTCCCGCGGGGGAACCATTGAAATCGGCGCTCTCCAATTCCCTCCACTAGCCCGCTCGCGCCAGACTTCCCGATCTCTTATCTCTAGTCTCTGACCCTTACTTTCGCTTTTTGTTCCCCTACCACAACCGGAAACACCTGTCCAGACGGGGAATCACAGCAGTAAACCCCACATCTTGTGGTGTCACAAATTTTTTGCTCTATTAGTCGACTTTCCTGCGGAGAGCCTGATTTTCCAGCACTTTCCACCGATTTTTCACTTGGCGGAGAGGAATTTCAGGGGTACTATCGACCGAGATGGAACATTTTGGAGTTAGATGGAGTCCCATGGAACCAATCCATAACCCCTCTTTCCTCCTAAGTTTACTCCGATTCCCCAACGGGAATCGCAAATCCGGAGGCCAATCCATTTGGGGAACCACTTTGGCTAACCCGGAACAAATGTTTAGGGAATTCAGTTCGCGGTACGGCATCACGGGTCGCCGCGGAAGACAGAACGAGGACAGCAAATGTTTCGCGGCAACCATCCAGCAAAGGTCGAGGAGAACGGGCGCCTCAAGCTCCCGGTCCCGTTTAAGCAGTTGCTGGATGCCGCCAATGTGACCGAACTGTACGTGACCAGCGAAGACGGCAAGCGCGCCCAGATTTGGCCGCTTGGCGAATGGGAAAAGATTGAAGCTCAACTGGCAAAACACAGCACGATGAACGACTCGGTAATGAGGTTCCTCGATTTGACCAGCTATTACGGCCAGCAGGTAAAGGTGGACGCCCAGGGTCGGATCATGCTTCCGCAGATCCTGCGCTCCACGGCCAGGCTAGAGGGCGATCTCGTCGTCATGGGCAAGATCACTCATCTTGAGGTAGTAAACCGCTCGGCATTTGAACAGGATCTGCCCACCGGCAGCCTCACCAAGGACGATCGCAGGCAGGTAGGCGGAATTCTGGCCGAGGGGAGCGGATCATAAGCCCCTCAGGGGGGGCGCGCATGACGCAGCAAAAAGCACGCCATGTGCCGGTTCTTTTTGAAGTCGTGATGGATTTAATCCGCGTGCGGCCCGGCGGCACTTATGTCGACTGCACGCTGGGCCTGGCGGGACATGCCGAAGGCATCGTCAGGCAACTGGGATCGGCGGGGCATTTCGTCGGATTCGACCGCGATCCCGAGGCGCTTGAATTGGCCAGAACGCGGCTCTTGACGGTTTCTGAAGAGCTGGGCAGCCAGGCGCCAAAAGTGAGTTTGATCGGCGAAGCATTCAGCACCATCGCCGAGCACGTGAAGCCGGCGTCAGTGGATGGATTGCTGGCCGACTTTGGAGCAAGCAGCCTGCACTTCGATGAGGCGCGCAGAGGATTTAGTTTTCAGGCGGACGGACCGCTGGACATGCGTATGGATACGCGATCCGGCGCAACCGCCGAACAAGTGGTGAATGAGACGGGCGAGCGCGAGCTGGCAAATCTCATTTACGAATTCGGTGAGGAAAGGAGGTCGCGGACAGTCGCCAGAGCCATTGTGCGGGGGCGGCCGGTTACGTCAACGGCGCAGTTAGCCAAAATCGTAGCCTCAGCCGTCCCGCCAATGAAATATATTCACCCGGCTACCAGAACCTTTCAGGCCCTGCGTATCTTCGTTAATCAGGAATTGCAGGAAATCCGGGCTTTGTTTGAGGCCGCACCAAAATTGCTTAAGCCCTCCGCACGGCTCGTCGTTATCAGCTTTCATTCATTGGAAGATCGCATCGCGAAAGACAACATCCGGGAAGGCGCGCAGAAGGGAATCTGGAAAGTTCTAACCAGAAAGCCCGTGACTGCGACAGAAGACGAGATCAACCGCAACCCGCGTTCGCGCAGCGCCAAGCTGAGAGCAGCGGAACGGCAATAGGCCGGCAGAGCGAGGAGAACGAAGATGGCGGCATGTGTAACAACTTATTTTGAGACCGGCCGAGGCTTGGGCGCACGAATCGCCGAGCACAACGCCGCGATGATGGCGCAGCAGATGCAGCTCCGCCGCCGCGTGCGCATGCCGGAGTACTATTTCACGAAGCATTTTGACAACACGCGCCTCGTCAAGGCCTCTGATCCGGTCCGCGTGCGCGAGATGCGCGTCTTCTCCGCCGCCGTTGCCGTGCTCTTCTCTCTCATCATGATTTACGGCCTGCAGCACTTCTACGCCATTGAGAGCAGCTATCACGTCGAAAGCGAAAAGCAAGCGCTCGGCCAGTTGCGCGAGGAGAATCGCCAATTACACCTGAGCGAAGCCGAGCTCACGCAGCCTGGCCGCATCGACCAGATGGCCCGCCAACTTGGGCTCGCCGAGCCACAGCCTGGCCAGGTGATCTTCTCCGATGCGCGGCCTGCACCCGGCGCTCCCACTCTTGCTCAGGTCAATTCTTCAGCGCCCCCGGTGCAGTAGCCCGGACCATCGGACCCAGGAAAAATGTCGGCAGCCACCCAAGCCATCCGCAGCCGCACTCAAACACCCAAAGGCGTGCCCCTCAAGCGGGCACGCTTTTTCGTCATCTGCCTCTTTTTCCTTATCTGGGTTTGCGCGATCTCAGGCCGGTTGTTCTGGCTGCAAATCGTTCGTCATCGGGACTTCGTTGAGCGCGCCGAGAAGCAGCAGCAGCGGACCTTTCAGGTGGCTCCCCGCCGCGGCGTTCTGTATGACCGCAACCTCCGCGAACTGGCCATGACCATCCAGGTCCCCTCGATCTACGCCGATCCCTCGCAGATCGCCGACAAGCAGGCCGCCGCGCGCACCCTTGCTTCTTTGGTCCACACCGATCCTGAAGACGCGCTTACCACCGAGGCGCAGATTGCCGAGCGCCTCAACGACGGCCATAACTTCGCATGGATCGCGCGGCGCGTCACGCCGCAAGTGGCGGCTAGCGTGAAAGCCCTCAATATCAAGGGGATTTTCTTCCAGCAGGAGTTTGCTCGCTTCTACCCCGACAATCAGCTCGCCGCGCAGGCGCTGGGCTACGTTGGAAGCGACGACGACGGCCTTGGCGGTTTGGAAGAGAAATTCGACACCGAGCTGCATGGGGCGCCGGGTCTCATGTACACAGCAGTAGACGCCCGCCGAAAAGTTTTGGGCTCAAGCGAGCGCGACCCCGAACCCGGACAGAATCTGGTTCTCACCGTCGACGAAAACATTCAGTTCATGGCAGAGCGCGCGCTCGATCACGCCATGCAGAACACGCAGTCGTTGAACGGCACGGTGGTCGTACAAGATGTGCATACCGGGCAAATCCTGGCCCTCGCCATTCGTCCCACCTTCAATCCCAACCAGATTCGCCATGCCACGCCCGATATGCTGCGCGACCACGCTGTCAGCGACGTCTATGAGCCCGGGTCCACCTTCAAACTCGTCACGTATTCCGCAGCCATGGATTCCGGCGTCGCTAAACCCGATGACATGATCGATTGCTCGGGCGGACAGATTACCGTTGCCGGTCAGGTCATCCACGATGACAAGAGCGACCGCGGCCTCGGCACGATCCCGGTGGCCGCAGCGCTTGCCCACTCCAGCGACGTTTGCGCCATCAAGCTTGCCCTCAGGGTCGGCCCCGACAAGATGTATCAGTACATCCGGAGTTTCGGATTTGGATCGCGGTCGAGTGTCGAGCTTCCCGGGGAAACGCGCGGCCTTCTCCGACCGCTCAAGAATTGGCGGCCCGCGTCGATCGGCTACGTCGCCATCGGGCAGGAAGTAGCCGTCACGCCGCTCCAGCTCGTCTCCATGGTCTCTACAATCGCCGACGGTGGCGTCTACCTGCCGCCGCACATCCTCATGCAAGGCCAGACTGTTTCCGCCGTAGAACCCAACCAAAACTCTGCCCCACCGCAGGTGCCGCAAGTGGCGCCGCAATTCATAGCTAGCCCGGTCAGAGCAGGCGAAGATCTGCCCAGCCAACTCCCCCCTGGCGCGCATCGCGTCATCAGCACGCTCGCAGCCGCCCAGATGCGCAAAATGATGGAAGGCGTCGTTCTCTTCGGCACCGGGAAGTCGGCGCAACTCGACGGGTACTCCTCCGGCGGCAAGACCGGCACCGCCCAGAAGATCGATCCAGTTACGCACACTTACTCGAAGACCATGCACATCGCCTCGTTCGCAGGCTTCGCGCCGGTGAACAATCCCGTCATCGCCGTGGCCGTCGTCCTCGATTCGCCTAAAGGCGCCTACTACGGTGCCTCCGTGTCTGCGCCGGTCTTCGCAGAGGTGGCGCAGCAGGTCCTTGAATATCTCGGCGTACAGCACGACATCGAACTTCGCCCAGCTGACCTGGCCTCAAAGAAAGACGCGCCCATTACTGAAGACGATGCTCCGGCGCAAGACGAGAATATCCAGGCTCTTTACGACGCTGCCAACGATCTGCCCAGCGACGATCCGCTCCGCGCTTCGACAGATAAGGCGGCTTCGCCCTCTAGCCCCGTATCGTCACAGGCCGCGAATTCTCCAGCAGCTTCCGGACCCAGTTCCGCTTCCGGGCCCTCCCCCGCCGTGCGTGCGCCATCGCATCCCGAATCTGCTCCATCGCCTCCAACGAACACCATCGTCATCGCCGATGCCGGAAAACTGCGCGTGCCGGCCCTCATCGGCCTGCCCATTCGCGAAATTATTGAGCAAGCTGGCAGCGCTGGACTCCAGGTCGAGATCACTGGCGACGGAATTGCGCGCGAGCAGGCCCCAGCCCCCGGCACGGTAGTCGCTCCCGGCACCAAAATCGTTGTCCGCTGCGCGCGCTAGTCGCGTCCCATGCAAACTGCGTTACCCTCACAGTGTGACTGGCTCCTCATGGCGTCCGTTCGAAGAGGCCGCGACCCTCGGCCTTCCCGGCTCCGAGGAAGGCATTGTTGTTCGCGACGAAGAGCATGTCCTCGGCGCACGAATCACGCTGGAGCGCGCAGCCAGCGTCGCTCCCTTCGCCATTACCTGCGGCATCTATGGCTGGATGATGCACACGTGCTTCCTCAGCACGGAAGCGGAGGCAGATTCGCGGTACGACCTGATGAAGGATTCGCTTTCGGAGCTTCTTGAAGCCGCCGAACAAACTGCCGATGTTGACGGCGGCCGGCAGGTTCTCATGAACGGTGTCGAAGAATTCGTTGGCGAGTATCCGTGACCGGTGGCGCGAGTGACCTCGTCCGCCCCGCTCCCATCCATCGCAACAATCTACAATCAAAATCGGAATGAAGTGGAACGATCTAGTCTCTGAAGTTGCATCCATCGGCTCCGCCGGCAGCTCCGCCGCAACCATCACCGGCGTCGAGTACGACTCGCGCCGCGTGCGGCCAGGCGCCGTCTTCGTGGCCATGAAAGGCGGCTCGACCGACGGCAATCGCTTTGTCGAGAAGGCCATTACTGCCGGCGCTCTCGGCATCATCACCGACTCTGCGCAGGCCTTCGACCATCTCACGGTCTATCAGCCGGGCGTTCCGCTTCTTCATGTCGAGCACGGCCGCCGCGCGCTTGCCCAGGCCTCCGCGGCATTCTTCGGCCACCCCGAGCGTTCGCTCGCCGCCACTGGAATCACCGGCACAAACGGAAAGACCACCACCGCATTCCTCACCGAGTCGCTTCTCAACTCCGCCGCTCGTTCCAGCGTTCTCATCGGCACAATTGAGTGTCACATCGCCGGCGAGACGCGCCCCTCGATCCACACGACGCCCGAATCGCGCGATCTCTTCGAAATGATGGCGGAAGGTATTGCGCGCGGCGCGGAAGAGCTCGTCACCGAGGTCTCAAGCCACGCCCTCGACCAGGGCCGTATGATCGGAATTCCGATTGACGTTGCCGTCTTCACCAACTTCACGCGCGACCATCTCGATTACCACCAGACGATGGAAAGCTATTTCGCCGCCAAGCGCCTGCTCTTCGATGGAACGGTGTATCCGCCTCCGCGCGTCGCTGTGATCAATGCGCTTGATCCGCGCGCTGAGGAACTCGCCGCGGCCGCACGAGCCGCCGGCGCTGAAATTCGCACCTACGGAATTGGCGTGGGTGAATGGCGCGCCTTGAGCTACGTGCTCACGCCCTCCGGCACGACAATTCAACTCGAAACTCCAGCTGGCTCGGCCTGCCTCTCCTCGCGTTTGGCCGGCGAGGTCAACATCCTCAACCTTCTCGCGGCCTTCACTGCCGCCCACGCGCGCGGCATTTCGTTCTCACATCTCACCGGCGCCGTCTCAACACTCAAGACCGTTCCCGGCCGCTTCCAGCCCGTCGATGCGGGCCAGCCCTTTACGGTGGTTGTGGACTACGCCCACACCGACGACGCGCTCCGCAATCTGACCGCGCTCGCTCGACAGATCACCGCAGCTTCCGGCTCGCGCGTCATCACACTCTTCGGCTGCGGCGGCGATCGCGACCGCACTAAGCGCACCAAAATGGGCGAGGCCGCGGGCGAAGGCAGCGATTTCGTCGTCGCCACCAGCGACAATCCCCGCTCCGAAGATCCGGCATCGATCCTTGCCGAGATCGAGCCGGGCCTCCAGTCAACTGGCGTCGCATACTCGGTCGAAGTCGATCGCGCTGCCGCGATTCGTCTCGCTCTCGGGGCCGCCAAGCCCGGTGACGTCGTGCTCCTCGCCGGCAAGGGCCACGAGAAAGAACAGATTCTTGCGGACCGCATCATACCCTTTGACGACGCCCAAGTCGCGCTTTCCATCCTTGCCGAATTGGGCTATCGTGAAGGGCAATGAATCTCACACTTGCTGAAGCCGCGATGGGCGCCGGAGCCGTGCTCGAGGCGCCGGCCAGCGTGCCCAATGCTGGTGCGCTCGTCGCAGCTGGCTACTCGATCGACTCGCGCACGGTCGCGCCCGGCGAGATCTTCTTTGCCGTTCGCGGTGAGCTTCACGATGGTCACGATTTTGTAGCCACGGCATTCGAACGCGGCGCCGTCGCCGCCGTAATCTCTCGCGCGCGTGCCGCCTCCCTGCCCGACGCTGCTCTTGCCCATCCCCTCCTTATCGCCGAAGATCCGCTCGCTGCCATGCAGGCGCTCGCCCACCATGTGCGCCGCCAGTGGGGCCGCCGCGTGGTGGCCATCACCGGCTCGGCGGGAAAAACTACCACCAAGGAGGCCGTCGCTGCAGCGCTCGGCGCGAAGTTTCACGTCCTCAAGTCGAAGGGCAACCTCAACAACAACTTTGGTCTGCCCCTGCAGCTTCTGCGTCTGATGCCGGAGCACGAATTCGCCGTCGTCGAAATGGGCATGAATCACTCCGGCGAAATTGCCGCGCTTGCCCGGATCGCGGCTCCCGACTGGGGCGTGATCACCAACATCGGCTCCGCGCACATTGAAAACTTTGCCGACGGACAGGCGGGCATTGCGCGCGCCAAGTTTGAGCTCATCGAATCTCTTCCTGCGAACGGCGTCGCCTTCCTCAATTGCGACGATGCCTACGCGGCACAGTTTGGCCGCGATTTTTCGGGCCGTGTCGTTTACTTCGGCGCCGGACCCTGCGCTGACCCGCAAATCCTCTCTTCCGTCGAGGACAGCGAGGGCTTGCACGTCCGCGTTCGCGCCCGCGAGCGCGAAACCGGCTTCACTTTGCAGTTGCTTGGCGCACACAACGCGTCGAACACCGTCGCCGGACTGGCCGTCGCACTTGAAGCTGGCGTCGATCTTGACGCAGCCATCGTCGCAATCGCCTCACTCACCGCAGGCGACAAGCGCGGCCAGGTCATGGAGATCGCGGGCGCAACCATCCTCAATGACAGCTATAACTCGAACCCTGAAGCGCTCCGCTCCATGATTCGCACCCTCGCGGCGCGTCCTGCCGCAGGCCGCCGCATCCTGGTGGCAGGCGAGATGCTCGAGCTGGGCGAACACGGACCCGCGCTACACATTGATTGCGGCCGCGCCGCCGCCGAGTCCGGCCTCGATCTAGTCGTCGCGGTACAGGGCAATGCCGAGCACCTGGCCACCGCCGCATGTGCCGGCGGAGTGCCGGCCGTCTTTCTCCGCGACGCCGACGCTGCTGGCCAATGGCTCATTGAAAATCTTCGTCCGGGCGACGTTGTCCTCGTCAAAGGCTCGCGCGGTGTTCACCTCGAACGCGCCATCGACGCGTTGATCAAACAAATTGAAAATCGAGACGATCAATGAAAGTCGCTAAGTTTTCTCTGCGCCTTACGCTATTCGTGTTCCTCGCCTCCGCCACCTTCCCGCTCGCCGCGCAGAACAATCCTGCATGGCTGACTCCGTTTCCTGCCTTTCGGATCGCCGGAAACCTTTATTACGTCGGCAGCCAGGACCTCGGCTCCTATCTCATCGCCACGCCGCGCGGCCTCATTCTCATCAATTCGAGCTTCGAAGCCTCGGTGCCGCTGATCAAGAAGAGCGTCGAGTCGCTCGGTTTCCGGTTCAGCGACATCAACATTCTCCTCATCAGCCACGCCCATGACGACCACTGCTCGGGCAGCGAGCAGATCATTCGCCTCACCGGCGCCAAATACTATGTCATGGCTGGAGATGTTTCTGTCGTCGAGTCCGGCGGCAGAACCGACTTCCAATACGGTGCGCAAAAAGCTCACCACTATCCGCCCGCGCACGTTGATCGCGTTCTTCACGACGGGAGCACGGTCAGCCTCGGCGGTACGGTCCTAACCGCGCATCTCACTCCCGGCCACACCCGCGGAACCACTACCTGGACCATTGACGAAGCCGAGAATGGCCATGTTCTGCACGTGGTCATCGTCGGCAGCCCGAACGTGAACCCGGGATACAAGCTGGTCGGCAACAAGACCTATCCGCAAATCGCTGCCGATTACGAGCGCGGCTTTGCAGCCCTTCACAAACTCCCCTGCGACATTTTTCTCGGTGCTCACGGCTCCTACTTTGATCTCGTTGAGAAATATCCGCGTTGGAAAGCCGGCGACAACAGCGCCTTTATCGACCCCGCCGGATACAACGCTTATATCGCCGATCGCGAGCAGGCATTCGAAAAGGAGCTCGCCCGGCAATCCGCTGCAAAGAAATAAGTCAGACGTCGATTCGCTGCGCCAGCACTGCCCTCGCCCGCGCTAACGTCACCCCGCGCAACAGAAACACTTTGCTCCGCGACAATTCGCCTGCCTTGAGCTCGACCGCATTTTTCTGTAAACCGAAAACCTCGGTGAGAAATGAAATCAAAGCCTCATTCGCGCGGCCCTCAATCGGCTGCGCCCGCACGGCAATTTTCAATTGTGCCGCCGTTCCCTCGCCGTAAATCCCCGCGATGGCCGTCCTCTTCGCGCCGGGCTGCGCACGCACCGCCAGCGTTACGCCCTCGGCCACCGCGCGAAGCATCAGTCCAGCTCCGGTTCCTGGCTTCGCTCCTCGGCCTGCGGCTTGCGGGCCCCAAACAGCGCCGTGCCGACGCGAATCCGCGTCGCGCCCTCCTCGATCGCCAGCCGAAAGTCTCCGCTCATCCCCATCGACAGCACATCGAGCTTCAGGTTCGGATGCGCCGCCGCCCACCGGTCCCGCCACATCCTCAAACGACGAAAGCACGCCCGCGTAACATCCTCCGGCGCGCCCCACGGCGCAATCGTCATCAGGCCACGCGCTTCAAGATCCAAAAGATCGGGCAGTCGTTCCAAAAGCTGCGTGGCTTCGTCCGACTCCGGCTCAATTCCGTGCTTCGTCGCTTCGGGGCTTAGCTTCACTTCGATCAGCACCGGAAGGCGCTTGCCCGTTTTCCCGGCCGAATCGTTCAATCGCTCCGCCAGCCGCACGGAATCCAGCGAATCCACGCCGTCGAAGATCTCCGCCGCCCTTGCCGCCTTATTTGACTGCAAATGTCCAATCAGATGAAAGCGCAGTCTCTCGCGCACCGCCCAGGTTCCAGTCTCGGCCGCGCGCAATACTTTGGAGCTGAATTCCTGAACGCGATTTTCGCCAAAGAGCGTGAGCCCCAGCGCTGCTGCCTCCGCAACCGCTTCTGCTGGAAAGGTCTTCGACACCGCCATCAGTTCCACTTCGCTGCGCGCGCGCCCCGCCGCCCGGCAAGCCGCGCCAATCGCCTTTTCAAGCCGTTCGAGATTCTCGCTGAGCGCCGTCACCGCGGCCTCGCCGAATAAACTTGCAAGGCTCGTGCTGTTTCCACAACACTTGCCGTTTTTCGTGTATCTAATAAAGGAATGTGGACCATTGTTCTTCTCATCTTCTCCAACATCTTTATGACCATTGCCTGGTATGGTCACCTGAAATTCGAACAGCAGCCACTCTGGAAGGTCATCGTCGTCAGCTGGGGCATCGCCTTCTTTGAGTATTGCTTTCAGGTTCCCGCCAACCGCATCGGCTACGGCCGCTTCACTCCCGTTCAGCTCAAGGTGATCCAGGAGATCATCACGCTCACGGTCTTCGGCGTCTTCGCCACGTACTATTTCGGCTCACACCTGCGCTGGAATCACGCCGTTGCCGGAGGCTTCCTGGTCGCCGCGGCTTTCTTCGCGTTTCACCAGTTTTAGTGCGGCTTCAAATAACCAGCAGGCGCCATCCACGGCCACTACCCTCGTTACCGAGTGGCCAATCGCGCAAACTATTTGATGCGAGCTCCAGAAAACTCAGTGCCCGTGCTCCTCGAGGTACTTCTCCACCTCAAGCGCTGCCATGCATCCTGATCCGGCCGCGGTAATCGCCTGACGGTAGCGCCGGTCCTGCACATCGCCGCACGCGAACACGCCGGGCACAACAGCGCCGTTACGTGTCGTGAACACATTGTTCATCGTCTTGATGTACCCTTCCTCGTCCAGATCGATCTGCCCCGCAAACGCTTTTGTGTTCGGCACGTGCCCGATGCCAAGAAACATCCCGCTCACCTTCAACTCGTCCTGCTCACCGTTCTTCACATCGCGAAGGCGTAAACCCTTCACTTCCTTCTCATCCACGCCCAGCACTTCGTCCACAACGGTGTTCGTTCGGAGCTCAATCTTGGGATGCGCCATGGCGCGCTCGAGCATGATCTTGGATGCGCGAAAAGCGTCGCGCCGGTGCAGCAGCGTCACCTTCGATGCAAAGCGCGTGAGAAAAATCGCTTCCTCCATCGCCGAGTCGCCTCCGCCAATTACCGCAATGTCCTTGTCGCGGAAAAAGAATCCGTCGCAGGTGGCGCAGCTCGACACGCCGTGCCCGATGAGCGCCTGCTCGCTCGGCAAACCCAGCCAGCGTGCGCTCGCGCCTGAAGCCACAATCAATGTCCTTGCGTGCAGTTCGCCGGCCGACGTGCGTAGCTTGATGGGATGCGCACCCACTTGCGCCACCTCCAGATGCGCATGCTGGTACTCAGCGCCGAACCGCGCCGCCTGCTTCTTCATGTTGCCGATCAGCTCCGGCCCCTGAATCCCTTCCGGCCAACCGGGAAAGTTCTCCACCAGCGTCGTGATGGAGAGCTGACCGCCCGGTTCGTGCCCCTCCAGAACCAGCGGTTTGAGCCCGGCGCGCGCCGTATAGAGCGCCGCCGTCAATCCGGCACAGCCGGAGCCAAGGATCACGGTTTCGCGTATCTCTGCCATGGGTTTACCCGAATCGATTGTAGACGGAAGGACCTCGAAACCGCGGTCCACCTCTGCACTTCGATCCTCTCCACATAGAATGACACCCATCGCTCAACGGACTCGGACATGTACTCCGTGCTGGCCATTTGTCGCATTAGGAATCACTAATCGTCACAAAAACCCTTTGGATTTGCGCATGCTCCCTTCCCTCCTATCCGGGAGTCCTCGTGCCCATCGCTACCTCCGCGTCCGCACACGCCATCGCATTCCGCTCCGCGCTTTATCGCCGTGCCGCGCTCCCGCTCGTCCTGCTGCTCCTCGTTCCCGCTCGCGCCACTGCCGGCGGCCCAAAGTATATCGCCGGAACCAGCTTCTTCAATCCCGCAGTCGTCGGCCAGCTCATCCACTGGGCAGATGGCCAAGTCAGCTATTCCGTCGACCAGGGTCCGCTCTCCGGTTCCGTCACCAATCAGCAGGCCACGGCGATGGTCGACGCCGCAGCTGCCCTATGGAGCGCCGTTTCCACCGACGGCGTCACCCTCACCGA
>JBEKRG010000005.1:0-76249 GCA_049518955.1 Occallatibacter sp.
ATCGTAACGCCTGAGCTCGCTGCCCTCGAAAGGAGCGTGGTGGCGGCGACAGGCCCCTGCGGGTTCGCAGCGGAGATCCGGCCGTTTCACCCGCACATTACGCTGGCACGGGCGAAAGGACACGGACGTGGAACGGAACTGCGCGCGCTCGAGAGCAAAATTCGCAGCCAGCCCGCATTCACACGCTTCACGGCAACGGAGTTTGTGCTGTATGAGAGCCATCTTGCCGCTGGCGGGGCGCATTACGAGGCCCGGATGCGCATGGCGCTCGCCTGGCCGCCAGACCCGATGGCAGCCGCCAATCACTGATATACTGAAGATTCGGCAAGGCGATAGCGCGGGCCGCTGTGCGCGCCCTGGCTGCTCACCGAGCGCCCGAAAACACTAGAGAGATTTGGAGTTGGACGATGGCACAAACTTGCGATATCTGCGGCAAAGGGCCGCGTTTTGGCAATAACATCTCGCACGCGCACAACATCACCCGGCGGCGCTGGAATGTGAACCTGCAGGCAGTCAAGGCGATAGTCGACGGCACGCCCAAGAAGCTCCGCGTTTGCGCGAGCTGCATCAAGAGCGGAAAAGTCGCCAAGGCGTGATTCCCGCTTCTCCGCGCGCTGAAGCCAGCGGGCGAGAATGGGCACCCATTCCTGAAGCTCAAAAACCCCGTCCCATCCGGACGGGGTTTTGTTGTGCGCGGATGTTGCGTTTCGGGGCTAACACAAGCGCGCCGACCGACGGCCTTATTCGCCCTCTTTTGTGAAGGCGAGTGAGGCGGAGTTGATGCAGTAGCGCAGGCCAGTGGGCTGCGGACCGTCGGGGAAGACGTGGCCCAAATGGCCGCCGCAGCGAGCGCAGGTCACCTCCACGCGCCGCATGCCGTGGCTCGAGTCCTCATGCTCTTCGACCGATTTGGAGCCGGCTGGGATCATGAAACTGGGCCAGCCACATCCGGAATCGAACTTTGCGCCGCTCATGAAAAGCAGCGCGCCGCAGGCTGCGCAGTGGTAGTTGCCCGTTTCGTGATTTTCTGTGAGCAGCCCGGTGAAGGGGCGCTCGGTGCCTTTTTCGCGCAGCACGTGATATTGCTGCGGCGTCAGCAGGGTCCGCCATTCAGCGTCGCTGCGAACAACCTTATCTTCGGAATCGCTCAAGATGACCTCCTGCGGGACGGTGATCCCCGGGCCGACCGCGCGTGAACCGCGCAGCACAGCCAAACAATCGCGGCACAGTTCAATGATATCGATGAGAGGCGAGGCTCGTCACACTTCGGCGATGACTTCGATTTCGACGAGCAGATTGCGCGGCAAGCGGGCCACTTCAACTGTGGTGCGCGCGGGGAGCGTTTCGCTGTCGTCTCCAAAGTACGATGCGTAGACCCCATTCATGGCCGCGAAATCGTTCATATCCTTCAGGAAAACCGTCGCCTTGACCACTTGGCCTAGGCTGCTGCCGCCGGCCTCAAGAACGGCTTTGAGATTTTCCAGAGTTCGCGCCGTCTGTTCTTTGATTCCGCCGGAAACAACCTGGCCGGTGACTGGATCCAGGCCGCCCTGGCCGGCGGTGAAGATGAGATTTCCTGCACGCACGCCTTGCGCGTAAGGGCCGATCGCGGCTGGCGCGCCGTCTGTGGTGATATTCGAGCGAGTCATGGGTCGATTTTATGACGACGGGCGAGGGGTGGACTGAGAAAATCGTCCGATCCCTGTGAACGCAGTCGCGGGTTTCAGCGGGCGGCAGCGATGAAATGCAGAGGGGCAATTCCGCGAGGGAATTGCCCCTGTAGTCAATGGGTTGCGAGGGCCGGAGCGAAAGAGTCGCTAGCCGTGGAAGGCTGCCGTCATGCCGCCGCCGATCGCCATAACCAAAAGCCAATAGGCTGCGTTGATGGCAAACAAATTGGCGCGGCGGTTCTCGGCAATGTGCTGCGTAAAGAGCGGCGGCGCGATGAATCCCACCCAGCAGATCACGCCAAACTTGATGCCCTGGGTGAATGTCATGGCTCCTGCCCAACCCACGATGTGCGCAATCACATACGTGAGGAGCAGGCAGGCGATAAACGAGCAGACCATGGTCATGGCGCCGTTCTTCGGCTTGTTGGTCTCGGAAAAGCCGGTCATCGCCATCCAGGACTTGCGGAAAATCAGCCCGTACCAGAGAGCTCCAAGGAGCCATTCGATCACGGCTGCAATCACGATAACCGTCATCATGTGCCCGGAAAGCATAACCGAGGACAGAGCCGCGGAGTAAGTGACAAAGTGCATTCTTGAACCCTCCACAACGGATTTAAATTCCGGCTCCCACGCCCGGAAGCCCGTTGGAGCAGGGTTCCCGCGCGCTCCGTTTGACAGGAGTCGCCGCAAACACGATGCGGCACCAACAGAAGCCATGTCAAGGTAAATCAAGGGTTAGTCGCAGAAGTGGTAACTAACACAAATGAGCCACAGCGAGCGGCAAATGGAGCTTGCGCACTGCCTGCGGCGCACCGCGGACGGAGAAACACTAGCGGCGCTTGAGCGAAACTCTATCGTTTCTTGAGCGCTTCAAGCTCATCGAGAGTGCGGGGCCAATCGGAGCCCAGCAAGCGCGAGAGGCTGCGGTCCGCAAGGACCTTGCCTCCCGTTTGGCAGGTGGCGCAGTAGTTGGTTTCGTTGTCCGCGTAGCGGATCCGCTGGATGGGGCTGCCGCAGCGCGGGCACGGCTTTCCGAAACGTCCGTGGACAGCCATCTCGGGTCGGAAGGCTGTCACGCCTTCAGGAAACTTTTTCATCGCCTCAGCCGCGAGCCGTTCAATCCAATGCTCCAGAGTGGATAGCGAGGCGTCGAACAGGCGCTGCCACTCTTCCGATGTCAACTTGTGCGTGAGCGTAATCGGCGACAGCCGCGCGGCGTGGAGAATCTCGTCGGAGTAGGCGTTGCCTACGCCGCTGATGAGGCGCGGGTCGGTGAGGGCGCGCTTGAGCGTGCGGTTCTCGAAGCTGAGAGCGGCACGAAACCCGTCCAAATCCAAGGAAAAAATTTCGACGCCACCAGGATCGATGTCGCGCAGAGCCTGCTCGCCGCGTAGAACGTGAAGCGACGCTCGGCGCTTCGAGCCGGCCTCTGTTAACACAAGAGTCCCGTCCGAAAAATCAAGTGCGAGCAGCGCCTGGCGGCCGGAGAGTTTCGCATGCGGCGGACGCCAATGCAGACGGCCCGCAATCATGAGATGAAGAACGAGCCAAAGGTCGCCGTCGACACCCACAGCGATGCGCTTGCCGATGCGTCGAATTTCGCGCACCGTCCGCCCTTCGACGGATGTGATCGGCGGATCGACGGTGCGGAGTAGAAAGACGCTGGCAATGCGCACATGCTCGAGCGTCTGGCCGACGATGCGCGGTTCGAGCGCGGCGATGTAGGCGGTGATGTCGGGCAGTTCCGGCATTGTTGCTACCAGATTGCGGCGAATGTGTCGGCCAGCGCAATGGAATTCTTTCGCTGGCTTATTCGAGGATCGTGTTGTCGATCAACCGCGTCGCGCCAACGTACGCCGCAACCGCAAAAAGCGTGCCGGGCGCGGCAATTTCAACAGGCAACAAAGTGGACCAATCAACCACCTCGACGTAATCAACACGGACGTCGGGCTCGGATGCGAAAACTTCGCGCGCAGCTGCGACCAGGACGCCACCGGGGCGCTCGCCCTGCGCCACCAGCGTCTCGACGCGGCGGACGGCGCGGCTGAGCGCGAGAGCCTGGGCTCGCTGGGATGGGTTGAGGTAGACATTGCGGGAGCTGACGGCAAGACCATCGGGATCGCGAACGATGGGGCACACCACAACTTCGACTGCAAGCCGCAGATCGGCGACCATCCGTCGCAACACGGCGACCTGGGCCGCGTCCTTCTGGCCAAAAAATGCGCGATCGGGTTCGGCAGCAATCAGGAGCTTGGCAACAACAGTGGCGACGCCGCGAAAGTGGCCAGGCCGCGATGCTCCGTCGAGACGATCGCCGAGGTCCGAAACTTCGATGAATGTTGACGCTGGGCCGTTGGGATAAAGCTCTTCAACAGAAGGCGCAAAAAGTACATCGGCGCCTTCTCGCCCGGCCAGAGCGCAGTCGGCCTCGAACGAGCGTGGATAGCGCGCATAGTCTTCGTTGGGACCGAATTGCGTGGGATTGACGAAGAGGCTGACGGCTACGTGGGAGCACGTGGCGCGCGCCGCTCGGATGAGCGAGGCATGACCTGCATGAAGAGCTCCCATCGTGGGCACCATGCCGACGGTGCTGCCAGCAGTTGAGCGTGAGGCGCGGGACCAGCGTCGGAGCTTGTCAACCGTACGAACGATCTCCATCACGCTCAGCTCGCCCAATCCTCGAACGCGTCCCGATTCACAACCGCATCGTCGGAATCGAAATCAACTTCAGAACCGGCCGTGCCCTTCGCCTGCTGCACCGGCAGATGATAGCTCTCCGCGTCCGACGGGAAGGCGTGATGCTCAACGTCTTCGCGGTAGCGCTCGATGGCGGAGCGGAAGAAGCCCGACGCATCCGCATAGCGGCGAACAAACTTGGCGGCAGGCGCGAAGGTGAGATTGACGAGATCGTGAAAGACAAGAATCTGCCCGTCGCATTCAGGGCCTGCGCCGATTCCAATCGTCGGGATGGGCAGCGCGGCGGTGATGGCCGCGGCAGCCTCGCGGGGAACGCCTTCCAGCACGATGGCGCCGGCACCGGCATGGGCGAGCGCATGCGCGTCGGCTTCAAGCTGTCGCGCGGCCTCGGCAGTGCGAGCCTGCACGCGATATCCGCCCATGCGATGGACGCTCTGCGGCGTGAGCCCGAGATGGCCGACGACAGGGATCTCGGCCCCCACGAGAGCCTGGACTAGCTCAATCCGCGGGCCTTCGATCTTGACCGCTTCGGCGCAGGCTTCCTTCACGAAGCGCACTGCGTTGGCGACGGCGTCAGCGACCGACCCGTGATAGCTGCCGAACGGCATATCGGAGACGACGAGAGCGCGATGAACGGCACGGCGCACCGCTCGCGTATGGTGGAGCATCTCGTCGATGGTGACGGCAAGCGTGTTTTCCTGGCCCAGCACGACCATGGCCAGAGAGTCGCCGACCAGAATCAGGTCCACCCCGGCCTCGTCGACCAGGCGCGCAGTGGAGTAGTCGTACGCGGTAAGCGCGGAGATGGGCTTGCCTTGGCGCTTCATCTCGGTGAGCGCGGGCATCGTAACTTTGGGGATGGGGACTCCGGGCGGCGTGCCCGCGGAAGGTTGGATGATGCTCATCATGAACTCCAGTGCCGCTCCGCAAACTCAGGATGCGACCCGAACAAAGCCAGTATACGCCGCTGAGTCCTCTCGGAGACAGTGCTACCGAACGGCTTCTTCCAAGTTGTATAAGGATGAGAGCGGGGCTATGACATTCAAGCCGGGCCGCCTGAGATTTGCCCACCCCCGCGGAGGAAAACAATGGCCTACGATCTGGCGATCGTGCTGCCCACGTTCAATGAGAGAGGGAACGTGGGTCCGATTCTGGATCGGCTTGAAAAGGCGCTCGGCGGCATTCGCTACGAAGTGATTTTTGTGGACGACGACTCGCCCGACGGCACCGCCGACGTGGTGCGCGCGTTGGCTGAGAAGCACGACAATCTGCGCGTGCTGCAACGGATTGGCAGGCGAGGGCTGGCGTCGGCGTGCATTGAGGGAATTCTGGGCGCAGCGGCGCCTATTGTCGCCGTGATGGATGCGGATATGCAGCACGACGAAAGTATTCTGCCCGAGATGCTGCGCCGCATGCGTGAAGAGAACCTCGATCTGGTGGTGGGCTCGCGAAACATCGCCGGCGGTAGCATGGGCGAGTTTACTAAGTCGCGAGTCAAGCTCAGCCAACTGGGCCGGCGGTTGAGCCTGATGGGCGCAGAGCATGAGCTGAGCGATCCCATGAGCGGCTTTTTCATGGTGCGCGTGGCGACCTTTGAGCAATTCGCGCACCGCCTTTCGGGCATCGGCTTCAAAATCCTGCTCGACATCGTGCTTTCGGCCGGGCCCGGGCTGCGTGTCGGCGAGGTGCCTTATCGCTTCAGGCTGCGCGAGCACGGCGAAAGCAAGCTCGATCTGTTGGTCGGCCTGGAGTATTTCGAGCTGCTCGTGGATAAGCACCTCGGCGGCGTGGTGAATGTGCGCTTCGTGCTCTTCGCCATGGTAGGCGCGCTGGGCGTCGGAGTGCACCTGCTGATTTTGAGCGCGCTGCTCAAGCTCGCCGGAGTGAGCTTCGCCGCGGGCCAGGCCATAACCACATTCATTGTGATGATTCTGAACTTTGTGCTGAACAACTCCGTCACCTATCGCGACCGGCGGCTCAAGGGATGGAGATTCTGGGGCGGCCTGATCACGTTCTGCCTGGCGTGCGGACTGGGTGTGGCAGCCAACGTGGCTATTGCCAATGAGGCGTTCCGCCGCGGAGTTCCATGGGTGCTGGCGGCGGTAATGGGCTTGCTGTTTACCGCAGTTTGGAATTTCGGCGTAACGTCCATGACGACTTGGCGGCAGGAGCGGCGTTCGAGCGAAAAGCGCGCCAGGCAGCGGATGGAAGCGGGCGCGGCGCAAACTGGACAGCGGGACAACGGGAAGATTCCCGCAGGGTCGCTGTGAACTGGTAATGCTCGGCAGTTACTTTGGCGAGTTGCCCGCCTTGGCTCCGCGCCCCCATACTGGCAGGCAGAATGATCACCCCCATTGCAACAGGGATTTATACGGCACTTGGCGTGGCCGCGTCCGCGGGCGTTGCGGCAGGCGCGTATGCCTATGCTTCCATGTGGCCGGATTCGCGCCTTTTCGGTACAGCGCTCACTGCGCCTGCGCGGCCCGGCGAACTGGCATTCACCTTCGACGACGGGCCCAATGCGACGTGGACGCCGAAGCTGCTCGACGTTCTTGCCAGCCACAACGTCCGGGCAACGTTCTTTGTTCTCGGCGGGCGCGCCAAAGCGCAACCGGAACTGGTGCAGCGGACGGCAAAGGCCGGTCACCTCATTGGAAATCACTCCTGGGACCATCCCAATATGGCGCGCAGCTCTCCTGAAGTAATTCGAGAACAAATGACGCGCACACAGGACATGCTTGAGCAGATCACCGGCACGGCTATAAAGTTCTTCCGGCCGCCTTACGGCGCGCGCAGGCCGGCGCTATTTCAAATTGCGCGCGAGATTGGCCTGAATGTCGTGCTGTGGAACGCCATGACCTCGGACTGGAGCGATCCCTCGCCTCAGCGGATCGCGCAGCGGTTGAACGACAAGATCGAGCGGCTCTGGCAGATGGGCCGCGCGGCAAACATCGTGCTGCATGATGGTGGTCATTCCGACCCTCAGGCAAACCGCGTTGCGTCCGTAACCGCCGCGGAGAAAATGATCGAGCTGTACAAAGGTAAAGTTCAGTTTGTAACGCTGGATGCCTGGGCTTGAGCGCGCGCTTCAGCTCGCGCCGAGCGAAGCGAACGCCTCGCGCGCGGCGGCGATAGTAGCTTTCACTTCGCCTTCGCCATGTGCCGTTGACACGAATGCGGCTTCAAACTGCGATGGCGGAAGCCATATGCCGCGATCGAGCATAGCGCGGTGGAAGCGCCCAAACGCGGCCGTGTCCGATTTCGCTGCCTGCTCGTAATTCCTGATTGGACCATCGTTGAAGAACCAGGTCCACATCGAGCCAACGCGATTGGTTGTGAGGGGAATTCGGGCGCGCGAAGCTTCCTGCGCAACGCCTTCGGCAGCGGCTTTGGTTGTCGCTTCAAGGCGCGGGTAAACCTCAGCCGCGTGTTCCTGCAAATAACCAACGGCGGCAATCCCCGCAGCCATAGCCAGCGGATTCCCGCTCAGAGTTCCTGCCTGATAAACCGGCCCGAGAGGCGCGAGCAAATCCATGAAAATGCGCTTGCCACCAAAGACGCCGACCGGTAGCCCCCCGCCAACGATCTTTCCCAAGGTCACGAGATCGGGATCGATCGAGTAGAGCTGGCATGCGCCGCCGATTTCAACGCGAAAGCCGGTCATCACTTCGTCTACAATCAGCAGCGCGCCATGGCTCGCGGTCACCTCGCGGAGACCGTCAAGATAGCCCGGCTCAGGCGCAATGCAACCCGCGTTGCCCACGATGGGCTCGACGATCACGGCGGCGATGGAGTCAGGGTGAGCGGCGAAGACCGCTTTAACGGCGTCGAGGTTGTTATATGGCAACGCCAATGTGAGGCGAGCGGTTTCCTCCGGCACGCCTGCCGACCCGGGAATGCCAAAAGTCGCAACGCCGGAGCCGGCCTTCACCAGAAGGCCGTCGGCGTGGCCGTGATAGCAGCCTTCGAATTTGACGATCACATTGCGCCCGGTCGCGGCGCGGGCCACGCGAATCGCCGACATGGTGGCCTCGGTGCCGGAGCTGACGAAGCGCATCTTTTCAATGGCCGGATAGCAGGCCGCGATGCGCTCGGCAAGATCGCCCTCGGCGCCAGTCGACGCGCCAAAGCTTGCTGAGTTGCGCGCTGCCCGCTCGATGGCCTCGACGACCGGCGGAAACGCGTGGCCCAGGATCATCGGTCCCCACGAACCGAAATAGTCGATATAACGATTGCCGTCCACGTCGTAGAGATGGGCGCCCTCGGCGCGCTCAATGAACGGCGGCGAGCCGCCAACCGCGCGAAATGCCCGCACAGGCGAGTTCACGCCGCCCGGAAAGAACCGCTCGGCGCGCTCTTGCAGCGCCTTTGAACGCGTGTGTGGTCTAGCGCCAATTTCGGCGCTCCGAAGCTCGGCGCACATGGTGGCTTCAGTATAGAGGGCCGCAGGGCGCAGAGCTTTCGCGGGAAACGTGCCGATCGCGTTGAACTCGAGCAGGCGACAGCCAAGCCGATGGAATCGGCGATCGGGATTTATAACGCCTTGCGCTTTTTTGCTGCGGCGGCCGAGGCGGCAATCGCGACGCCGGCGATTTCGAGAACAATGGCGATGCCGAAGATCGCGCCACGGAAGAAGTCGTTCCAATCAGTCCCGATGCGCGGCGCCGGAAGCGCCAACCTGGCCCACGCGATGCCGATCACAGTGAGCGACAGCCCGACCACGACCAACGCCATGGCGACCGGGACCATCTTTTCGGGAGAGTTCTGAAGCTTGCGGAGAATCATTTTCTTCACTCCAAAATCAAGGGAAAGTGGCGATTCAAACTCGCGCAGGAAGCACGCGAGCGAAGACCCAGATCAGGCCTGCGTTCGCGGACAGCGGCGCGCGGCCCGCAAGCAAGCCAGGTTGATGGTGACGGAAAGCCCGAGGAAAAACCCACACCATGCATCGAGCCAATCGTGATTGACCGTGACGTACTCGCGAAAAACCCATGGCACGAGCCCGAGGACGAGCGCCACGTTGGCGATTTGAAACAGGCGGCGGTGTTTCTGGTCGAGACGACTAATCAACGAATACATGTGAGAATCTCCTTTTGAAATGAATTGCTGAATCAACGAGCCACGAAAAGCGGCTTCAATCGTGCTGCGTGTCGCGGCTGGCCAGCAAGGCGCGTTTAGCCCACATGCGCACAAGTTGGAAAATCACCAAAACGTCAATCGACGTTCCCAGTCCCGCGCAAACACCGCTGCATAGATCATTATTTGCGGCAGTCAGATGCAGTAGCGACAAAAGCGATTGCGGCCACCCGAAAGCGCTCGCCAGGTCCACTTGAGCAACCAGGAGCAGGGCAATGAGAATTGGCAAGTTCTTCTTCAGGCTGCGACTGTCAAACGTAAGCATCGGACTTCCTTTCCGGGCGAGAACCGCCGAAGAATCTAGTTTCTGTAGCGGTACCAGCGCACGAGTGCGATCTTGGTCAGGCCCATCGCATAGATCACGGCAATCAGATCCCACGGCACATGGTGCTCCACAAGCAGCTGATACTCCAGCATCACGAAGGCGATAAGCGTACCGATGATCGCCGCGGCGCTGGTCGAACGGCGTTGATGCTCGCGAGACCGCTCGTCCGCCACTTGATCGAGCATGAGAATGCGGTTGAGAATCGGATGGGTCATGATTGGCTCTCCAACTGAAAAATCTGATCGGTGGAACACGAGAAGATGCGGGCGAATGTAAGCGCCAGCTCAAGGCTTGGCACGTAGCGGTTGCGCTCGATGGAGTTGATGCTCTGCCGCGAAACACCTGCGGCCTGTGCAAGCTGCTCCTGCGTCCAGCCAAGCGCGATGCGAAGTTCCTTGACGCGGTTTGTAATCGTCTGTGCCACGTTCTCTCGCGGTCCGCCCTATGTAAAGCCGACTTTCCAAACCAGAGTAGCCCGGATCAGTTTCTATGTCAAGCCGACTTTCCATTTTGCTTTAAGGAATGCTCACCGGCCGGTCGGCAGGGACGGTCGGACTGAAGTGGTAGCCAGCCGGATGATTTGTGGGAAATGGCTTCCTTGATTGCTGCTAGAATTCCTTTTTCCGGCTCATCCACGCCGAACCAATCGACTCATAAGAAAGCCAGGACCGTGGCACAAGAGACCGCACCGAAAACCGTGACCTACGCCGACGCCGGGGTCGATCTGCGCAGCGGCGACCACGCCAAGGAGCGCATCAAGTACCTGGCGCAAAAGACCTTTAATCGCAATGTGTTAGGTGGAATCGGCAGCTTCGGGGCCCTCTACCGCCTCGACATGCAGCGCTGGAAGAACCCCATTCTGGTCAGCTCGGCAGACGGCGTCGGGACCAAGCTGAAGGTAGCCTTTCAACTCGGCCTGCACCAGACCGTCGGTGTAGACCTGGTGAACCACTGTGTCAACGACATTGCCGTGCAGGGAGCCACGCCGCTCTTCTTTCTGGACTACCTTGCTACCGGCAAGTTGGACGAAGATGTAGTCGAGAGCGTGGTCAGCGGCCTCGCCGACGCATGCAAAGCGAACGCGTGCGTGCTGATTGGCGGGGAGACGGCTCAGATGCCGGGCTTCTACGCAGACGGCGAGTACGACTTGGCCGGCTTTATCGTCGGCGCAGTGGACCGCGACAAGATGCTGACCGGCGCAGGCATCAAGGCCGGCGACGTGCTGATCGGTCTGCCGTCTACGGGCCTGCACACCAACGGCTACTCGCTCGCCCGCAAGCTCCTTTTCGAAGTGGCCGGATACAAGGCCACGCAATACGTGACGGCGATCAAGGAGAAGGCCGGCGCATCGCTCTTGCGTACGCATCGAAGCTACTTACACGTTATCCAGAAGCTCGTCACCGGAGGGATGACCACCGGCATGGCGCACATCACCGGCGGCGGCATCACGGAAAACCTTCCCCGCATTCTGCCCAAGGGCGTCACGGCGCAAGTGGAGATCGGGTCGTGGCCAGTGCTGCCCATCTTCGAGCACCTTCGCGAACTGGGCAACATTCCGCAGGAAGAGATGATGCGCACATTCAACATGGGCATCGGGCTCATTGCGGCCATCCCGGCGGCGAAGTTTGCGCGCGCCAAGAACCTGCTCGACCGCTCGGAAGAAAAGTTCTACGTGATTGGCCGCGTGGTGAAGGGCGAGCGCCGGGTGCAGTACACGTGAGCGGCGGGGCTGGCAGAGGTGGTCGCCCCCAAGACGCCACATGAGAATCAAGAAGATCCCAATGACGAGAAAGGACGTCGCAGATGTGATCGAGCAGTTCCTCTCTGGAGCTGGCGGCGAATGGGATTGGGACGATTTCATTTCGATCCCCCTAGAAGATCTGGATCTCGATCAAATCCGCAGGACCTGTGCACAACTCCCTGAGCTATATCCCGCGGTGACCCGCTCCGTCTATTGCGGTGAGCAGGGCATAGAGGTTCTGCGATCAATTCTCAAAGATTTACAAGCACAGAGCGCCCGCATACGGCTTCCATGACCTTCTTGGAACATTCATCTCCGGCTTGCACGCGGCTCGGCATTCTCCTCTCCGGTCGCGGCTCCAACTTCCTCGCCATCGCCGAATCCATCCGCGCTGGCCGCCTGCCGAGCGCCGAGATCGCTGTTGTCATCTCGAATGTCGCCGACGCTGCGGGATTAGCCCGTGCGCGCGAGATGGGCCTTCATACAAAGGTCCTGGTTTCCCGGGGCCGCAAGCGCGAAGAGCACGACGCCGACGTCATCGCCTGCTTGCGCGCCAACGGCGTCGATCTGGTTTGCCTCGCCGGCTACATGCGGCTGCTTTCGCCGCAGTTCGTTGCCGCGTTTCCCCATCGCATCCTCAACATCCATCCCTCGCTGCTGCCGGCTTTCCCCGGCCTTGACGCGCAGGAGCAGGCTTTCAATTACGGCGTCAAGGTAACCGGCTGCACGGTCCACTTTGTCGATGAGGAGCTCGATCACGGCGCCATCATCGTCCAGCGAGCGGTCGCGGTGCTCGAGACCGACGATGAACACTCGCTCGCGGAACGCATCCTGAAAGAAGAACACTTGGCCTACACCGAGGCCATTGCCCGCGTCGTCAGCGGCGAGTACGAGCTGCGCGGCCGGAAGTACGTCAAGACGCACGCATAGCCCCGTTTCTTGCGGTCGCGCCCGCACTGTCAAGCCCCCGGGCCGCCTCGATTGACCGCAACCCATTGAAAACATTTGGAAAATATCGCGCGCGAAGTTTGCCGATTAATTCGCACAAATCGCTAGCCTTAAAGATGAAAGGGGCTTCTTCATGGCAAGCACAACCATTTCCACCATCTCCGCCGCTGGCGCAGCTGCGAAATCAACCGGGCTTGGCGACTCAACCGCAACCATCGACGACACAAAAAACAACCCCGGACAAAAGGCCATCGCCAGTTGCATGCGCTCCTGGAACTACGCTTACAGCAAGCTCGCTGAGGACGACGACTCGGCCGAATACCAGTGCGAAAGAGCCGGCAACAAAGCTTATCTCAACGCCGTACCGCCGCTCTCGGGCCACCAAAACATCTGCGACTTCATTGCCTGCATCAACTACGCCTCCATGGCCGGCGTCGTCACCCACAAAGAAGCCACGCACTATCTGGCTAACGCCCGCATCGCTCTTGCAGCGCTCAGCCTCCGTCCAAAACCCCAAGCGACAGGCGCTAAGTCAGGCGGAAAACTCCCGGTAAACTCGGCCAAGGATGCAGAGGAGTGATTTTTATACCCCAGGGGGGCATATTATGCACCTTAACTTATTTGTAATCAGCAATCCAATCTCAAAACCGTCGACAGATTTCGTCGAATTTTGTCGATTTTATGCACCGAAACTGACCTTTTAGACCCCCAAACCGACCTCAAGACGCCGCCTCGGCCTCCACCCAAATTCCGCCCCGCCAAGCAATCATGCAAGGGCAAATTGCACCGAGTTGTGCCCCTCCCCGAAATCTTGTCAAGAGGCCAATCGCGAAGATTTGTTGTAACTAGCTTATTTTCCAGTCACTCGCAGCATTGCCAAGTTTGCCGGTAATTTGCCTCGAATTTCGTATCCTTTGTTCATAACCAGACAAAGTACGGACATACCGAGCCGGGCGAAGGAGTTCGCCCTCCCTGCGCGGTTCTTTGAGCACTTGTGCCCTGAAATTTGACTGGGGCGCTGCCGAAGAATTGCGCCTGCGGATGGGCGCCGGGGCGCGGGACCGTCTTCGTCTGCGCGGAGCAGCTCTCCGCTCGATGCCAGACCGGAACCACGGCAGCATCGGGACCTTGCGAGCGCTTCGGGGCGATGCGCAGGTCCGGTGGGGGATCGCGGTTTGATCACGCCGGCCCTGCGCAGGAAAAAACAAATACGCAAGAATGCCATTCAATCGAAATCCCGCACGCCGCATTGAATGCCGCGGCACGGAGGAGTGTGAACCATGAACTTCAAAAATATCTGGAATCATCCGAAGACGTCGGCGGCGGGGCTGCTCATCGCGGTCGCGAGTGTTGCCGGTGTGTTGTCGCAGCAGGGCGTTTCGCTGGGCAAAGTGGGAACCGGCACCGTGGTGTCGCTGGCAAGCGCATTGGCCACGGCGCTGCTCGGGCTGTTGGCAAAGGATCCCGATACCGCAACAAGTCCGGCCACCGCAACCAACGCGTCAGCGAGCCGGCAGGCGAAACTCGGCGCATGGATGTTCATTGCGCTTCTCATCCCTCTGCCGTGGATGCAGGGTTGCACAGCCGCCGGCGTAGCGCAAAACATTGTCAACTGGACGCCAGCCCTTCAAAGCGCTGTCGCTACGGTCGACTCGACCGCCGCGCTGCTCGCGCCGGCCGATGCGCCAATCTTCGTTGCGGCAACCATCGGCTTTGACGTCGCGAGCAATTTGTTGGTTGCGCAGGCCAAGGCTTACCTGGCAAATCCTTCAGCAACCGCGCTGGGAAAACTGCAAAACCAGATCGTGACCTTCCAGCAGCAGGTGAATACGGCACTGTTGCAGGCTGCGAGGATCGTCGATCAAAAGAGCCAGCAGCACGCGCTGGCGGCCATTCAGGGCGTGGGCACGATCGTCGTCGCCATTCTGTCGCTGGTGCAGTCGATTTCGAGCAAAGCGCAGGTGGCGCAAATGGCAGCCGACTCCGGTGTGAAACTTGCAGCAGTCGAGTCGTATCTAAACGAATCCCAATCTGCGGAGATTGTTGCCGCTCATTACGGCGAGCCTGTTCAGCTGGCGCGTGCACAGGTCGTTCAAGTGACGCAGGCAGAGACCAACGCCGGCTTCTGAAAAACAGCAGTCAGTGTTCAGCCGGAAGATGCTGAAACGATCCCTGAGAGGGAGGGCCGCCCCTTGAGTGGAGCGGCCCTTCAATTTCCTTCGAATCACCTAAGTCGACATACCGCCTAGATGTTCGTGTCCCGCGCCTCTCCCAGAATCAGCTTGAGAGTCATTTGCTTTTTGCCGCGCACGATGGTGACGCTGATCGTGTCGCCGGCCTGGTGCTTGTCCATCAGGGCGCTGATGTCCTCGGGATCCGAAACCTGCTGGCCGTCGATGGCGACGATAAGATCGCCGCCGAGCATGATGGGAGTATTTCCCACGTAAGCCTGCTCCGTTCCGCCGTGCAGACCGGCGCGCTCGGCTGCGCCACCGGGAAGTACGCGCTGAATCAGGACGCCGGAATCCGCGGAGAGGCCCATCTGCGAGGCGAGGTCAGGACCAATCGCATACGATACGATGCCCAGCGAAGGCCGCTTCACGCGTCCGTAGCGAATGAGGTCGGCAAGCACCGCTTTAGCGGTGTTGATGGGGATGGCAAAGCCGATGCCTGAGCTTTGATCCGCTCCATTGGACGCGATCATGGTGTTGATGCCGATCACTTCGCCCGAAGAGTTCAGCAGCGGCCCGCCGGAGTTGCCGGGATTGATCGCCGCGTCGGTCTGGATGGCATCCTCAATCGGCACGCCGTCCTGGCCGCGAATTGACCGGATGGAGCTGATGATCCCGCGCGTCATCGTGCCGCTCAGCCCGAACGGATTGCCGATGGCGTAGACCTTCTGGCCCACGTTGAGCTGCGAGGAGTCAGCCAGCGTAACCGGCTGCAGCTCGGGCGCGTCAATCTGGAGCAGCGCCAGGTCGTGAACCTTGTCCACGCCGACGACCCGTGCCGAGTAGCGGCGCTTGTTCGAGAGCATCACCTCGATGCCGCGATTGGCGCCGTCGACGACGTGAAAGTTGGTGAGAATGTGGCCGGCCTTGTCGAGAACGAATCCCGAACCCTGCCCCTGCTGCGGAACGCTCCCATAAAAGAAGTCGAAGACGAGCGCAGTGGAAGTGATGTTGACCACCGACGGCAGAACTCGCTTGTAGATGGCAATGTTGTTCTGCTCTTCGGCGTCGTAGGCGGGCGCCGCTTGAGCTTCGGTAAGCTCAAGCGGAGAGTCCGACCCGCCGGATCCGATCAGCCCCGCGCGGGTTCCGAAAAAGCCATGCTCAACGCGGGTGGTGATGAGCCAGAATCCGCACAAAAAAATCAAAACGATAATGAGAATCCGGGTCAGTTTCATAGTTGGTCGACCTTAAAAGACCCTCCTGTGTTGTTACGGATCGAACGCAGCGGAGTTCCGTTCTGCGGGCCGAAATTGCCTCTTATTGTCCCTTCTTATTGTAGTGACAAGTTCCGCCGGGAATTGTTGCTCTCGGCCTTGAGGCGCGGCCAGAGGGCCTCAACCTCGGCGCGGAGTGCCGCGATATCGCCCGAATTATCAAGAATATAATCGGCCTGGGCCGCCTTTTCGGCATCGGGAACCTGGTGCGAGAGCCGATTGCGGGCATCGACTTCTACGGCCGCGCGGCTTGCAACATCCGGTGCAACGCGTGCGGCGTAGCGCACAATTTTGAGATCGTCGGGTGCTTTGACAACGATGATGCGGTCGATGCGGCGGCGCCAGTCGGCGAACTCGCTTTCGCCGCGTGCACGGGCGTCGCGCACAACCTCGAAGATCAATGCCGATTCTAGGACGGCGACGGCAGCGGGGTCGCGAGCAAACACTTCGTCCATCCAGCGGCGCTGCGCTTCAATCACCGGCGGATGAACGATGGCATTCAGTTCCTGGAGGCGGCCGTGGCGGAAAGCGAGATCGGCAAGGCGGGCGCGGTTGAGATGGCCGTCGGGATTTACGACTTCACGGCCAAAGCGCGCGACGATTCCGTCGTAAACTTCGTGGCCGGGCTCCATCACTTCGCGGCCCAGGGCGTCGGCTTCGATGACCTGCGCGCCGAGTTCGCGCAGCATCGCGGCGACAGTGCTTTTGCCGCTGCCCAGTCCGCCGGTGAGGCCGACGCGAAGCATGGTCTACAGCCCCCGTCTCATGCGGGCGGCGCGCACGGTGTTCGACATCAACATGGCAATCGTCAGCAAACCCACGCCGCCGGGCACGGGCGTGTAAGCGCCGGAAATCTCGAAGGCCTTTGGATCGATGTCGCCGACGACAACCGATCCGCGCTTGGCAAATGCCGCTTCGCGTTTCTCGTGGCCCTTGAAAAATCGGTCGAACTCTTCTCGGGTGGTGAGCCGGTTAATGCCAACATCGACAAGCGTAGCGCCTGGAGTGACTATCTCACGCGTGATGAAGCCGGGGCGGCCGATGGCTGCGACAAGAATATCCGCCTGCCGCGTGATATCTCCGAGGTTCCGTGTTTTGGAGTGACAAATCGTCACCGTCGCGTTCTGGTGAAGCAAAAGCATCGCGACGGGCTTGCCGACAATGTCGCTGCGTCCAACGACCACCGCGTGCTGGCCTGCGATGGGAATGTCGCTGCGCTTCAAAATCTCAATAACGCCGGCTGGAGTGCACGGCGCGAGCGCTGGACGCCCGGCGAGCAAACGGCCCGCATTCACGGGATGAAAGCCGTCCACGTCTTTTTGAGGGTCAACCGCGTCGAGCAGCGCCTTGGCATCGACCTGCGCCGGGAGCGGCAATTGAATCAGAATTCCGTCGACGTCGTCGCGCGCGTTGAGCTGGGCGACGAGCGCGAGCATCTCCTCGGTCGTGACGGTGTCGGGCGGCGTAATCAGGTCGCTGGCAAGCCCCAACTCGGCGCAGGCCTGCACCTTGCTTCGGACGTAAATCTCCGATGCGGGCACATGGCCCACCAGCACAGCCGCCAATCCCGGCTTGATGCCGTGAGCGGCGAGCGCGCGGACCTCTTCCGCCACTTCCTGTTTGATGGCCGCCGCAATGGCCGCACCGTCTAGAGCCTTCGGCATTCTTCGCTCCAGAATTCATGGTATCGCCTTAGGCGACAGCAGCTCGAAGACGTGCACCGTGTCACATGGGTTTGTGAGCAAGCTCACATACAGTGTTGCCTCGGAAGCCTAGTTTGATCGTTGTCGGGAGTGTCCTAAATCACACGGCGGATCACATCCCGCTTCCGGCGGTTGCCACACCAAGAGGGCGCCTGATGAGCAGTTTGAAGGACGCAGGACATCTTTTCAGGTTTGCAGGGCTTTTCGTTCTCGCATTTCTGGTGTTTCTGGTGGTGCGCTCTTATGTGGTGCCAAAGAGCTTCGGTGAGTATGGGCACTATCGCGGAGCGGCGATTGGCGAGATTGCGGCGCGCCCGGTGAGATTCGCAGGCCACCAGACCTGCGAGACCTGCCACACGGATATCGCCGACACCAAGACAAAAGGCGCGCACGCGCACGTGAACTGCGAGGCATGCCACGGAGCGCTTGCGGCGCATGCCGACGATCCCACGACAGTGACGCCGGTTAAGCCCGACACGGCGGTCCTTTGCGCGCGCTGCCATACAGCGAGCGCGGCCAAGCCGGCGAATTTTCCTCAAGTGGACCCCACGGATCACTCTGGCGGCGTCGCCTGCGAGACCTGCCACAACCCCCACAGCCCGATTATTGGTTCCGATTCCGCCCCGAGCACAGCGAAGGGAGGCTCGAAATGAACATCAGCCGGCGTCATCTGATGATTCTCTTGCCGGCGGCGGCCGTGGCGTGGAAGCACGTGCTGGCCGGTTCTCCAGAGGCTTCGCCGAACTACCAAATGAGCGAGCACTGGTGGGGCATGCTGATCGATATTCCCAAGTGCATCGGCTGCGGCAACTGCGTTCGCGCCTGCCAGGCGGAGAACGATGTGCCCGATGGATTCTTCCGTACATGGGTGGAGCGCTATCACAGGACGGACTGGCATCTTGAGAATCCCGAGGTCATCTCGCCCGACGGCGGGAAAGAGGGTTTTCCGGCAGTCGCGGCTGGCGAAGAGGGAAAGTACTTCTTCGTTCCAAAAATGTGCAACCACTGCTCGGACTCGCCCTGCACACAAGTCTGTCCGGTAGGCGCGACGTTTGTCACCCCGGACGGGGTGGTGCTGATCGACCAGAAGTACTGCCTCGGGTGCGCGTATTGCGTGCAGGCCTGCCCCTACGGATGCCGCTACATTCATCCCACGAAAAAGGTCGCGGACAAGTGCACGCTGTGCTACCACCGGATTACCAAGGGGCTGACGACGGCTTGCTGCGAGGCGTGCCCGACCGGAGCCCGGCAGTTGGCAGACCTCAAGAATCCCAATGACCCGATTCACGAGTTTCTGAAGACTCACGACGTGCAGGTGTTGAAGCCGCAGATGGCCACGGGAGCCAAGGCTTTTTATAACGGGCTGGATGGTTCGGTGCGGTAAGAAAGGCAGCAATCAGCCTCTAGCTCGGGCTTGCGGCGAGAAGCTGTTGTGGCGGAATCATGCGGGACGAGTTGGAAGCTGGGGGCTGAAAGCCAGGAGCTGTATTTATGACCGGTGTTGAAGGCTACATGTATCCCAACGAAGCGACGCTCTACTGGAGCGTGCTGATCGTGTTGTACCCGTTCATCACAGGACTGGTGGCAGGCGCTTTCATCTTGGCGTCATTGGAGCGCGTGTTTCGCGTGGAGGCGGTGAAGCCGACGTACAGGCTGGCGCTGCTGACCGCGTTGGCTTTTCTGCTGGACGCGCCGCTGCCACTTCAGCTCCATCTCGGACACCCGGAGCGCTCACCGGAAATGTACTTCACGCCGCACAGCACGTCGGCCATGGCGATGTTCGGATATGTGTACCTGTGGTATTTAATGGCGGTGCTGGTTTTCGAAATCTGGCTCGACTACCGGCGCGACATTGTGCTCATGTCGCAGAGTTCGAAAGGCCTGATGCGCATGATCTACAAGATCATGACGCTGGGCTCGAGCAACATCAGCGAGCGTGCGCTGCATATCGACGATAAAGTCGGCTGGATTGTGACGCTGGTGGGCATTCCTTCGGCGTTCCTGCTTCACGGATACGTAGGATTCATCTTCGGCTCCATCAAGGCCAATCCCTGGTGGTCGTCGCCGTTAATGCCCGTAGTATTCATCTTTTCTGCCATGGCGTCGGGCATCGCCGCGGTCATGCTGATCTACATGGCGACGACCAAGCTGCGCAGGCAGAAGATCGACATGCGCTGCGTGGACGCAATCGCAATGTACATGTTTTATATCTTCATCATCGACTTCAGCCTGGAAATGCTGGACCTTGTGCACCGTGTTTACGAGGCCGACGAATCGTTCCGCAGCCTGAATTTCATGGTGCACACTCGCCTCTTCTTTTCGCAGATCGTACTGCAGATTCTTGTGGGAACGCTGGTACCGCTGATCCTGCTTTTCATTACGCAAGTAGTGAAGCTCCCGGAGATTGCGCGGAAGCGAATCTTCGTGCTGTCAGGCTGTCTGATTCTGATCAGCGTGTTCGCCATGCGCTGGAATGTGGTCATCGGTGGCCAACTCTTTTCGAAGAGTTTTCTTGGCTTCACGACCTACAAGATGGAACTGGTAACACGCGAGGGCCTGCTGGCGGCCATCGGATTGACCATCCTGCCGCTGCTGTTTCTCTGGGCGCTTGTCAAACTGCTGCCTCCCTGGCCCGACAAGAGCTTGCACGAAGCCACGACGGGCGACTGAGTTCAACATCGTCTGAGAAGGATCGGGGGAGCCATGCACGATCTTCCCGACGGAATCGAGCGGCTCGAGAAACGCATGGAAGTGCTCGAGCGGCGCGTGTACGCGCTGGAGCATCCGCTGGAAGCACGTTGGCCAGATCCCTCGCCTGAACTGGCAACCGGAGCTGTTCTGCCAACTGAAGGGGCGGTGCTCCAGGCATCAGTTGGAAGCATGTTCCCGGTACTCGGCGTGGCAATGCTCGGCATTGCTGGCGCTTATGTGTTGCGCGCGGCCGAGGAGTCCAACTCCCTTCCCCGTTTGGCCGTGGCTGTAGCCGGCATTGCTTACGCATTTGCGTGGCTGGTGTGGGCAGCGCGGGTGCGTGGCGGACTCCGCTTTACAAGCACAATCTTTGCGGCAACATCGGCTCTGATCCTCGCGCCCATGGTCTGGGAGCTTACGTTACGCTTCAAGGTGTTTTCACCATCGATCGCTGCGGCAATCGTTTCTTCCTTCGCGCTTGCGGCAATCGGCTTGGGACATGATCGGTTGCCGGTGCTGCGCACCAGCTGCATTGCGGCGGCGGGGCTCGCACTGGCACTGGCCGTCGCCTCGCACGCACTGTTGCCGTTTGTGGTTGCGCTGCTGGTGCTCGTGGCAGTCTGCGAGTTTGTTCCGCGCGTTGAAGTTGTGCCGGAGGTGCGCGCACTGGTGGCGCTGGCCGCCGATACCGCGATCTGGATCCTGATCTATGTCTACTTCGGTCCTCAGTCCGCTGGCGAAGAGTATCCACAGCTGGCGAGAACTGTCTTGCTTGCGCCTGGCGTAGCGATTTTTCTACTGTTCGCTGCAAGCGTGGGTTGGCAGACCCTGGCAAAAGGTCACAAGATTTCTGCTTTTACAACGATCCAGACGACGATTGCGTTTCTGCTTGCTGCCGTAAGCGTCGCAGATTTTGGGCCGCATGGAAGCATCTTGATTCTTGGCGCGCTTTGTCTGGCGCTGTCGGCAGCGGTCTATGCAGCGATCTTTGAGCGCGCCAAAGAGCCGCGCAACGCCGCGGTTTTTGCCGCATGGGGCGCAATGCTGCTTCTGGCTGGTAGCTTTCTATGTTTGCCATCGCTGGCCATCACCGTCCTGCTGGGCGCGGTTGCGATCTCGGCGACGCTGATCGGAAGCCGAACGAACCGAATCGCCTTTCAGATTTATGGGATGGTGTTCCTGCTGGCTGGAGCCGCGGAATCGGGATTGCCGAGTTTTCTTATCAGCTCATGGGTTGGAACACCACAAGGGGTGCCGCTAGCGGCCATTTGGCTCATCGCCTGCTCGGCGGTTCTCTGCTATGGGTCCACACTTCCGCAATCGGGCCGATCTCGACTGCAGCAAACACTTCATCTTGGCTTTGCCGCTCTGGCGGCCTCTGCCGTGGCGGCGCTGCTAGTTGTGGGGCTAACAGGACTGACCGCCCTCCGCATCCAGCCCGGCGCGCATCACCTCGCATTCATACGCACGCTGACGATGTGCACCATGGCGCTCGCCATGGTGTTCGCCGGGGCGCACTGGCGGCGGGTTGAGTTGACGCGGCTCGGGTACGCGGCGATGGTTTTGGTCGCAATCAAACTTGTCGCCGAAGACCTGCGCCATGGCCACCTGGCCTACATTGCCGCGTCAATTTTTCTGGTGGCTCTTACACTGATTGCGGCGCCTCGCCTGGCACGCGCCACGCAGATCGTGCTCGGCAAATAGCAATCGCAAATTGAATGCCTTCTCCGCGCCCACCACGATTTACTGCGGCAGGCGCAAAAGAAAATTACAGAGTGCAAATTATTCAATGACCCCGGGACAACGGATGTCGGGGCGGTACATCGGGTGGCCGGATGGTCGCGGCTTGACGACCTGACTCTCATCGCCGCGCAGCTTCATCTTGCTTAGGTGCACGTCGTAGCCTGTGCCGGGGAGGAGCGATTCGAGCACAAACGTTTCCGCGCCGCTGCTCTTGAGTTCACGATGGCGGTAAATGCCGACTTCGCCTTCGCTGTTTTCTGTGCCGCCAGTAGGCGCATCAAGAAAGCGCCGAGCGTCAGCCACAGTCGACGCGGGATGGTCTTCGCCTTCCGTCAGGCTTTCGGCCGCGTAGGAGCGGACCAGCTTGGTCCAATAGCGGGAGAGCAGATCGGTGTTGGCGAAGAGGTCGGCCCAGATGATTTCGCCGCGAACGGCCACGACCACTCCAATGGCATGCTCCTCGCGCAACTGGGCAAGCACCTGTTCGCGAGCATTCATCACCGGAGCTGCGGCCTCATCGACTTTTTCACTGACGGTGCTGTCCTGCATCGCCTTGGCGTAGCTACTGGTGCCGAGGGAACGGTGATACATGCCTTCGGGAGCAGGTCCGCCAGGGCTGGGCGGCGGCGACGCCGCAGCTTCCATATGCGAGATTGCGCCGTTCACTGAGTTCCACACCTGCTGCTGGTCTTGGTCGACCATCGCTCTTTCACGCACTGCTGGCTGAACCATAAAGCTCTTGAGAGCGGACTTGCCCGCGGCGCCAAAGTTGGCTGAGCTCTCGGTCCAGCGGCCAGGCTCAATGCAGAAAACTCCGAGGTCAATCGGATCGGCGTCGGCAGGAACGATACGGTCCTTAGCGACGATGCGGTCCTGCTTGCCGCCGGTAACGATTTCGCCCGCCAGCAGCAAGAGTGGGCGCTTGGAATGGTTGACGAGAACCAGCGTGTTCACCTCGTCGCCACGATCGTTGTTCTCCTGAACCGAATGGGGTCCTCTGGGCCTAATCAGGCCGAGCGCACGGCCCGCCTCGGTCACTTCAACCTCACCGCTTTTCAAGCCTTCGTCGAGCGTGATGAACGGGGTTTCTCCCGTGGATTTCCCGTCGGCGCGCACAACGGGAAACAAGAGAAGGTTGCCGCTCTCGATGGGTGCGAGCACGCGGTAAGGACCGCCTTGGCCCTCAACCGGGCCGCCTGCTGCTTTCACGCCGCTTCCGAGAAACCATGCGCCCACTGCGACGAACAGCGCCGCTACCCCAAGTCTGCCCCAATTCTTCATGAGTCTCCTCCGCCGGTTTGTGGTTTACCCAGCCGGCCTTCGAAAGGAGAACGGGCGCCACGCGGGAACTTGCAAGACTTTTTTGAGCGCACGCCGACTTGCGCTCCGGATTCGGAGGCCAAAGGGTTGGCCAATACGTCCAAGTCACTAGGCGAATCGTGAGGCAGTGGAGATGGCGTCAGCGGAGTCCGCGGCCGGCGTGCCCGAGACGGTCAGCGTGGCAGAGACGGCGCTCCCCGAACCCCGGGGAACGATGGACCGTCGTCTGCTTGATGAGCTTTGGCGCGCGAGCGCTGTGCCAAGCTGGGGGCTGGAGCGCGACGAATTCGACCGGATCATAGCGGACGCGGGAATCGCCCAGAACTTCGGGCTAGACGCCGGAGTGGCAGCGACGCGTCGACAGCAAGCGGAGTTCTTTCGCGGGCTGCGCCTCGACGATTTGGTGCTCGCGCGAGCCTGCACTGCCGGAATTGAACTGGCGTGGGAGCACTTCATTGCTCAGCACCGCCAGCCGCTGATTCGCGCCGCCATCGCTATCACCGGAAGCGAGACGCTGGGACGCGACCTGGCTGATCAGCTCTATGCGGAGCTGTATGGGTTGAACATGCGCGAAGGCGAGCGGCGCTGCCCCTTGCTTTCGTATCGCGGACGAGGCTCGCTGATGGGCTGGCTGCGGACCACCCTGGCCCAGCGGCATGTGGATCATCATCGACGGTGCCGGCGCGAGCAGCCGCTCGGCGAAATCGATGTGCCGGCAGCGGTTCCGTCTCCGCAGACGCCTGGTGCTGAGCTTTCGCAGTTGGAGCGCGCCATCGAACAGGCGCTCGAGGAGCGGGATGCCGAGGAACGCTTCCTGCTGGCGGCCTATTATCTTGACGGGCAAACCTTGTTGCAGATTGCGCGCGTACTTGAGGTGCATGAAGCTACGGTGAGCCGTAAGCTGCGGCGCGCGACTGAGGAGACGCGGAAACAAGTGCTCAGGAATCTGCGGCGCGATGGGCTGAGTCGGCGTGCGGCAGAAGAAACTCTGGGCGCCGACCCGCGCGATTTGGAAGTAAACCTGAAACAAATTCTGCAAAATTCGCAGAGTGAAGCGTTCAAAGAACAGGCAGCGCCATGAGTGCAACGAAACATCACGAGATTCACCCCGGCGCCGAAATGCTGAGCGCGTTTGCCGAGCAAGCTCTCAGCGCGAGTGAACGGGGCGATGTGCTCAAGCATTTGGCGGTTTGCGGCCGGTGCCGGGAGGTGGTTGCGCTGGCACCCGCGACTGCGAGTGCTGGCGTTGCGCCAGCGCGGCACGAGGTTATGCGGCCGAGGGCATGGTGGAGGAGATGGGGACTCGCTCTTGCTCCGGCAGCGGCTGTGGCAGCAACCGCAGTGATTGCGGTCTACGTGCACGAGCGCAGTTTGGAGAAAAGTGCAGAAGTAGCGAGGCTCGAGCGGCGGCAAGCGGTCGAGAAAACATCGGCGTTGCCACAGGTCCCGCCGCAACCGCCCTTTCAGGCTGCGCCTCCGGAGGCCCCGCGTAGTACTCCCGAGAAGACGAAAAAGGCGGAACGGCCCGAAAGGGCAGGTCGACCCGAAATGGCGGAGCCGCCTTCATCCGTTGCCGAGCCGGATGAAACGGCTGCAGCGCCTCCACCCGAGGTGATGAACGGATTACTCCCTGCTCGCGGCGGGCCTGTAGTGAATCCTGAATTTGAACGTCGCAGAAAATCCGATGAAGCGTTGGCTCCAACGGGAGCGGCTCCGGGCGACAAGACGCCCACTGAAGCGGGGGCGCATGACGAGGAGCGGAAGAAACACGCCGAGGAAGAAGCCGACAATAGGCGCCAATTCACTGCCATGGCGCCCATATCGAGTAACCAAGACAGCCCAGGAAGCGCCACTCCGGGAAGCGGCTCTGCGGGAAGCACTATACCCGTCGATGTTTCTGCCCAGCAACTTGAGACGCAACCGGCCCCTCCGGCGGGCCATCTCCAGCTGCATGGACTACGCTCCACGGTGGACCGAACGACGGGCCCATACGCGTTTCACCTTCCCGACGGGCAGCCCGCAGTTTCGAGTGCTTCGGCGGATCATCGCATGCTTGCCATCGACGAGAAAGGCACACTGTTCATTCGTGAGGACTCCGAAGGGACTTGGCAAAAAATCAAGCGCCAATGGACCGGCCGCGCCGTCGCGGTGCGCAGGCACGCGAGCGCGGTCGACACAACGGGAGTGGTGCCGGCACCCGAAACTGGGGAAAACCCCGCCACCCTGGGCAGTCTGACCCAGCCCGAGACAGCGTTTGAACTCGTTAATGACCACGGTCAAGTGTGGATCAGCCAAGACGGAAGAATCTGGACTGCCCAATAGATTCTGGCGCGGCACTTCGACCCATTCTCTGCAATTTCCCCTGTTGAAAAAACGGCTGGTTGCCGAAAAAGCACTTACGGGAATGTGCTTGCCGCAGTAGCGCGCTGGGCGCACCCTCGCTTCGGCGAAGATCACAATCTCTGAGCCGCGCGTCAAGATTGCTGAGTTGGGGGCATTGCGAGTGAGAGCGACGGGGGCGGATCAGCGAAACGCAGGGTCGGTCGCAGTGCCCTGGGCGTATCTTCGCCTTCCGCCTTTTCCCCAGGTCGCCGTGAGGGTGCTGCAACTGGCCAACAATGAGAATGTGCAGTTGCACCAACTGTGCGATCTGATCTCCTCTGACCCAGCGTTCGCGAGCGAGGTTCTAACGGTCTCCAATTCTCTGCTCTACGCGCCGCGCTATCCATCAGCGACGATTCTGCAGGCTGTGGCCGTGCTCGGCGCCAACACCCTCCAAGGAATGTGCGTGACGGTGGGCGTCAGGGCCTATCTGGGCAAAGCCATGGGTTATCCGGCCATGCGCAACCTGTGGCGGCACAACCTGGCGTGCGCCATCATCGTCAGTCGCATTGCGAATTCGGGATCGATCGATAAAGACACCGCATACACGGCGGGCATTCTGCACGATGTTGGGCGCATGGCGCTGGCGGTGATTCAACCCAAGGGGTATGCGGCGTTACTCGAGAAGCATCACGGAGCAGCGGCATCGATGCTGGAGGCCGAGCGCGAACTGTTCGGCTGGGATCACTGCGAGGTTGGGCGCCAACTGATTGGCGAATGGAAGCTGCCGCAGAGCTTCGAGGCCGTAGTTGCTGATCATCATTCAGAGAGGCACTCAGATGGCGAGTGGGATGTGGCAGAACTGGTGAAGGTGAGCTGCGCGATGGCTTCGGCGATAGGATTTGCCGCATTTTCTGGATGGGAAACCGCGAAGTACCCGGAACTACTCGAAGAGCTGCCGGCGGCAGAACAAAACTCGTTTCATCCTTATGCGCAGAAACTTAAAAGCGAAATTGCCGACAGCATTCACGCCATCGAGTCGGTTTGAGATTGATGTTTCACCTTGCAATGATTGCGCCGGGTTGCATTAGGCCCGTGACCCGGCGCGCTTTTTCATCCACCTTGCTCACTCTTTATGGCCGCATCAGCTTGCGTTGTAGTTCCTCAAGGGTTTGCCCCTTGGTTTCGGGGTAGAAGAGCGCCACTACAATAAACTGAACCACCGTAGCCCCCGCAAAGAAAATGAATGGCGTGGCCGTGCTCATCATCGTCACCACAACCGGGAACACGAGCGCAATCAGCGTGTCACTGAACCAATGACTGGCGCTGCCGACGCCTTGCCCCTTCGAACGCACCGCGGTCGGAAACACTTCGCCGATATAAACCCAGATCACGGCACCTTGCGAAACGCTGAAGAACGCAATGAAGGTAACCAGCAGCCACAGCAAATCGCCACGATGGGATTCGGTTGCGAACACCCAGGCCACGCCGGCAAGGCAGCTGGCGCAGCCCGCCGCACCGATCAGCAGCAGCGTCTTGCGGCCCAATTTGTCGATCAGCGACATGCCTACAATCGTGAACAGAAAGTTGGTTGTGCCGATGGCGATTGCCTGCTGATCGCTCGAGATCTGGCTGAATCCGGCGGCAGCAAAGATATTGTTCAGGTAGTACAGAATGGCGTTAATGCCGGCAAGCTGGTTGAAAGCGCCAATGGTGATGGCGAGAAACAAAGGATAGCGATACTTCCTTTGGAATACGCGCTCATGAGCCGTCACCTGTTCTTGCACCAAGGCCGCCTGAATATCGGCGAGTTCCGCCTCTGGATCCGGATCTCCCATCAATTTCAGCACCGAGAGCGCCTCATCCATTCGATTCTTCGAGACTGACCAGCGCGGGCTTCGCGGAATTCCGAAGAGAAGCGCGAGAAAGACCACGGCGGGAACCACAGCGATGCCTACTTGAAATCGCCATTCTGCCGCGCCCAGGTGCATGGTGCGAATCACGTAATTCGAAATGTAGGCCACCATGACTCCAAAAACGACGTTCAACTGGAAGGCCGCCACGAGCCGGCCGCGCATCTTGGCAGGAGCAAGCTCTGCAATATATACCGGGCCGAGCACCGATGATGCGCCGATGCCAAGTCCTCCGATGAAGCGAAACGTCATGAACGACAACCAGCTCCATGACAGCCCGCCCCCGACTGCCGAGGCGATGTAGAGCAGCGCGGTGATGCGCAGCGTCTCGCGGCTGCCGAGCCTTTGTCCCACGTGGCCCGCACCGAGTGCGCCAATCACCGTGCCAACCAAACCGATGGCTACTGTGAATCCCTTTTCCTGCGGGTTTAGGCCGTAGAGATGAACCAGCGCGTCAATGGCGCCGGAGATCACGACCGTGTCGAAGCCAAAAAGCAGGCCCGCTAAAGCCCCCGAGAGCGTGGCCCGAAACAGGCTTGAGTTAAGTCGCATTGTCCTTGCACCCTCGAGTTCCAAACTATGCTACAGACGGAATGCGAAGACAGCAAACGGGCACTACCGACTCACGCCGCAAGCACTTCTTCGCCGAAGCCTCGGAGAAAGCGCATCAAGGAGAGTGTTAAGCGGATGGCTTCCCTGGAGCATCCCCACAAGGCATGACGGCCAGTACGCGGCAGCGATGCTTGTCAGCCGCGCTCCAGGCCATGGGCATCTCGCTTTCCATACAGGCACAGTCGCCAGTCTCCAAAGTGTCGCGCATGCCGCCTGCATCGAGACGCAGGCGCCCCTCAAGCACATAGACGACCGCTCCAGTTTCCTGAAAGGCATTGACGCCGATGTTGGCGCCCCCGGGCGGAAACTCGACGAGCTGTGCCATGAGGCGAAATCCCCCGCCCTCGGCGTTCAACGGCGTCACTTTGACCGAGTCCACCACGCGCCCATCGCTCTCGAGGTGTGCCTTGCGTGTGATGGAAAGCGCGTGATGCGCGGGCTCGGAGAAGAAGTAGCTCATGCTGACCCCATAGACCCGGGCGATGGTGGCCAGCGTCGGCAGAGTCGGAATCATGCGGTCGGTTTCGAGCTTCGATAGCAACGCGGTGGAGAGGCCGGTTTCGGAGGCTAAACGGGAGAGGGTGAGCCGCTTGCCGGTCCGCAGCGAGCGCAGCTTCAGGCCAATGCAATACGGTTCCAAAGACCATTGTGCGTATGAAACAGTCCTGGACATGAAAGACTCCGGAATCAAGGTTTGGAAACTGAGAATCAGTCTACGTCAAGCGGCGGAGAGGCGCGGTGCGGACGGTCCACCGATGGCGCCGGTGAAGGCGCTGCGGCCCGACGAAGAGGCACCTTCATGGCGCGTACGGTGAACGAATACAATATGAAGCGGTCAACGGCGTTCGACAGTATGCCGCCCGCTGAACCTCCAGGAGAGCCAATCATCCCCATGAACATCTCCCCGAAACGCACATTTACTCCCCTGCCTCAACGGAGAAATCGAATCGCGATGCTGGCAGTCGCGTTAAGCACTGCGGCCCTTTGCGCGGCTCAGAGCAAGCCGGCCGCGCCCGCAGCCAATCTCGCGCCCGACGTGTTGGTTTTGACCAATGGCGACACACTGCATGGCAAGTTTGTGAGCGCTGCGGCGGGAAAAGTGATTTTCCATAGCGACCCGCTGGGGGACATTTCGCTTTCCTGGGACAAGATCAAGGAGTTGCACGCGACGGAGCAGTTTGGCGTGCTCAACCAAGCAGTGGCCCTGCGCGGGAAGCAGCGGCACATTCATTTCGCGGTGGGAACCATCGATGTCGCGGATCAATCGGTGACGATTCATCCTGAAAATGCCCCGCCTCTCCCGCCCACTCCAGTCAAGAACGCGCAGTACATCATGGATAGTGCGACGCTCGATAAGGAGATCAATCGCGAGCCGAATTTCCTTTCTGGATGGAACGGTCCGGTGACAGCGGGCGCGACGCTGGTTACGGCGACACAGAACCAGTTCACGGTATCGGGAGCGATCGGCCTGGTGCGTGTAGTGCCTACAGTAAGCTGGCTGGATCCGCGCGACCGCACTTCGATGGACTTCAGCGGGTCGTTTGGGAAGATCACGCAACCCGCGTACATCAACCCCGGTCCGCCGCCCAGCACGGTCGCGGCCGAAACGTCCAAGACGGCCATCTACCATGCGGACGCGGAACGCGACGAGTATTTCTCACCGCGATTCTTTGCGCTGGGCCAGATGGCCTTCGATCACAATTTCGGGCAGGATCTCGATCTGCAACAAATCTACGGTGGTGGCATCGGATGGACGGCAATCAAGACGCCGCGGCAGGAACTGGACTTGAAGGCGACGATGCAGTATGAGAAGCAGCAGTTCATCGAGGGCGCAGCAGGCACCAATCAGAATCTCGTTGGCTCGACATTCTCTGCGGGCTATGCGCTGCACATGAAGCTGCTCAGCTATACGCAAGGCGTCGCTTTCATACCCGCATACAACAACACCGCAGCGTTTTCGTTCAACGAGACTAACGCATTTGCGTTTCCCGCATACAAGAATCTCAGCTTTTCGCTCGGGACGATGGAAAGCTTTTTGAACGATCCGCCGGCGTCGCTGCCTCCCACCAAGCGCAACTCTTTCCAGTTCACGATGGGACTGACGTACGCAATCAAGTCGAAGTATTGAGCGCGCAGCAGCTATTGTTTTGGCATCACCGGCTGCAGCCACGCGCCGTTTCCGGCCGAGTCCCACACATCAAAGCGCACCCACTTCTTGCCGCGCGCATCGAAGGGAATGCGGAAAGCCTTGGTGCCGAAGGGCCCGGTATCGGTGAGCCGAATGATTTGGCGATCGACGTTAGTCCCGTCACTCCAGACCAGTTCGGCAAAATCCAGCGGGAAGGTGTATTCGATGCTGGCAGTGTAAACACTCTTCGCGCCTGAGCCTTCGATGCCCCAATTGTGAAAGAGAATCTCGCCCGTTGTGCCGAAGAAGCTGCCGTCGCGAATGCCTTCAACCACCGGCGCCCAGCTTTCGTTGTAAGCGGGAACTTTGTCGAGCTTTAGATAGTTGATCGCCAGCATCGGATAAGTTTCATCGCTCGGAACCTTCATATAGGTATCGCCTTCGGCGAGCATGAACTTGGGTTTGGGCGCCCAGTTGCTCATGTCGTCGTTGACGCCGAAACACCGCTCCTCGCACAGGCGCGCCTGCGAAAGATCGACGGGCAACGATTCCCATGACGCGCCGATAAAACGGTCGCTCAGGAAGAAATCCTTGCCTTTGTACTCGTCGGGATACATGGCGGAGCTTTTCGCGCGCGGATGCGCCGCCCAGAGAATTCCCTCTTCGCGATTGACGAAGTTCTCGATGTCGGCGACCGAGCCGAGATGGTAGACGTGTCCGTAAGTTGGGTCGTTTTCTTCGAAGGTCTGGTTGGCAGGTCGCGGCACGGCATGAGAGAAGTAAACAGGCTTCGGCAACATCAGGTACCAGTGGCCGCCGAGGTAGCTGTTCACCTCTTCGGCGGGAATGACGAGGAAGTTTTTGTCACTCATCTTGCGCGCGCCTTCAAAGTAGAGCTTCTGCTCATAAAAACGCTTGGGGCCGGGATCGGTGAAATCGGAGTCGTCATGAAAGTCGGCAAGGTAAACAATATTGATTCCGAGACCGCGAAAAACAGGAACCCAAGTCGGCATGAAGTCGGAAGTTCCGCGATCGCGAATCATTTCGTTGAAGTCTAAATGGAAGTGTCCGGTAACCGTCTTGAAGCCGGGAACCGGCTTGTAGCTGTCGTTGTGCGTGTAGGCCATCACCTGCTGCTGCGTTTGTCGGGAGCCCGAGGCGCTGAGGTAGTAATAGACAGCCATGCGCTGCATTGTGCCAGGAGGCGCATTGTAGAGGGCGTAGTTGTAAATTTGCGAGCGCGCAACGCTGACGCGATGGTTCCAAACCTCGTCAGTGACTCCCCAGGGCGCATAACCTTCACCGCGTTCGGGCTGCATCGTGCCCAGCGAAAATTCGTTATCGCTGTCCTTGCGGTAATAAACGTAGCCGAGGTTCACTTCATTCTCACGCGCGAAAAAGAATTTGTGCGGCGAGGGAAAAATCGCAAGCGAGCCTCCACCCGCGTCGAGGATTTCGAGCCTGTTACGCGCCTGAAGGTCGACAGGCTCCTGGTTGATATCGCCGCCAAAATCGTACTCCTGCCACTCCTGAGCATCGTCGCGCCATTCGAGCTTCGTGTCCGGGTGGATCGAAAAGCCTTTCAGGCCGGCTTTGTAAATGTAGGCCACATCGGGTGCATCGGTTTTGGCCAGGGCTTCCTGGCGCAGAAGATTTGAGCCCTTGTAAGCGGTGAACTGAAGATCGCCGGAAAAGAGGCCGAGCGTAAGGCCATTGAAGTCGATACTGACGCGGTCACCGTCGCTCGCGACTCTGCACGTGCTCGAGTTGTAGCTCACCGTCGCTCGCTTTACTTCATCCGGTGTGCGGCCGGGGCCAACGAGGTGCGAGTCAAGCCCTGGAATTTCCAGCGGCGCATCCCAGAAGACATTCCACTTGTACTCGTTCTCCGTTTCGGGAGTGTCTTTGTGCAGCTTCTTCAAGATGTCGAGTTCGGTGGTCGAGATACGGCGGCGGCCCGTGGTGACCTGAAAGTCCGGCGCCAGGTCCTTGCCAAGAACGATCCAAGTACCGCCGGGTTTGCGCGCGGCAAGCTCGGCAACAACCGGCTGACCGTCTCGCACCGCAAAGCGCGCTCGGTTCTGCTGGCCCTGCTCGCTTGGCCATGACACTTCGACGTTGTCGCGGTTCGCCGAAACCGTCACGCCCGCAATCCCCTTCCAATCCTGCAGATTGCAGCTCATATTTTGCGCGGCCACCGAACTGCCACACAATACGAATACCCATGCCAAGTGAACCAATCTCATAGATTTCTCGGATTCCCTTGCGGTTGATCTTCGACTCTGGTTGGTCGCCCGCACGACGCGCACGCGCGGACGAATTCGCGCGCGGGCAAATTATACCTTTACGAAGATCTTCCTGCGATAAAGCGCCCACACTGGAAGGAAACAGACCATTGCGTAGAAAACAGAGTAAGACAATGCTCTCCAGCCGGGATCGCCGATGGGCACAAATACATGGTCGTACAAATAGCTGAGCGCGTCGTACCGGTGTCCGCTCGCGGTGAAGGGTACGAGGCCGATGGCGCCTTCCAGGAGATCACTGATGATGTACGCAACGATAGCGTTCGAGCCGAAGACCAGCCAGGGCCACAGCAGCCTCTTGCTCCAGCCTGACTTGCCCCAGCCGCGTTGCTCCACCGCCCAATAGACAAGCGCAAACAAAAGCAGCGACCATCCGGCAGAAACAAGAACATAGGAGCTGGTCCACATTTTCTTGTTGAGAGGAAACCAGATCGACCAGAGATAGCCTGTAGCAAGGCAGGCGGCGGCGCCAATCGCAAGGCCGAGCATATTCGCCTTCGCCGCACGCTTGCCGCTGAGCCACAGCCCGGCAAGCAGACCCAGGAGCGTGGTCCCGAGTGCGGGAATGTCGCTGAGCAAGCCTTCAGGATCGCGCAGATTGTGAGCTGGCGGGTCTTCGTAAAGATGTCCCGGCATCAGTTGCCGGTCGAGCCATGCCACGATGTTCTGATCTTTGTCGAGGAAAGGAATGTCGTGTCCCGGAACGCCCGCTCCCGGAACCGGAACCCAGCGAACCAGAATCCAGTAACCGACGAGCACGCAAAACAGAAGCGCGACCTTGGTCCACACGCGGCGATCCCAAAGGTAAAGCAGGCTCACGATCAGGTAGCAGACTGCGATCCGCTGCAACACACCATAAAAGCGCAAGTGGGCGAGATGATAATGCGGGAAGCCATTGACGAAAATGCCCATCAGGAACAGGACGACCGCGCGTCGCAGCGAGTGCCACGCCAGCTTTCCGCGTGAGTCGCCGCGCTTGAGCCGCGCTTCAATTGAAAAAACGGCCGATACGCCGACCACGAAGAGAAAAGTGGGAAAGACAAGATCGGTCGCTGTGAACCCATTCCAGTCGGCATGGCGCATCTCGGTCCAAGCACCCTCGCCGCCGGTGTTATTCACCATGATCATGAAGGCGATGGTGAGGCCGCGGAGCACGTCAAGTGAAAGCAGTCGCTTGGGCGTCCACACCAGCGCAGGAGCGGTCATAGGATCAGAGCTCTCCTCGAATCGCGAATGCACCTACGCTACGCGACCCGAGCCCATTTCGCAAAACCGTCGCCAGGGCATTGTCGGACCCACCCCATCCGCTGCTAAACTCGCCCTTCAGGGGTTTCACAGAAACTTCGCAGTCCATCAGTCGGAGGCTCGCCTTGGCCGAATTTCAGCCCTTTGTTCCCGCCGATCAGCACCCGCCCGAGTTCACGTTCCGCGCCCTCCTGCTGGGCTCCATTTTCGGGCTCATCTTCGGCGCCGTAACGGTATATGTAGGCTTGCGCGCCGGGCTCACCGTGGCCGCGTCAATTCCCATCGCGGTGCTTTCAGTCAGCATTCTTCGCGCCTTCGGCCGCGCTTCGATTCTTGAGAACAACATTGTCCAGACCACCGGTAACGCCGGGCAGTCGATCGCCTCGGGCGTCATCTTCACCTTGCCCGCGCTCGTTTTTCTCGGCTTCGATCTTGAGTACTCTCGCATCTTTATGCTCGCCCTGATCGGCGGCTGGCTTGGCGTCCTGTTCATGATCCCGTTGCGGCGACAGCTCATCGTGCAGGAGCACGACGCGCTGCCTTATCCCGAAGGAACTGCGTGCGCCGATGTGCTGATCGCCGGCGAAAAAGGCGGCTCACTGGCTAGCCGTGTATTTCTCGGCCTGGGACTTGGTGGCGTCTACACGCTGTTTCAGAACAAGAATCTCTTCGGAGCCTGGCCGGACGCGCCTGAGTATCAGCCCGATTTCGGCCCTCAGCACGTGCTCAAGGGAGCATCGATCAACGCCAACGCTACATCGGAGTATCTCGGTGTCGGCTACATCATCGGTCCGCGTGTCGCGGGCATCATCTTCGCCGGCGGCGTCTTGTCCTGGCTCGTCATCATGCCGCTCATGTACTTTTTCGGCAAAGACCTTAGCCATCCCATCTACCCCGGCCTGGTTCCCATCGGCCAGATGGGCCCTTGGGATCTTTGGGCCACCTATATAAAGCCCATGGGCGCCGGTGCCGTGGCAGCGGCCGGCGTCGTTACGCTCATCAAGACAGTGCCCACCATCGTCAGCGCTCTCGCGGCCGGACTCAAGACCATGCGCCCCGGAGCAGCGGGGCAGGCGAAACCCATTCGGACAGAGAACGATCTCTCGATGCGTGTTGTGATCATCGGCTCGCTGCTCATTATGGTCTGCATGTTTCTCTTCCTTGAGTTCAAGCCTGTCCCCGGCGCCTTTGTGGGCTGGGCGGCAAATCTCGCTGCTTCGCTGTTGGTGGTCGTCTTCGGATTCCTCTTTGTCACGGTCAGCTCGCGCATCGTGGGCCTCGTGGGCAGTTCAGCCAGCCCCGTCTCCGGAATGACCATCGCCACCCTGATGGCGACTGCGGCGGTCTTTCTCATGCAGGGTTGGACCGCGCCCGCGTTTGGCGCGCTGGCCATCATGATTGGGGGCGTGGTCTGCATAGCCGCTTCTAATTCAGGAGATACTTCGCAGGACCTCAAGACCGGCTACATCGTCGGATCCACGCCGCGCCTGCAGCAGATTGCGCTGATGATCGGCGTGGTCGTGTCCACGGTCGTGATTGGATTCACGCTTAACCTGATGAACACGGGCCTGCAGGAATTCCATGCCGCATCCCAGCCATGGAACTTGAGCGCTTCACATCCCGGCGTCTCCGTCCAGACGGACGCGCAGCACCTGCCTAACCAGATTCGCGTGGTGGCGCCCGACGGCAAGACCACGACTACACATCAGAAATCCGAATACATCCTGCTCAATGCGATCGGTTCAACCGAATTGCAGGACGGAAAGTATCTCTACTCGCCAGCGACAGGGCAAATTGAGGTGCACTGGATCCAAGGGATCGGCAGCGCAGCCGCTCCAGCCCCGCAAGCACGCCTCATGGCCACGGTCATCAACGGAATCCTGAGCCGCAAGCTTCCATGGGGACTCGTATTGATTGGCGTTTCGCTGGTGATTGCCGTTGAACTCCTAGGCATTCGCTCACTGCCGTTTGCAGTGGGCGCGTATCTTCCCATCGGGACGACGTTGCCGATCTTTGTTGGCGGCGTGGTGCGCTGGCTGGTGGATCAAGCTGCGAAGCGGCACGGCGAAGGCGCGGACGCTGAAAGCGAAATCTCGCCCGGCTCTCTGTTTGCCTCCGGACTGATTGCTGCCGGCGGCATTGTAGGCCTGATCGGAGTTGCGCTCAAAGCCTATGAAGCCACTGCCGGCAAAGGCGACATCCTCAACTTCCCGCACACGTTTCTGGATAACAACTATGTCAGCGTCGTAGCGTTTGCCGCGCTGGCCTACTCGCTGTATTACTTTGCGAGGAAGCCGCTGAAGAAGTAAGCGTGCATCCGGCCGCCCTCGCCCCCTCCGCTACAATAGTGGGAACCGCCCGCCAGTGAAGAAGCCTTGCTCCTCGGGCGCCTCATACCATTATGCTGGCAGAAAATCTTCCTGAAGCTCTCACTTTCGACGATGTCCTGCTGGTACCCGCCTTCAGCGAGGTTGTGCCGGTGCAGGTGAGCACGCAGACACAATTGACGCGCGCGATCACGCTGAACACCCCGCTGCTCTCCTCGGCCATGGACACGGTGACGGAGTCTCGCATGGCCATTGCCATGGCCCAGCAGGGTGGCATCGGCATTGTGCACCGCAATCTTTCCATTGCCGACCAAGCCGGCGAGATCGACAAGGTGAAGCGGTCGGAGAGCGGTATGATCGTCGATCCTGTGACCATTGGCCCCGACAAACTAATTGCCGATGCGCTGGAGGTAATGCGACGCTACCGCATCAGCGGTGTACCAGTCACGCAGGGCAAGCGGTTGGTAGGCATCCTGACCAATCGCGACCTGCGCTTTGAGACGCGCACCGACATTCCCGTGGGCGACGTGATGACAAAGGAAAATCTCATCACCGTGCCCGTAGGCACCACGCTTGAAGAGGCGGAGCTGATCCTGCACAGGCACCGCGTAGAAAAGTTGCTGGTGGTGAACGACAAGTACGAGCTGATGGGTTTGATCACGGTCAAGGACATCCAGAAAAAGCTGAAGTACCCCAACGCCAGCAAGGACGATCAGGGCCGTCTGCGCGTGGGCGGAGCGATCGGGGCTACAGGGGATTTTCTGGAGCGCGCAGTAGAGCTGGTGCGCAATCGCGCCGACGCGCTGGCCATTGACTCGGCGCACGGCCACTCGTCGCGCGTGCTGGAGGCGGTCCGAGAGGTGAAGAAACGCTTCCCCGAGGTTTCAGTGCTGGCGGGGAACGTGGCGACCTATGAGGGCGCAATGGCGCTGATCGACGCGGGCGCTGACGCCATCAAAGTGGGCATCGGCCCCGGCTCCATCTGCACCACGCGCATGGTCACCGGCGCAGGCATGCCGCAAATTACGGCCATTGCCGAGGCCTACCGCGCGGCACGCAAGCACGACATTCCGGTGATTGCTGACGGCGGCATCAAGTACTCCGGTGAGATCACCAAGGCCATTGCGGCCGGCGCCAGCTCGGTCATGATCGGCTCGCTCTTCGCCGGCGTGGACGAGAGCCCAGGCGAAACGATTCTCTACCAGGGGCGCAGCTTCAAAAGCTATCGTGGCATGGGCTCGCTGACGGCCATGAGCCAGGGCTCGGGCGAGCGCTACTTCCAGGGTTCAGCTGATTTCGGCGTTGCGGAAAGCGGTCCAGCGGACGTGGTGCAGCGCGAGCGCGCTAATGAAAACCGCCTTGCCAAGTACGTTCCTGAGGGCATCGAAGGGCGCGTGCCCTACCGGGGACCGCTCGAAGCGATGGTTTTTCAGCTTGTGGGCGGTTTGCGTTCCGGGATGGGCTACTTGGGATGCGGCACCATCGCTGAGCTCCAGGAGAGGGCCAAGTTCGTGCGAATCTCGGGCGCCGGCCTGCGCGAGAGTCACGTGCACGACGTGATCATCACGCGCGAGGCGCCGAACTATCATGTCGAGTAGCCGGCGCGGCCTCCGGTTCTGGGTAAGCGCTTGGTGGCCGGTTGCGGTAGGAATCGCCGTGATCGTGGTTGAGTCCACAAAATATCTTGGCTCCGATCGAACATCCGGTCCGCTGCGCGTTATGTTTGAGGCACTGTTCGGGCCGGTGAGCAACGCGAACTGGGGTGCGATTCACCACTCCATCCGCAAGGCCGGCCACTTTCTCGGGTACGGCGGGCTGGGATTAACCTGGCTGCGCGCTTGGTGGATGACTTTTCCGCGCTTTCGGTTTCTCCCCGATGCCGGATTGGCGCTTGCGGGCACCGCGCTTGTGGCCAGCTGGGATGAGTGGCACCAGACTTTCCTGCCCAATCGGACCGGGAACCCATGGGATGTCGTGCTGGACTGCTGCGGCGCCTTGTTCATGCAGTGGGTGGTCTTTATGGTTCTGAAGCGCCGCTGGCCTGGCCGGCTGAATTAACGGAAATGATCGGCCGGGCTGGCTCGGGAGGGGTGCCTTTGGTCACCTACGCATAGGGCGAAAATCGGTCATACTCTACCATGAAGTCAATCACTTAGATATGTATTGCATTTGTCATACGTTTTCCTTGCTTCCCCAAGATTCGCATGTTAAGGTAGTCTCGCTTACGAATCCAAGCTAGGCTAGTCGGGCCGCATTATGCTGCGTGGCGCGCAACCTTCAAGGCAGTTGCCCTGACCGTGTGTGTGTTTTTTCTGGCAAAGATCAACGGCCCATCCTGCGGCGTGGGACCGACAGGAGCGAAGCTTGTCCGGCCCGCTCCTGGCTCGAGTGTGATCTCGAGCCACATGTCTTCGGCCGTTGATTCGAACTTCAGGAAAGATTCGATCGCATTCCATCCCCGCAAGCGGCGTCGGCGCGCCAGGTTCACAATTCCGTGGATAAACCCGCTATGAGAGTCCTTAGACCAAGATCACGGATCGTCAGCATAAGAATGTCAGAGGAGGAGTTCTCCACTCTGCGGCGGATTTCGCTGGCCTCCGGCGCGCGCAGTGTGTCGGACCTGGCGCGCGAAGCCATGCGCAGTTTATTGAACGGTACTGGCCAGGGAAACGGCGGCGATGCAACGAGGAATGAATACTCCGCACAAATGCGTGAACTGGAACAAAGGGTCGATAAGCTCAGCGCCGAAATTGAGATGTTCAAGGCAGACCGCAACCTCTAGCGAGACCTTTGCTGGAGCACGAACGCAAAAACGAACGCCGATTTGAATTGAGAACACTTGATCGTGATGAAACATAGATTTCTTCTTCTTTTTCTTGTTCCCGGGGCGCTGTGCGCGGGGCAGACGACGCCCACAGCTCCCGGAGCGCAGACGGTTGAATGTCCAACCGGACCGGGCCCCGTCCCGGAAGGCCTCGAGGCCGTGTGTCCTCCGGCAACGGGCACGGTTCCAACGCCCGGGACGAGTACGTATCCGCAGACGGCTACGCCGGGCATAAACACACTACCTTCCGGAATCCCTCCCACTCCCGCGACAAACGTTCCACCACCATATAAAGCGGTTGGCCCGATCACGACGCGAACAGAATTCCAGATCTTCGCCGAGGACGAGGCCGGCCATCCCTTGAAGGTGTTCGGGAGAAATCTGTTCGATGAAGTTCCCACCACCTTTGCCCCGCTTGACCGCATTCCGGTGCCTGCAAATTACGTGCTCGGACCGGGCGATGAATTGCTCATTCACGTTTGGGGAAAGATCGACCTCGATACGCGCGTCACCGTCGATCGCAACGGGCAGATCTTTGTGCCGACAGTGGGGACATTGACCGTGGCCGGCCTGCGTTACGAACAACTGCAGAGCTCTCTGCATTCGGCCATCGCCACGCTCTACAAGGACTTTGACCTTAACGTAACTCTGGGCCAGCTTCGCTCCATCCAGGTCTTCGTGCTGGGTAGCGCGCGCCAGCCGGGCGTTTATACCATCAGTTCGCTCAGCACCCTGGTGAATGCGCTTTTCACTTCCGGAGGGCCCTCGGCGACCGGCTCCATGCGCCACATACAATTGCGGCGCAACGATCAGGTGATCACTGAGTTCGACCTCTACGATTTATTGCGCAGAGGTGACAAATCGCACGACGTTCAACTTCTGCCTGGCGATGTGATTTATATTCCGCCCGCAGGGCAGCAGGTGGCGATCATCGGCAGCGTCAACGAGCCTGGAATCTATGAGATCAGGGGAGATGAGACAGTTGCATCGGCTCTCAGCGATGCGGGCGGCGCGACCAATCTCGCCGATGAGGATCGCGTTCTGCTGGAGCGGATCGAAAATCACGAGGGCCGGCAGGTGGAGTCGTTCGCGATGGATGACTCCGGGCTGAAGCGCACGCTCCGTGATGGAGACTTGCTGCGTGTCTACCCGCTCTCTCCGCGTTTCGACAATGCAGTAACTCTTCGCGGCAACGTGGGACAGCCGGGACGCTATGCGTGGCACGACGGAATGCGCGTCTCAGATCTCATTCCCAACCGTCAGTTCCTGCTCAGCCGAGACTACTGGAACCAGCAAAACTTTCTTGTTCCAGAGAGAATCGCCCATCCATTCGGCCTTGCGCCGAACCAGTTCAATCCCCAGACGGGGACGAATGTGCAGACCATAACCAACGCGCCGAACAACACGACCCCGCAAAACGGTTTCAACGGGCAAAACGGATTCAATCAACAGCCAGGGACGAATCAGCAGAGCACAACGAACCCCCAGACTTCCCCGACGAACCAGCCTGGATCCAACATTCAACCCGGGATCAATACGCAGAACGGAGTCAATCCGCAGTCAGGGATCAATTTGCAAACCGGAGCCAATCAACAAACTGGGACAAGTCAGCAGACGGAGATCAATGCGCAAAACGAGGCCATCCAGCGCAGCGAAGCCAGTTTCGCTGCCGCCCGTAACGGCGAAGAGATCAACTGGGACTACGCGGCCATTGAGCGGCTCGACCAACACGATTTGAGTACCCGCTTAATCGCATTCAACCTGGCCAACGCCGTCGATGACCACGCGTCGAATGATAATGTTGTGCTGCAGCCGGGAGACGTTGTCACCATCTTTTCTGAGAAGGACATCCCACTTCCCGTGGATAAGCACGCAGCATTTGTGCGCGTAGACGGGGAAGTGAATGCGCCGGGCATTTACCGCATCGGCCCAGGCGAAACGCTGCGCGATGTGGTCAAGCGCGCCGGCGGGCTCACGCCGCACTCCTATCTCTACGCCTCGCAACTCAACCGTATTTCCACGCGCCGCGCCGAAGAGCTCGAAATCCGGCAATCAACCTCGCAGATGCAGAGAGACCTCCTGGCGCGCAACGCCGCCGCTTCCACCGTAGGCGCTTCCAGCAATTCAGAGCAGCAGGCGCAGTTGAGCGCCCAGCAGGCTTTGATCGCGCAGCTCGCAGCCGTGCAGCCAACAGGGCGCGTAGTTCTGGCCATGAAGCCCGATGCGAGCAGCGTCGACGACATTCCGGCGTTTCCATTGGAGGACGGCGATACGTTTTACATTCCGCCGGAGTTGAACACAGTGCAGGTTTCAGGCGCAGTCTACAACGAAAATGCCTTCCGCTATGAGCGCAGGAAGAAGCTCTTCGCGTATCTGAACGATGCTGGCGGCCCCACGCGCCAGGCGGACACCAAGCGGGTCTTCCTGATCCGGGCTGATGGCACCGTGATCAGCCGGCAAACTCGCGGCGATTTCTGGCATTCGGATTTTGACAAGACAACCTTGCTGCCAGGAGACGCGATCATCGTCCCACCAAAGCTGAAAGGGCCGAGCACGTTCATCCAGCAGCTACCATACTTCACGCAGATTCTGTCGCAAACCGCCCTGACCGGCGCTGTTCTCGGTACGGCTTACTAGCAAATCGGCGAACCATGATGAAACAGAATTCAACGATGGTGCAGGAAGAAGTCACGCCCCTCGGAGAAGGTTTCTCCGAAGAACGGCGGCCCGTGCCCGCATGGTCCGTCTTTGGTGCTCTCACCTATTTGGCCCGCGGCAAGCGGCTGGTGTTGCTGGCAACGGGAATTGCGTTTCTTATTGGGATCGTCGTGAGTTTGCTGCTGCCGGTGAGCTACACGGCGACAACCAAGATCATGACTCCGCAGCAAACGCAACCGTCAGCGGCGTTGCTCATGAGCCAATTAGCAATAAATCCTGCCGCCACCAATCCACTATCGGTCGCAACCGGCGGCGGGCTGAGCCTGAGAAACCCCAACGAGCTTTACCTTGGGCTGTTGGCTTCGCGCCCAGTAGCCGATGGGATCATCGCGGAATTCGGTCTCTCCGGCGTTTATCACGCCAAGGACATGACGGCCGCTCGAAAGGCGCTTGCTGACCGCACGATTGTCACTTCAGAAAAGAGCACGCTGATCGCAATCTCCGTTACAGATACAGACAAGAAGCGAGCAGCAGCCATTGCCAATGCCTACCCTGAGCAACTTCGCAATCTGACGAAAAACCTCGCACTGACCGAAGCATCGCAAAGGCGCCTCTTCTACGAAGAGCGGTTGAAGGACGCGAAAGCGGACCTCGTGAATGCTGAGCTTATGTTCCAGCAGATCCAGAAGCAAAAGGGCCTGATTCAACTGGACGCACAGACCAAGGCGCTGATCACGTCGCTGGCCGATTTGCACGCCGAGGTTGCGGACAAAGAAGTTCAACTGCAGGCGCTGCGATCCTACTCCACCGAGCAGAATCCAGAGGTGCAGCTGCTGGAGAGCCAACTCTCCTCGCTGCAAAGTCAAACGGCCAAGCTGGAAGAACGCAGCGGCGCGCCGGAATCCGGCGGACTGGATCTTTCGGATGTTGCCGGCGCGGGCGCGGATTATCTGCGCGCGCAGCATGAGCTCGAGTACCGCCAGGCCCTATTCGATCTGCTGCTGAAGCAATATGACGCTGCCAGGTGGGACGAGTCGCGCAATGCTGCGGTGATTCAGGTCGTCGAAGAAGCCATTCCGCCGGATACAAAATCCGCGCCGAGAAGGACCCTTATAGTCCTCGTATTTGCTGCTTTCGGGTTGTTTGGCGCGTGGTTCTACATTTTGGGGCGCAACGTCCTGGCTGGCAATCCTCGCATTTTGCAGTTGCTGGCGGAATTCAAGTCAGTGCCTGTCAACGAGTGAGCACCAGCTGAACGCCGCATTAGATCTTGGAGCGGGAAAACGTCCCAACATCGCAAACATCTGATTTGGTCGTACGTCTCGACTTCGGGAGCCAACTTGCTCCGCGTGGCACTCGGCGCCGTCTCCGGCCTGATGGTTTCGCGATTATTGATGCCCCGTGGACGCGGCGAATTGGCGATCCTCCTTTACTTTCCTACGTTGATGGCTGCGTTCTTCAGCCTGGGAACACCCCAGGCGATCACTGCACTGATCTCCAAAAACCCGCAGCATCCGGAGCAGGTTTTGACGACCGGCTTCCGCCTCGCGGTCGCCCAGGTCCTGCTGGCAGTTCCGCTCTTCATACTTTGCGCTCCGTTCACGCTGACTGGCGACAATCGCCCGTTAGCGATCCCAGTGCGAATCTCCTGCGCGTGCGGCGCATTCATGGTTCTTGTGCCGTACTTCAACGCCATGGCCTATGGCATGAAGCGCTTCACGTGGGTCAACGCGGTAACGCTTGCCGGTCAGGCGAGCTACGTGGTCGCACTTCTCGTCTTGTGGCTTACGGGGACTCTCACGCCCCTCAGCGCCGTGCTTTCGGCGCTCGGCAGCCAATTGCTCCAGTGCCTCCTGCATCTCACTCACATCAAGCCATCGTGGCTGAATCGACGCCTTCCCCGCAGCGCCTACCGTCAATGTTTGGGATTGGGAATCCGCTTCGCGGCGCCAAGCCTCGCAGCTGTTGTTCTGCTGAATGCCGATCGGGCGATCCTCATTCGCACAACGACGCTTGAGCAAATCGGTTACTTCGCCATCGCCTTCGCGGTCACGATGCCAATCACGATTACCACCGAGGCGTTCACGCAGATTGGATTTGTCGAAGTTTCAAGCGCCGAGAACGCTGACGTCTCATTGGCCCTCATGCTGCGCCGATTCCAGATGGCGCAGGTAGTTGCCGGAGCGAGTTTTCTTCTCGCGTGCGCCCTTGTGGGCCCAGTGATCCGGTTTGGCTTCGGGAAAGCATACCTCAGCGCGATTCCGGCCGCGTATCCTCTGGCGCTGGCAATGTCACTAAGAGCCATGACGAGGACCTTGGAAAACAATCTGCGCGGCCTCCACTTCATTGTTCCAGGCACGGTCGGAGCCGCGATCAATCTCACGGCGCTTATTCTTCTCAGCATCGCCCTCGTGCCGCGTTGGGGAGCATTCGGCTTCTGTTGCGCCGTCCTGATTGCAGAGGCGATTTACCTGATCTGTTTGGAGCTCTATCTCACCACGCAGCAGGGTGTCCGCCTTTCTTCGCTGTGGGGATTTCGGCCCAGCATTATTCGCGCCATGGCGCTCGCAATGGTCGAACTTTTCAGAGAAAAAGTCTTGGCGAAAAACAGAAACGAAGAGGCAGCAGAGAGTGCGTGTTGAAAACTGAACAAGAGACGCGGACGATTCCATGGCGCCGAATTCTTCTATCGGTTGTTTTGCTCGTTGCCGTGATTTTGTTAGTGCGGCGCGAGCGTGTCGATGCACCGGGCGCCGGAGTACTTGCTGCGCTCCTTCTTGTCGGCTCCGCCGCAATGTTGCTTCGCGCGGCGGTGAAGACCGGCAGCTTCATCAACGGATATACGCTGGTGCTCGGCACATTCCTGCTCACCTACCCGCTGTCGGCGTTCGTTCATCTCACCGGAACTGACTATATTTCCCTCGGCTTCTATGAAATCGCTGCGCTTGATCGCCACACACAAATCCATCATGTCTATCTTTCGCTTGCGCTCATCCTCCTTGCGCAGTTGGCGCTTTGGTGGGGACTTGCGCCTGCGCGCCAGCCCGTCCTGCTGAACGTTCCGCACATGGTCCGCGTGCGTTCTACGCTGCTTGTTCTCGCCGGAGCGGTCTTTACGCTTGTAGGCGTTGCGGGCACATACATGCTTTTCTCCAGCTCTGGTGAACTGGTTGAAGACGTGGCGACCATTGACCGGGCGAGGCAGCTCTCCGAAGGAACCGCCCGCTATGTATTCATGTCCACCTGGCTTTCCTGGGGCATCATCTTCCTATTGACTGCTTTCATGGTTTCGCGTTTCAGCAAGAATCACCCCGGAATCTCGCTCGCCGCGCTTGTTGGCGGATCGGCCTGTATGTTTCTTAATCTATTCTGGACCGGCAGCCGGGCGGAGAACCTGCTGGCAGTGCTACCCCTGTTTTTTGTCGTGAACAAGGTTGCGCCGCGCCATTTCCGTCCGTTCGCTTTAATCATCACTGCCGGAATCGTCGGAATCGTTGTTTTCGAAACCATCGCGCGAACGGCCACGCTGCTAAACGGCGGCCTCGACCTCCTCATTCAGGGCGGAACGACACCGAGCCAATTCGTGGCCAATCAATTGGCCGCCGTCTTCGATTGGCAAATGGGAAGGTTCCCGACGATCAGTCTGGCCTTCGACATGGTGAATCGGTATGGCCATGCGCTCGGCTCAACGCTGCTTCAGGGCTTGGCCATGACGGTCAATGCTCCGGCAACTTTGTTGCACATCCCTCTTAGGGTGCCGGAACCGGAAGCGATGACGGCGCTGGTCGGACAATACATCTATCAGGATCCATCCATCAATGGCGTCGTGCCCGGAACTCTCGCGGAGTTTTACTTCAACTTCGGCGCGCTTGGTGTAGTTGGCGGTTTCTTCGTCATCGGAAGAATCGCAAAGGCCTGCTTTTCGATGGCATATTCCGCGGTCGACATGGGAACTTTGCTGCTCAGCTTCTATCTCATCACTTTGTTGTGCCTGTGGGCGATACCCATGACTGCAACAATTGGCGTGTATCTGTTGGCTACTCGGGGCTTTCCTATTCTTGTCTTCGTCGCCATCGAGCAGACTCTGAGCAGGTCTGTGAATCTGACGCCGCAAGCCGCTGCGCAAGCCCTGCCCGCCTAGCATACGCGGGTTCCAAGTGTCCGGCAGGCCGGCCCCGCCCAATCCATCCGTAATCTGCACCAAGACGAGGAAATGACGAAACGCTTTTCCATTTGCATCCCTGCGTTCAATCGGCCTGAAGAGCTGTCCGATCTGCTCAAGAGCATTGCTTCCGAGCCGCCCGGGGATTGGGAGATTGTGGTCAGCGAGGATTCTTCGCCTAAAGGAAAGGAGATTGCGGAAGTAGTTCAGCGGTTCGCGCAAGCTCACAAACTTCTGAATGTCCGTTTCCTCACAACGCCTGCAAATCTCGGCTATGACGGCAATCTGCGCTTTCTTATCGATCACGCGGAAGGACGATACTGCGTCTTCATGGGCGACGACGATCTCTGGTGCGCCGGCGCATTGCAGCAACTTACAAAAATGACAGACGCGAACCCAGGGTCGGGCGTAATTCTGCGCGCGTGGCGAACCATTTCAAAAGACACCGGAGAAGTACTGGACGTGCATCGCTATTTCCCAAGTGACCGCGCATTCAATCCGGGGCCGGAAACAGTGGCGGCATTTTTCCGAAGGTCGGTCTTTATTTCCGGCCTCGCAGTCCGCACGGACGCGGCGCGCGCAATAAAAACCAGTGACTTTGATGGAACCTTGCTTTATCAACTGCACTTGGTTGGCAACATCCTCATGACGATGCCGGGTTATTATCTCTCGCAAATGACCGCGATTCGCCGGGCCGGCGGGGATCACTACTTCGGGTCAAGCGCGAGCGAGCGCGAGCGATTCGTTCCGCAACAACTAACTCCTGAACATTCGCTGAATTTTGTTCGCGGCCTCTTCGCGATTACCGCAAGCATCGAGTCGGCGCACGGCTCATTAGTGGGCCGGTTGATTCGCTCCGATATCGCGCGCTACTCCTACCCGCTCCTCGCGATCCAGGCGCGAATGAGCACCCGATCTTCTTTTCAGCGCTACGCGGCGGCCTTGTCCGAACTCGGCCTGGGCAAATATTTATCATTCCGCATGTATCGCGCCGCTCTTTCAGTCGCCGGGTTTCGCATCTGCGACCGCACTATCAATGTGCTGAAGCGCTTATTCGGTTCCACTCCCGTGATAAGTGGGGCGCGTGGTATTCGTACATCTTGAACGGAGTCTTTCCTCGGAAGAACTATGGCTGCGTCTGGCGGAAACAAGGTTGAGTCCCTCTTGCTCGTCCGCTCGGCCTTTGGAGAGATTCACGAGTTAGCCTGGGTTAGAGCGTTAGGCGATCTTGGTGTATATGTCGAGCTCTTCGACACTCACTCCCATATTCCGTCGAATCTGATAGGGCGGATGGAGCAGCGCTACCTGTTGGGCCCGCACATCCGCAAAGTCAACCGGATGGTGCTTGAGCGCGCAAAACAACTGCATCCTGACGTCGTGCATTTCTACCAGGGGCATCACTATACTGCCGAAACTGTGTCCGACGTTGCCCGCATTACCTTCGCCTCAGGCCTGCACAACGACGATCCGTTTGGACGGCCCGGCCTAAGAGAATACAGGTTTCTCTTGGGTGCGCTGCCGAAGTACGATGGGTATCACGTAAACAGGGAATGCAATGTTGCTGAGGCCGCCGCATACGGTATTAAACGCGTGCGGGTCCTCATGATGTACTACATCCCGTGGCTTCATTTTCCGTGCTCGCTGACTCCGCAGGAACATAAAGACTTTGGATCCGACGTAGTTTTCGCTGGACACATGGAGCCCGACCTGCGCGTTGAGTGCCTTTCGGGTGTGCTTCGGGCTGGGCTCAAATGCAGAATCTTCGGCGGAGCCGAAGAATGGAAATCTGTTCTCGACCCCGATGCGTACGAGTCGGTGCGGCCCATCTTTCACGCCAGGGGAGCAGACTACCGGCGCGCGCTGTGTGCGAGCAAGATTGGCGCTTGTTTCTTCAGTAAATGGAATCGCGATCAGTACACTACACGATCGTGGGAGATTCCGGCCTGTGGAGTTTTCCTTCTTTCTGAGCGAACCCCCGCCATGCAGGAATTTTACCGTGAAGGGAAAGAGGCCGAATTTTTCGACAGTCCGGCGGAGTTTATTGATAAAGCGCACTTCTATGTAAACAACGAAGCCGCCCGGAAAAAGATCGCCGCTGCCGGATATGCGCGCGCAATTTCCTCCGGAAATGATATTTATAGCAGAATGCGCCAGTGGCTAGCGGATGTTACAAGCTGGCGCAACGAAAAGCGGCTCGAAGGTTGACCTTGGTTTGGAGTCGCCGATAAGTGAGTCATGCGCCAATCTGCAAACTTTGCGACTCGGCCCAAGTCGAGGAAATAGCTTGGGAAGAGCATGACTTCCGCACTTATCATGTCGTGCATTGCTCGCGCTGCGACCTTATTCAGACAGTCGAGCACTATGCGGATTTATCACCAGACTATGTCGATTTAGAGACCTCTGCACTCGACCAAAGCCGTCTATGGTGCCAGGGAACACATAAGCTTCCGGCATTCAAGCAATGGCTAGCCTATGCGTCGCGTTCGGCAACATCAGAACATTCAACCCTGCTGGACGTTGGGTGCGGCACAGGTGGGTTTTTGACGTTTGCTTCTGCAAATGGGTTTCGGGTTTATGGCTTCGACGCCTCAAGGGCCCAAGCAGAGCATGCATTCACACTCTTCCCCGACGTGCGGCATGCGAGTTCTCTTCCAGCCTACCTTGAAAGCTTGGACCAGCCCCGATTGAAATTCGATTTCATTTCGTTATGGGACGTCTTTGAACACATTCGGAACCCCGTTCCTTTTTTGCAGCAACTTGCAGGTGCGCTACAGCCAGGGGGACACTTATTCATCTCGGTTCCCAACGGCCGGGCAATTCCCTGGAAGATCCGGGTCCATCGCGCGCTGAACAAGCCTTTGGATCTCGTGCCCTGGGAGCATGTTTTCTACCACTCAATCCAATCGCTGGAAAAATGCATTCGAGCTTCCTCGCTCGATCCTGTCCGTTTCGGAGCGGTCGCTTGCTATCCGCGGCCACTCTCATTCTTTGAGCTTTGCAGGCGTAGCGGCTTTTTCATGCTCCACGCGGTTCCCAATCTGTCGCCGCAGATTTTTGCATGGGCGCAGAAGTCATCAGCATGACTGTCCCAACAGAGCCGTTGAGTCGCGACGCTCTAGTCATTCTGAAGAATCGCTTTTGTGGGCGATTGAATGATTGACTCTGGTGCTGCGCAGAATCCGGAGACACTTTCGAAAAGCGGGGAGCCCAAGCCCCGCCTCAGGGTCGGGTTTCTGACGTATGATTTGCAGCGCAATACAGAGGATGCGCTTTTTGAAGTCGCGCAAGCTGCACCCTTTTCCGTTAAGGCTTTTCCGCTCTACATGCATACAGATCAGGAGCATTCGAGAGTTGCCTATCGTCCAGCCACTGCGCGCGGAAAGCATCTGGGGGTCAGCGTCAAAGGCAGCACACCTGAGGGGTTTGTCTCCAATCCTGAATGGCGGGTAGGTTTGGCCTGCGCGCGAGAATCCGATGTCGTGATTTTGAAGGGCCTGCTCGGTCTGGGAGCAATCTGGTGCGCGATTTGTGCTCGCCTCTTTGGCCGAGCTGTGATTTCAACCAACCAAACGCTGCCGCTAAAGTGGGAGAGGAAGCGGCGCTGGTGGGTCCGATTGTCGAAGCGATTTCTGCTTCGCTTGTGCCGCTGCCATATTTATCAAAGTCCTGCTTCGTTTGAAGTTCTTACGGAGGTTTACGGCTGTGCTCCCGGGCGGATGATCTCCGCCCCGTACGAAGCTGGTGCTTCGCTCTTCAACAAAACGCTTCTCGAGGTCGGAACATACCCGGATTCCCGGCGCGATCTCGGCTTCAACGCTAATGCGGTCTTTCTATACGCGGGGAATCTGCACTCCTTCAAAGGAGTGGCAGACATCGTCAAGGCGGCGGCGCTGCTACCCGGCGACGAGTCTTTCCTCTGTGTATTCGTTGGACCAGAGGAACCGGCAAGCAAGGATGGTGCGACGATCGAGTATTTCATGCGAATGGCCCGATCGAGTGGCGTCGAACGGCGCGTACGCTTTCTTGGACCGGTTCCCCCGCGGAAGCTCGCCGAGATCTACCGCGCGGTTGATGCCGTCCTGCTGCCCACGCACAAAGATTGCTTTCCCAAGGTTCTGGCTGAGGCGGGGCTTGCCGGCAAGCCGCTGGTGACAACCAGCGCTTGTGGATCTGCGGGACTGATTGTGCAGGACGGGTTGAATGGATTTGTCATCGAGCCCGGCGACGTTGCTCAGCTCGCAGCGGCTATGACGAAGCTCTTCGACCCAGCGCTCAGAGCGGCGATGGGCGCGCGCTCAAAGGAGATCGTCGAACAGTACTGCAGGATGGATCTGGAGGTCCAAGGCTATCTCCAAGCCGTTGCGCGCAGCGTTACGGAACTAGGTTTGCGGGCGAACGCCTAACACAGCGGGCCGTTCGCAGTGACTCTTTGTGCGACTCCTTTTCTTTTGTGCCCATGCCCAGTTCGCAATATCGACTCTCCGTCCTTACTAATTCGATCTCGAGGATGAATGGCGGAATCTTCGATTCCATGCGCAATCTCACCCTTGCGATCGCCGCTGAGAGTCGTTACCTTCCCGTGGTGTTCAGCGCTCGCGATGCTTATACGGAGACTGACGAGTCTCTCTGGGGCAGCATTGCGACCCGGACGTTTCCGGTTCGTGGCCCGCGCATCTTCGGTTACGCATCGGGGCTCGCATCGGCTGTGGACAGAAGTAACGCGGACATTCTGCATATCCACAGCATCTGGATGTATCCGTCAGTTGTGGCCAGGCGTTGGGCGGGGGAGACGAGGCCTTACGTCGTCAGTCCGCACGGACTACTCAAGCCTCGGGCGCTGCGAAATTCGCGATGGAAAAAGCGGGTTGCTGCTCTGCTCTATGAAAATGAGCATCTGCGCCACGCCGCTTGCCTCCACGCCTTGAATGCTGCCGAAGCGGAGTCATTCCGCGGCTACGGATTGAAGAATCCAATCTGCGTTCTCCCGAACGGCGCAACATTGCGGCATGATATGGTTCGCGAGCAGCCGCTGCAGGGCCGGTCACTTCTTTATCTCGGAAGAATTCATCCTTCGAAAGGACTGCGCAGTTTGATCGAGGCCTGGAGCGCGGTGCGCAACGACGCAGCGACGGCAGGCTGGCGCCTGACCGTTGCCGGGTGGGACCAAAATCACCATCGCGCGGAGCTCGAGCATCTTTCAGAGCAGCTTGAGGTTCGTTCCAGTGTCGATTTTCTCGGCCCACAATTCGATGTCGACAAGGATCGTTGCCTTGCCTCTGCATCCGCATTCATTCTGCCCAGCGAAAGCGAAGGCCAGCCCATAAGCATTCTCGAAGCTTGGTCATGGGGACTGCCGGTCCTAATGACCCCCGAATGCAATCTTCCCGAGGGGGCCATAGCGGGAGCGGCTATCCTCTTGGATCCAGACGCGAGAAGTATCGCAGCAGCAATGCGCCAATTGTTTTCTATGACGGAGCGAGAGCGCGAAGCGATGGGCCGCAGCGGGCGAGGCCTGGTTGAAGAGCGCTTTCAATGGCAGCGCATCGGGAAGGCCATGACTGAGGTGTACGACTGGATTCTCGGGCACGGGCCGAAACCGGACTGTGTTCTTGCTTGACGACAGTGCCGTGAAAGTTGACTTTTCGTGCGAGAGACTCAAAGCAGATCCCAGACCGTACAACCTCCAATTGGATTGGCTTCTCGCGCAAGAATCATCGTTATCAGTCAGTTCTTCGGCCAGGATCAGTCGGCGGTTGGGCAGTTTCTGTCTGATTTCGCGGATGGGGCCGCCGCGGCAGGCCACGATGTCCGTGTAATCTGCGGCACGACCGAATACGTTCCGGCAAAAGATGCGGCACCGGCCGCCTATCAGACCGACATTCCCGAAGAAATCCGGGAGCGTTCCACCGGCAGCGGGACGATTCGCGTGGTCAGGGTTAAGACCGCGACGTTTTCACAAAGCAAGGCGAAGAAGCTTCTCTCCTACGCAACGTTCTATGCAGGGGCGTTATGGAGAGCCCTGTGGATTCCAAAACCGGATGTTGTCTTGACGCTCACGGCCCCGCCAGGGCTGGCATGGATCGGCTGGTTGGTACAACGGATGCGCGGGTGCCGTCACGTGGCGTGGGAGATGGATGTGTATCCGGACGTCGCCATTGCCCTGGACATTCCCGTTGCGGCGTGGACATCTCGAATGTTGGATTTTCCTCGGCGCAGGGCCACCGCGGTCATTGCTCTCGGACCTTGCATGAGAACGCGCCTGCTGCAACACCGGATTGCCGAAGATCGAGTTGTGGTCGCGGAGAATTGGGCCGATGGACAATCAATTACGCCTTGGCCGTTCCCCGAGCAACGGCCGCTGCGCATTCTCTACTCCGGAAATCTCGGGCTGGTGCACGAGGTGGCGACCATCCGCGCCGTGATGGAGCGCTTGGCTAATTCTCCCGATTTTCTGTTTATTTTCGCGGGCGGCGGCATGGCTCGCAGAGAGTTAACCGATTTCTGTCAGGAGCGCGGAATAGAGAATGTTTCATTTTTGGGCTACGCTCCTTTGCAGGATTTGGGTGCGAGCCTGGCCGGGGGTCACGTGGGCCTGGTTACACAGCAGCCATCGACGATCGGCGCAGTCGTGCCAAGCAAGATTTATGGACTGATGGCGGCGGGGAGGCCAGTCCTCTTCATCGGTCCAGCAGCGGCCACGCCCGCCCTTCTCATCCAACGATTCGATTGTGGCTGGCACTTTGATTGCGGCGATAAAGACGGCGTGAGGTCGTTGCTCGTGCGCCTCCTTGATCATCCTGAAGAGATCAGGGAAAAGGGGCGGAACGGCCGCGAGGCCTTCGTCGAAAGTTACGACAAGCCCGCTGGAGTGGCGCGAGTGATAAACGCTTTGGGTTTGGGAACACGCAATGCTAATTAAGATGAGCTCCCCGTTTGACTTCGATTGAATGGCGGCAATGAACAATGCATTCCCTGATGAGCGGGCATGAATGAACGAATATTGGTGACGGGCGCGAACGGATTCGTGGGAAGATATGTTTGCCGCAAGCTCATCGCATCAGGATTCAGTCCCGTTGCTGGGGTCCGGGATCTAAGGATTTGGCCAGACCTGCAGCAGGCGATTCCGGGATTGAACGAGGTCTCCCTTCTGGGAGATCTCGGCACGAATCTGAAACTGCAAGGTTCACTCTCCGGCGTTTCCGTTGTTGTGCACATGGCGGCCCGCGTTCACGTGATGAGGGAGTCGGCCCGCGATCCGTTTCAGGAATTCAGAAAAGTGAATGTGAACGGGACTAAGTCCATCGCTCTCGCTGCGGTTGCTGCTGGCGTTCGGCGTCTCATTTTTGTTAGCACGGTAAAGATCCACGGCGAGTCAACCTCCCGGAATTCATTATGCGAGGACACGCCCTCCAATCCTGGAGATTCATATGCGATTTCGAAATGGGAGGGGGAAGAAGTGCTTCGTGCCATCGCGGCGGAAACCGGCCTCGAGGTGGTCATTGTTCGTCCGCCGCTCGTCTATGGTCCTGGAGTTCGTGGAAATTTTCTGCGGCTAATCAAGCTGGTCGATCTCGCTATGCCGCTGCCCTGGCCCAAAGAAGCGAACTGCCGCAGCATGATCGGCGCCGACAATCTTGCCGATTTCTTGGTGCGATGTGTCGACCATCCTCAGGCTGCCGGACAGAGTTTCCTTGTGAAGGACTCCGAGGATGTATCTACACGCGAGTTGATCACCCGATTGGCGCGGCTCTTGTCTCGACCCCTGCGGCTTTTTCCGGTACCTGAGCCCTTAATACGTTTTGCCGCCAAACTGGCTTCGAAGCAGGATATGGTGAGTAGGCTCTTGGATTCGCTCGTAATCGACTCCGGCCGCGCGCAACGTTTGCTGGAGTGGGTTCCACCCATGACCCTCAACGAAGGATTGGCCGCAACTGCTCGATGGTATCGGCAAACCCGCCAGCCGGCGCGAACGAAGGCAGTTTGATGAGAATCTTCGTTGTGGTCTTCCTCGCTTCGGCCCTTATCACTGCCGGCCTTCGCAGGCTGTTCGTCCAGCACGGATTGATCGATCACCCCAATGCTCGCAGTTCTCACTCAGTTCCGGTTCCGCGCGGTGGCGGAGTGGGAATCGTAGTAGCTTTTTTGTCGGCAGTCTTTTGGGTTCTCGAGAAGCACCTTATTCCCGATCGGCTCGCCTGGGCTCTGATCGGAGGTGGTCTCGTCATCGCTTTTGTCGGTTTTCTTGACGATCGCTTCAAGTTGGCTCGAAGGCCGCGCCTCGTCGTTCACTCGTTCGCTGCCGCATGGGCCGTTTGGTGCATCGATGCAATGCGGCCCGCGCAGTTCGGTGGCGGCACCGATTTTTCGGACTGGGTTCGCAGGTGTGCTGCATTCGTTGCATTGGTCTGGTTGACAAACCTTTTTAACTTCATGGACGGCATTGACGGATTGGCCGGCATGGAAGCCGTTTGTGTGAGCGGGCTCGGCGCATTCCTGTTGCTCCGCGATGGATTGCTCAGCGGTGTGGAGCTTTCGTTAGTGCTCTGTGCCGCGAGCCTAGGCTTTCTCGTTTGGAACTGGCCGCATGCCAAGATCTTCATGGGCGATGTCGGAAGTGGATTCCTTGGTTTCACACTGGGCACGCTCTCACTCTTCTACTCGAAAACAAACTCATCACTTGTTTGGCCCTGGCTGATCCTGCTGGCCGCATTTGTTGTGGACGCCACCATAACTCTCTTGCGTCGTATACTCTCTCGCGCGCGCTGGTACGAAGCTCATCGCAGCCACGCATATCAACATGCCGCCAAGGCCTTGGGCAGTCATGCCAAGGTGACGCTGGTGGTCGCAGCAATCAACATCGGATGGTTGTTTCCGCTCGCTTGGGCTGCGTCGCATTATTCCGAAGCCGCACCCATATTCGCCGTGGTCGCTGTCATCCCGCTCGTTTACCTGACACTACGATTTGAAGCGGGCCGGGAGTGGCCTTCGTCAGGGCTCGTTTCTCAGGATTGACTCGATTAGCAAATCATCCGAGCCTCAAAATAAATTGCTTTTATGAATCCTCTTCCCGAGTTGCGTGTTTCCGAAAGTGAGTGATTCAGCATGAAAAAGGAAGCGGGATTTCTTATTCGGAACATCGCTGTGCGCCGGATTCTGATCTGGGCGACACAGGCCGGGATCTTTGCGGCCTCGGCCGTCGCGGCATTTTTGCTTCGGTTCGATTTCAGCGTGTCGGCATTCTATTTTCGCTATCTTCCATATGCACTCGCCATATGGCTGCCTACTAAGTTCGTCGTATTCTACGGGGCAAAGCTGGATCGCGGCTTCTGGCGTTATGTGTCCGCGATCGATCTGATCCGGATTTCAGTTGCAAACATCATCGCCTCAATCATTGGCTTCTTCTTCGTTCGCTGGCTGGCGCCTCCGGGCTTTCCGCGATCCATCTACGTTCTCGATTTGATGGTCTGTTTCTTCGGGACGTGCGGTCTTCGGCTTCTGGCTCGTGCAACGTCGAGGTTCAGCTCACAATATAGGAGTAGTAAAGCCTCACATAAAAGAACTCTGATCTACGGCGCGGGCGACGCGGGCAATACGCTTTTAAGGGAAATTCGCAACAACTCGAGACTGGCTTATCGAGTGTGCGGCTTCATCGACGATGATTCCAACAAGGTTGGCCTGCGTATCGCCGGCGTGCCAGTGCTGGGAACTGGCGACATGATCGGCGCGGTTGTTGCGCGGCAAAGAATAGCTGCTGTGCTGATCGCCATTCCGTCTGCGACTGGCCTTGAGATGACGAGGATTTTGGAATTATGTCAAAACACTGGCGCTGAGTTCAAAACTGTGCCGGGATTGGAAGAGGTAATTGAAGGGCGCGGCCTGGCCGGCCAGATCCGTGAAGTTGCAGTTGAGGATTTGTTGGGGCGTACTCCGGTGCACCTGGAAGAAGGCTCGATCAGGAGTACATTGGAAGGCAAAATCGTCCTTGTGACAGGCGCGGCGGGATCGATCGGATTTGAACTATGCCGCCAAATTGCGCGCTTCCATCCTGCCGGCATCGTCGGGTTTGAGATTGCGGAATCCGCTTTATTCGAAATCGATCGCGAAATGCATCAGTCTTTTCCGCACGTTACTTTTTACCCTGAGATTGGAAGCATTCAGAATCGCGAGCGCATGAACGAAGTCTTTCAGCTCTACAAACCGGATGTGGTTTATCATGCCGCAGCCTACAAGCACGTGCCGCTAATGGAAACTCACGTGTTTGAGGCAATCGAAAACAACATTTTCGGCAGCTACAATGTGGCCGCTGCGGCTGCAGAGCATGGCGTCGAAGACTTTCTGCTGATTTCGTCGGACAAGGCAGTTCGCCCGACAAATGTGATGGGCGCGACGAAGCGCATCGCCGAACTGATCTTGTTGGCGCTGCAGAATGGCCGCACAAAATTCGTGGCCGTCCGTTTCGGTAACGTGCTGGGTTCGAACGGCAGCGTGATTCCGATCTTCAAAAAGCAGATCGCAGCTGGAGGTCCCGTCACGGTCACGAATTCTGAGATGCGCCGCTTCTTCATGACTATTCCCGAGGCTTGCCAGCTTGTTCTCCAATCCTTGGCGATCGCCCAGGGCGGCCAGATCTGTGTTCTCGACATGGGACAACCTGTAAAGATTGTCGATCTTGCAAGGCACCTGATTCTTCTGTCGGGCCTCCGCCCCGAGGAAGATATCAAGATCGAATTTACCGGCGCGCGCCCCGGTGAAAAAGTCTCAGAAGAACTCACCACAATGCTCGAAGATACGGTGCCGTCGAAGCATGAGAAGATCCGGATTTTTGTCGGCAATCGCGTTCCCGAGCAAGACTTGCGGACGTGGCTCGAAGGGCTGCGCGAAATCTGCGAGACGCGGGATACGGGCCGTTTGGTGATCGCGCTCAAGGAGCTTGTTCCGGATTACAGCCCAAGCGTCCACCTGCTCAAGCGTATTACGGCACATGACGAGCACAGGCGCGCCCCGATCGGAACAAATTGACTTTTCATGCGATCGAACATGCGTGCGATCGTGGTGAGATTTGCCCTTCAATCGGTAAGCAAAATCATCAAATAGATTAAACGCTTCTTAGACTATCTCCGACGCGGCTATCAATCCCTGCATCCTGCGGGGTCTTGCTCATAATCCCTTTCAACTAAAGCGCCGATGGCTCGCCAAGCCCCATTTGGCGGTGCGTTCGCCGGATTGTGCTTTGACGCCAGTTTTAGTGGTCCAGCGCGTGGCGGGATTCGCACTGCCGCCCGTTTCCCGATTCTTGGGAGCCCTGTCCTTGGCTAGAGACAATTTACAAGGGATTCTGAGCTATACTTGCACTGTCGCCCAGGCAAAATCGTTTCCGATGCTGCTGAATACATTTGCACGAACGCCAATCTTTGCGGTTGAGAGCACATCGAAAGACCGACGAGCACGGCGCAGTCGGCATAGCGAGTGGAACCTTTGAAGCTTTTCCTGATTTGCGAAGTATTCATCGGAGCGTGCGATGTTCGATAGCCCCTGGCGTGTTCTCCATGTCGTCGCAAACCATGAAAAGCGCGTTGCGCAACACTTGGTGGCCCGCTCCCTGGAACACTACCTCCCACTTTACTCAGTGCGTTCCAAATGGACCGATCGGGTAGTCGATCTCGAACGCCCTCTTTTTACCGGATATATTTTTGTTCGCTTCGCGTCCGAGGCGCGAATTTCGGTTGTGAGCGCACCAGGCGTTCTGCGACTGCTCGGAAGCGGTGTAGGCGAGACAGTAAGCGCCCTGGAAATAGAGAGAATCCGGGCAGGCCTGGCCAGCGGATGCATCTTGCGGCCCCATCCCACAGTTTCCATCGGAGAAGTGGTGCGCGTAAATCGCGGTGTATTCGAGGGGGTGGAGGGAATCGTGACCGAACTTCGCCATCAATGCAAAGTCGTCATCACCCTCGCTGCAACCAAGCAAAGCTTCTCCCTTGAGGTAGATCTCGATGACATCGAGGTTCTGCGCAAGACGGTCGCAAGGGAAGCGATTGAAGAGAAAGGCAGATCAGCAATTCTCCGTTCGTAATCGCTAAGACGCAAAGCTTAAAAGCAAGCGGGCATACCTCAGTTGAGATATGTCCGCTTTTTGATCGAAACACAGGGATGCCCCCAGGTTTATGCGGCCTTTTCGCCGCCCTCGGGCTCTTCCCCGTCCTTTTTCTGCTCTTCGAGTTGCTTCTCGAGGTCGGCGCGCTTCTTTGCCTTGAGGTCGGCGCGCTTCTGGCGCTTGACTTCAAGCTGCTTTTCGGCGCCCAGCAGTTCAATGAACGCCTTGGCGGCGCCGTCTCCCTGTTGGAAGCCGGTGCGAATGATTCTCAAATAGCCGCCATTGCGATCGCCGTAGCGCGGAGCCACGACATCAAAAAGCCGTTTGACGGCGTCGTCGGTGCAAAGAAAGGCGTGCGCCTGACGGCGCGCGTGCAGGTCGCCCTTCTTACCCAGGGTAATCATTTTTTCGACGAGCGGACGAACCGCCTTGGCCTTGGTCAAGGTGGTCTGCACGCGGTCCTCAACGATAACGGACGTGACCAGGTTCCGCAAAAGCGCGCGGCGATGGCTGGTGTTGCGTCCGAGTTTAAAACCTGCATTGCGATGGCGCATGATAAAACTCTCTTTCGATTTTGGCCTGCTGCTTTAGCTGCCAGCTCTTAGCTCCCTGCGCTGAACTTGGTTCCTTTGAACTGCGCAGAAGAGCTAAGAGCTGAGTGCTAAGAGCTGAAAGCTTGTCCTTAGAAATTCTCCGTTTCGGTGGGCAACTGCAGATCCACTGAATCGAGAGGCTCCTCTTCATCGTCAAAGCGGCCAAAGCCCGCGGCTAGCGCTGTCTGCGGCGGGATGCTGGTCGGTCCCGGAACCGCATTGCCCTGCTCGTCGATTTTCATACCCAGCGACAGGCCCATCTGAGCCAGGATTTCCTTGATCTCGTTCAGGCTCTTGCGGCCGAAGTTCTTGGTCTTCAGCATCTCGGCTTCAGTCTTCTGCACCAGCTCGCCGATGGTCTGAATGTTGGCATTCTTTAGGCAGTTGTAGCTGCGAACCGAGAGCTCAAGCTCTTCCACTGAACGGTTGAGATTGTCGTTGCGGAGCAGGATGCGGCCTTCATCGCCGCGCGCTTCCGCTTCAATCTCTTCCTCAAAGTTGATAAAGATATTCATGTGGTCCTTGAGCAGCTTGGCGGCCAGGCCGATGGCATCGGCAGGCAGTACGGCTCCATTGGTCCACACTTCGAGAGTCAGCTTGTCGAAGTCGGTGATCTGGCCCAGACGAGCGGCGTCGACGGCGTAATTTACGCGGCGCACCGGCGAATGCACTGAGTCCACGGGAATGAAGCCAAGCCCCAGGTCGGCATCGAAATTCTTATCGGCCGAGACATAGCCGCGACCGCGCTTGAGACGCATCTCCATGTCCAGCTTGCCGCTTTCCGACAGGGTCGCGATGTACACGTTCTTATCGAGGATTTCGACGTCGCTGTCGGCCTCGATCATGCCGCTGGTCACCGGACCTGGCTGGTCGGCGCGCAGGTACAGCGCCTTGGGGCCCTCGCCTTGCAGCTTGAATGGAATCTGCTTGAGGTTGAGAATAATGTCGGTGGCGTCTTCAACCACACCGGTGATGGACTGGAACTCGTGCAGCACCCCTTCAATGCGGACTGCAGTGACCGCTGCGCCCTCAATGGAGCTAAGCAGTGTGCGCCGCAACGCGTTGCCGATCGTGGTGCCGAAGCCGCGCTCAAAAGGCTGGGCGCTGAACTTCCCGTAAGTGTCGGTAAGCGTCTCCGCATCGACTGCAAGGCGCTTCGGTTTTTGAAATCCTCTCCACAACATATATGTCTCTCGTTTCCCGCGCGGCATGTACGTCGCGATGCATTTTGCGGCGGCCGTGCAAGTTCTCCTTCAGTTGAAATTCAGCGATTAGTTTTTGGCTAACAGCTGTTACTTCGAGTACAGCTCGACGATCAACTGTTCGTTGATCGGCAGGTTGACGTCCGCGCGCTTGGGCAAATGCAGCACCCGCCCGGACAGGTTTTCAAAGTTCGCTTCCAGCCAGCTCGGAACAGGGTTCTGCGCGGCATACTGCGAGGCCTGCTCCACAATCAGCAACTTCTTGGCGTTGTCGCGGACAGCAATCACGTCGCCCGCATTCACCTGATACGAAGGAATGTTAACCTTACGGCCATTCACAGTGACATGCCCGTGACGCAACAACTGCCGGGCCTGCCGGCGCGAAATGGCAAATCCCAGGCGGTACGTCACATTGTCGAGGCGCCGCTCCAATTGCTGGATGAGCAACTCGCCAGTGACGCCGGCGGAACGGCTGGCCTTCTCGTAGTACTCACGGAACTGGCTCTCCAGCGTGAAGTACATGCGTTTGGCCTTCTGCTTCTCATGCAGTTGCAGGCCATAACCCACGATCTTGGCTTTGCGGTCTTTGCCGTGCTGGCCGGGCGGAAAGTTGCGCTTCTCCAGCGGGCAGCGGTCAGAGGTGCACTTGGTGCCCTTCAAGAATAACTTTGTGCCTTCGCGTCGGCAAAGGCGGCAAACTGCTCCGGTATAACGTGCCATTTCTTCTCCTGACTTCGGATGTCGGCCGGTTTACGTCCACAATGGACTTCGTCCCGGCCCGTTGTTGAGCCGCGTCCCTAGACGCGACGCCGCTTCGGGGGCCGGCAGCCGTTGTGCGGTACCGGCGTTACGTCGCGGATGACCTTCACCTCTATACCCGCGGCAGCCAGCGCGCGGATGGCTGACTCGCGGCCTGAACCCGGACCGGCGACCCGAACCTCCACGGCGCGCACGCCGTGATCGCGAGCCATATTGGCAGCGTTTGAAGCCGCCTGCTGGGCCGCAAAGGGCGTGCCCTTGCGTGATCCGCGGAATCCCAGCGAGCCCGAGCTCTTCCAGCTCAGCGTGTTGCCCATCTGGTCGGTGATGGTGACGATGGTGTTGTTGAACGAGGCTTGAATGTACGCAATGCCGAACGGCACATTCTTGCGCTCGCGCTTCTTGAACTTCTTGGTTTTGCCCTTTTTGCCCGCTTCGGGCTTCTGCTCTGGTTTCGCCATTAGGTCTTCGCCGTCGCTTTCTTCTTGCCGGCAATCGTGCCCTTACGCGGGCCCTTGCGAGTGCGAGCGTTGGTGTGGGTGCGCTGGCCGCGCACCGGCAGCGACTTCCTGTGGCGCAAGCCGCGATAGCTCTGGATGTCGATGAGGCGCTTGATGTGCATCGAGACGTCCTTGCGCAGGTCGCCTTCGACGTCGCCCTGGTCCTCAATGACCTGGCGGATGCGGTTAACCTCTTCCTCGCCCAAATCCTGGATCTTCTTGAAGGCGTCTACGTTCGCCTTATCCAGAATCTTGAGGGCGCGGGGCTGCCCGATCCCAAAGATATAAGTGAGCGCGATCCGGGCCTGCTTGTTGCGGGGCAGATCGACGCCAGCAATACGTGCCATTCTCGGTTTCCTTCTCTTGTTGTGTGCCTCCGGCCTCAACCGGCTCGCACGGGTTAGAAGGAGCAACTTCCGAGGTTCATCGCAAGCCTTGACTCCGGCTAACTAGCCTCATACTTCCGTGGAAGTCTCCCATCCTTGCCAGGCCTAACTTATCCCTGACGCTGCTTGTGCTTGGGATTCTCGCAAATCACACGTACCACACCGTTGCGAGTAATCACCTTGCACTTGACGCAAATCTTTTTCACCGACGCCCGAACTTTCATTGCTGTTACCCCTCTCCGCGCAATCGTCAAGGCGCGGGGAAATCTCCGGCTCTTCGCCGCTAGCTACTTGTACCGGTACACAATTCGCCCACGATTCAGGTCGTACGGACTTAGCTCAACGGCCACGCGATCGCCGGGCAAAATCCGGATGAAGTTCTTGCGCATTCTTCCCGAAACATGCGCCAAGACCTCGTGATTGGTCTCGAGCTTGACCTTGAACATCGCATTAGGCAACGTCTCAACGACCGTTGCCATGACCTCAATCGCATCTTCCTTCGACAATCAGTGTCCACTTCTGGCGCTTCCCGCGCCTTCACGTTTTGGACGAGAGTATCGCTACTCCGTCAGAATCCTTGCTCCGGTTGCAGTCACGGCAACCGTATGCTCAAAATGAGCGCTCATGCTTCCATCGCTGGCCACCGCAGTCCAGCCGTCGTCCAGCACTTGCACATCCGGCTTTCCGGCATTCACCATGGGCTCAATCGCGATGACCATGCCCACTTTCAGCTTCATGCCCTGGCCGGCTTCGCCAAAGTTTGGCACCTGCGGATCCTCGTGCATGTGCACGCCGATCCCATGCCCCACAAAGTCCCGCACCACCGAAAACCCTTCACCCTCGACCACGTTTTGTACCGCCGCTCCCACATCGCCCAAAGTCGCTCCCGGCCGAACTGCAGCAATACCGGCCTTGAGCGAGTCTTCTGTGGCCTTCAGCAGCCGCGCGGCGTTGGCGTCGATCGATCCCACCGGAACGGTGATGGCCGCATCGCCGTAGTAACCGTCGACCACCAGGCCAAAGTCGACCGAGACGATGTCCCCTTCCTTCAGGACCCGCTTCGGCGACGGAATGCCATGTACCACTTCGCTGTTGACCGAGGTGCAAAGCACACAGGGGAAACCGTGATACCCCTTGAAAGCAGCCTTCACACCCAGTTCTTTCACGCGCTCTTCAGCCGCCTTTTCCAGATCGTAGGTGGTGGCGCCCGGTTTCACCTTGCTGCGCACCAGTTCCAGAACCTCACGAACCAGGTGGCCCGCGCGGCGCATCTTTTCGATCTCTTGCGACGACTTCAGTACAACAGCCATGAAAAAACCAGTTCTCAGTTCACTGTTGTCAGTTCAAAGTCGCAGGCTTCGGTTCCAGCATCGCGCCGCTGTGAACTACGAACTGCTTACGAAGAACTGCCTTACGCACAAACCCGCCGCTGCAGTTACGCTGCCTGGCGCAACCGTTCAACGGCGGAAACTATTCCGGCTGCGATCTCCGGGATCGGCCGGTCACCATCGACTTCCGCAAATCGTCCCAGTTCCCTGTAGTGTTCGACGACGGGCCGAGTGAGGGCTTCGTAAGCGCGCATGCGCTCCTTGAAAACCTCTTCCGTGTCATCGGCTCGCTGGACCAGCTCTGCACCTTCAACGTCGCAAAAACCTTCCCGCTGCGGCGGGCGCATATAGACGTTGTAGATCGTCTGGCAAACAGGACAATTCCGGCGCCCCGTAATGCGGCGCAATAATTGATTATAGTTCACTTGGATGCTGACCGCAACTACCGGCAATGACTCGATTTGCGCCGCCAGCCGGCCGTCGAGCCAGTGGGCCTGCCCCAGCGTTCGGGGGAAGCCATCGAGAATGTAGCCCTTGGCCGTATCCGGCTCCAGCAGCCTTGCGGAGACCATCTCGTCAACCAGCGAATCCGGCACCAGCTCGCCCCGGGCCATGATCTCTTTGGCGGTCTTGCCCAGGTTCGTTCCCCGGGCTACGTTGCCGCGGAGCAGGTCTCCGGTGGAGATTTGCGGGATATTCCAAAGCTTGACGAGCTCTTTGGCCTGGGTTCCCTTGCCCACGCCCGGCGCGCCCAATAAAAGAATCGGGCCGGGAACGGTGTCAGATTCCGTTTCCCGGCCAGATTCCGTTTGAGTCTCTGATGAAAGAGATGACGACATTACCAGGTTTTCCTTCCGCGGATGCGACCGGACCGCGGGGAAAAGCCGTCATAGTGACGCATGATCAGCTGCGATTCGATCTGGTTTACCGTATCCATGGCCACACCCACAACGATCAGCAGTGAAGTGCCGCCAAAGTAGAAGTTGACGTTCATTCCGTGAATCAACCAGTTAGGAAGATTCTCGAATAACCTCCCGATAAGCCATATCTTGTCGAAGCGGATGCCCGAAATGAGGAAGGTGGGCACCATTTGAACCAGAATCAGGTAAATCGCGCCCACCAGCGTGATGCGCGTCAGAATGTCGTTGATAAAGTCGGACGTACGCTTGCCGGGCCGGATTCCGGGGATAAATGAACCCGACTTGCGGAAGTTGTCGGCGATATCGTCCGGCCGCATCACGATGGAAACGTAGAAATAAGCAAAGAAGATGATGAACAGGATGTTCAGCAGCTCATACCAGGGGTAGCCTGGCGTAAGCGCCTGCATGATGGGCTGCAAAAGGCGGTTATTCTGCACCCATTCCACCTGCCCAAATAACAAAGGCGCCGAAAGAATCGAGCTTGCGAAAATAATCGGCATCACGCCGCCGGAGTTCACTTTCAACGGCAAATGGCTGGAGGCTCCGCCCATCATGCGCCGGCCCACAATTCGCCGTGCGCTCTGGATAGGAATGCGCCGCTCGCTGCGCTCCACAAAAACGATGAAGGCCACCACAGCCGCCATTCCGGCCATCAGGCCCAGCACAACCAGAAAGGTCATCGGTCCCCAAGCGTCGGTCTGGACCTTCTGGTAAAGATCGGCGATGCCGCGCGGTAGGCCGGCGACAATGCCGGCAAAAATTAGCAGGCTCATGCCGTTGCCGATGCCGCGATCGGTGATTTGCTCGCCCAGCCACATGATGAATGCACTTCCAGTGGTCAGCGTGAGGACGGTCATCAGGATGAAGCCCGGGCCGGGATTCATCACCACGCCCTGCTTGGTGAGAATGGCCGCAATGCCTATCGCCTGCAATGCGGCAAGAACGACGGTCACGTAGCGCGTCCATTGCGTGATCTTGCGCCGGCCCAGCTCGCCTTCCTTCTGAATGCGTGCCAGCGGTTCATAAACCACGGTGAGAAGCTGAAAGATGATGGACGCGGTGATGTAGGGCATGATGCCCAGTGCGAAGATCGTCATGCGGCGCAGCGTGCCGCCGCTGAACAGGTCCATCAGTCCAAGTGCAGATCCGCCCTGCTGGCTGAACAGCAGTTCCAGTTGGCGGTAATTCACGCCTGGCGTGGGAATCCACGCGCCCAAACGGTAAACGGCCAGTATGCCCAGCGTGAAAAGCACGCGCTTGCGCAGGTCGGGAATCCGGAAGATGTTGAGAAACTTTTCCAGCATATTGGGTAATCCGCTTCAGGCGCCCGAAGCGCCGGTCGATTCGTGCAATGAACCCATCTTAAGGCGATTCCCGGTCTTTTCAGACTACCCAATCCCGGGAAACGCGGACTATGCGTTTCGTCACATGTCAAAAGTGGGCCTTCCAGGTCCAATTTTGAGCATGTTGCCGTAATCCCTATGCCGCCGCGGGCGCCGTCTCGCCACCCACAACCACAGCCTTGCCGCCGGCCTTCTCAATCTTTTCCGCCGCCGACTTCGAAAACTTGTGCGCGTGAATGGTGATGGCCTTCTTGAGCTCGCCGGAACCCAGCACTTTGATCAGCGCGTTCTTGCTCGATGCCAGGCCCAGCTTGCGGTAATCGTCGAGGCCTATCTCGGCAACCTTCAACTCCGCGATCCGGTCGAGATTCACGACCGTGTACTCGGTGCGGAAGATGTTGGTAAAGCCGCGCTTGGGCAGCCGCCTGTGCAGCGGCATCTGGCCGCCTTCAAAACCGCGCATCATGTGTGACCCGGAGCGCGAACGCTGGCCCTTGTGGCCGCGGGTCGAAGTCTTGCCCATGCCGGATCCCATGCCCCGGCCCACGCGCTTGCGCCCAGTGTTGGCTTTCTTCGGCGCCCGCAAATTCGATAAGTTTCTTGCCATGTTCCCCTCGCTATAGCGCCAGCGGGTTTAATTCCCGCCAACTCGCGTTGTTTGAGCTCCCAGCATTTCGTGCCTTCGGCCCAGCTACTTCTCCAAAATGCGAACCAGGTGCGGCACAGCCTTCACCATGCCCCGCACCGAATCCGTGTCCTCGCGCTCGACGATCTGATTCAGACGCGTAAAGCCCAGCCCCTTGATCACCAATTTGTGCTTGGTGGGTGTGGCGATCTTGGAACGGTAATATTGAATACGAATCATTTTTGTCTTCGCCATCACAGTTCTCCCACCTGCTTGCCGCGCGCCGTGGCCACGTCGGCCCTGTCGCGCAACTGCGTCAGCGCGTCGAACGTAGCTTTGATCACGTTGTGCGGGTTCGGAGAGCCCAGGCTCTTGGTCAGCACGTTTTGCACGCCGACAGAGGTCATCACCGCGCGAACCGCGCCGCCCGCAATCACGCCCGTGCCTTCCGGCGCCGGCTTCAGCAACACCTGGCCAGCGCCGAAACGGCCCAGTACTTGATGCGGAATCGTGGTCTCGGTCAGATGCACCCTTATCAAGTTTTTCTTGGCGCTCTCAATCCCCTTGCGAATCGCCTGGGGAACTTCCTTGGCCTTGCCCGATCCGTAGCCCACCACGCCTGAAGCCGCGTCGCCAACCACCACCAGCGCGGCGAACGACATGTTCTTGCCGCCCTTCACCACTTTGGTCACGCGATTGATGGCCACCACCTGATCCTTCAGGTTGTACTGGTTGGCATCGAGTTTCTTAGTCAGCATTGTCATTTGCTCTTGTCTGTCCTTCCCGGCTACTCGCGCCGCGGAAAACTTCCACTGTTCTCGTCCAAAACTCTAAGGAGCGGAGCTCAGAACTCAAGCCCTGCTTCGCGCGCCGCATCGGCCAGCGCCTTCACGCGCCCGTGATAAAGATAGCCGCCGCGATCGAAGACCACCTGCTTGATGCCCTTGGCAACGGCCTGCTCCGCCACCGCCTTGCCGATTTCTTTCGCCGCCGCCACGTTCCCGCCGCTCTTCAGCTTGATGCTCGACGCCGAAACCAGCGTCTGGCCACTCTGATCGTCAACGACTTGCGCGTAAATGTGGTTGAGCGAGCGGTACACGTTCAGCCGCGGCCGCTCCGACGTTCCTGCGAGCTTCTCGCGAATGCGATCGTGAATGCGTTGCCGGATTGCGTTTCTCTTGTGTTGCGTAATCATGTCTTCCCTCACCTATAGGCGGAACCGCCCCGCGGCCCCGTTCGGATTTCTGAGTTCACAGTTCGTAGATCTCAGTTCGTAGCAGTCTTGCTTGCTATGCCTCGCTCCAACTCTGAACTGCGAACTGCTCACTGTCTTACTTCGCTCCCGTCTTGCCGGCCTTCTTCTTCAACCGCTCGTCGGAGTAGCGCACACCTTTGTTCTTGTAGGGATCCGGCTTGCGCAACGAGCGCATGTCGGCCGCTACCTGTCCCACCTTTTGCCGGTCGACGCCCGTGACGGTCAGGTGCGTCTGCTTGGGATCGATCGTAACTTCGATGCCCGAAGGCAGCGGAACTTCGATGGGGTGGGAATAGCCCAGCGTGAACACCACCATGCCCTTGCCCTTCAACTCGGCGCGGTAGCCAATGCCCACAATGTCCAGTTCCCGCGTCCATCCCTTGGTCACGCCGTGCACCGCGTTATTCACCAGGGCGCGCGTCAGCCCGTGCACCGCGGCCTTGTCTTCGCTCGCGCGTTCCAGCTGCAAATTGCCATCGGCGGTCTTCAGCGTAATGCCATCGGCGATCAGCGCCGTGACCTTGCCCTTGGGCCCTTCGACCAGCACGGTGTTGCCCTCAACCGTGTACTTCACTCCCGCGGGCAGCGGGATCAGCTTCTTTCCAATGCGCGACATTCTTTTGAAATCCTTCTCTTGGCTTGCGAGTCCCGCAAGAGCGTCCCCGCTCCACGTTCCACTGCAGCCTGTTCGGGCCTAAGACCCAAAGAGCTTGTTGCCTCTAGCTCTTCGCTTCATCCCGCTTCAACCAACACCGTCAACTCGGCAGGATGAGCTAATAGCTAAAAGCTAATAGCTCTCTTTCTCACCACACTTCGCACAACAGCTCGCCGCCCACGCCCTCGCGGCGCGCCTGGCGGCCAGTCATCACGCCCTTGGGCGTGGTCAAAATCGCAATTCCCAGCCCGCCCTGAACGCGCTTGATCTCGTCGCGGCCCACGTAGACGCGGCAGCCGGGACGTGAAATACGCGCCAGGTCGCGGATGGCCGCTTCCGTGCCGCCGTACTTCAGATACACGCGCAGCACCAGCTTGCCTTCTTCGTCCTGGACTTTGTAGTTCGAGATGTAACCCTCCTCCTTGAGGATGCGGGCGATCTCGGTCTTCAGTTTCGAAGCGGGAACATCCATCTTCTGATGGCGCGCCCGAATCGCATTGCGAATGCGCGCCAGAAAATCTGCTACTGGATCCGTAAGACTCATTCCTTCTCCTTCATTCCCCGTTCGTCCACCGCAGCGGAAACCAGCGGGAATGTTTGAAACAGCCTCTAGCTATTAGCCCCTAGCCCATCTCGCTTCTGCCGAGCCCATCAACTGAGCACGAACAGCTAAAAGCTAACGGCTAATAGCTGCTTTTTCTACCAGCTCGACTTGTTGACGCCGGGAATCTCGCCCTTCAGCGCGAGCGACCGGAAACACAAACGGCAGACTCCGAACTTGCGCAGGAAACCCCTCGGCCGCCCGCACAGCTGGCAGCGATTGTGTTTGCGGCTGCTGAACTTCGGCTTCCGCGCGTCCTTCACTCGTTTTGCAGTAGTTGCCATAAATTCTCGACTCTCTCCCTACGCACCCTGGCGGAAGGGCATTCCAAAGTGGCGCAATAGCGCGCGCGCCTGGTTATCGTCCCTCGCCGTGGTCACAATGGTGATGTTCATGCCCTTCAGTTTCTCGACCTTCGCGTAGTCAATCTCCGGAAAAATCAACTGATCGCGCAGTCCCAGTGTGTAGTTTCCGCGGCCGTCGAAGCTCTTGGTCGAGACGCCGCGAAAGTCGCGCACGCGCGGCAGCGCAATCGAGATCAACCGGTCAAGAAACTCGTACGCCTTATCGGACCGCAGCGTGACCATGGCGCCGATCGCATTGCCGGTACGAACCTTGAACGCCGCAATCGACTTCTTGGCCTTCGTGGTCACCGGCTTCTGGCCGGCAATCTGCGTCAAATCGGCCACCAGCGGGTCAAGCAGCTTTGAGTTCTGCGTCGCCTCGCCCAAACCCATATTGATCACGATCTTGTCCAGGCGCGGCACCGCCATCGCATTCTCCAGGCCCAGCTCCTTTTGGAGCGCCTGCTTGATCTCTTTCTGGTACTTCTCTTTCAACCTTGCTGCCATTTCGTTTCACCCTTCAGTTCACAGTTCGTAGTTCTTAGTTAATTGCCACTCTGCTCGCGATCTCATTTCTGCGACGGCGAACTGTGAACGATGAACTTCAAACTTATTTTTTCGTCGGCAATTCCTGCCCGCACTTCTTGCAAACCCGCACCCGCGTGTCGCCTTCGACCTTGTGACCCACGCGCGCCTCGCCGCAGTTGGGACACACCAGCACCACGTTTGAAACGTGAATCGGCGACTCCTGCTCCGCAATGCCGCCCTTGGTTCGCTGACCCTGCTTGCTCGAAACCGTCTTCTTGACCACGCGCACGTGCTCTACCAGCACCGCGTCTTTGTCAGGGAAGACACGCAGCACGCGGCCCGTCTTGCCCCGGTCGGAGCCCGTGAGGACCTTGACCGTATCGTTGCGATGAATACTTAAAGTCGGCATCTTCTCTCCAAATCAGCTTGTAACTCTTAGCCTGTAGCTACTGGCTGCAAGCTACTGGCGCCCGGCTGGCTTCACACCACTTCCGGCGCCAGGGACACAATCTTCAAAAACTTCTTCTCGCGCAGTTCGCGAGCGACCGGCCCAAAAACGCGTGTGCCGATGGGCTCGTGATCGTCGCCGATCACTACCGCGGCATTCTCGTCAAAGCGAATGTAGGTGCCGTCGCGCCGGCGATGCTCTTTGCGCGTGCGCACGATAACCGCTTTGACCACCTTGCCCTTCTTCACCGTGCCGTCAGGCGAGGCTTCTTTTACCGCAGCGGTTACCACGTCGCCGAGTCCGGCCTTAGCGCCCAGCCCTCCGCCCAGCGGCAGAATCACTTGCAGCTTGCGCGCGCCGGAGTTGTCGGCCACCGCGAGCATCGTTCTCATTTGCACAGCCATGGTTTGCCCTCCTTTCGGCAGCCTTACTTCTCAGCGGGAACGGTTTCGCCCGGAAGCACAGCGTCTTCAATCTGGCCAAGCGACGACCGCCGCACGATCTCTTCAAGCGACCACCGCTTCAGTTTGCTCAGCGGCCGCGTCTCGCGGATTCGCACTACATCGCCCATCCGCGCGGAGCTCTGCTCGTCGTGGGCGTAGAACTTCTTGGTAGAGCGCACGATCCGCTTGTACTTTGCGTGGGCCTTGCGCATCTCGACCGCGACCACGATCGTCTTCTGCATCTTGGTCGAAACCACCTGTCCAACTTTTTCGTTGCGCCGCGCGCCTACCGCCGCTGGCGCTTGTGCCTGGGTCTTGGTCGCCGTCATTTGCTCGCCCCCTTCGCCTTCCCTGTCTTCTTCTTCGCGCTCGCCGCGGTCTTCTTCGTCTTTCCGGTCTTGGCTTTCGCGACCGGCGCAGCTTTTTTCACCTTCGCCGTTTTAGCCGTGGCGGGGGCTACGTGCTTCTTGGCCTTCGCGTGCTTTGCTTCTGCCGCAGGGGCCGCGTCTTCCGTCTTGGCAGCCCTGCTCTCTGCGGCCGGCGCCGCTGGCTCGCCTTCCCCGATCTCTCCGCGGATGCCCAGCTCGCGCTCGCGCGCCACAGTCTTGATCTGCGCAATCTCCTTGCGCAGTTGGCGGAGTTTCTTCACCCCGTCGTTCTGCCCCAGGGCCACTTGGAAGCGAATGCGGAAGAGCTGCTCCGAGGAGGTCTTCTCCTGGTGCTTCAGCTCTTCGTCGCTCAAATTACGAATCTTTGTCAGTTCCATCTTCTTTTCCTAAACTCCAGCTTTCAGCTTCTCTACTCGGCCTTGACCGCTGTCTTTTCGCTTCCGGGGCGCTGCACAAACTTCGTCCGGAGCGGCAATTTGTGCGACGCCAGGCGCATGGCCTCGGCCGCAAGCTCCGGCGTCACGCCTTCCATCTCGAACAGAATCTTTCCCGGCCGCACCACGGCTACCCAATGGTCCAGCGCGCCCTTGCCCGAGCCCATGCGGACCTCAGCGGGCTTTTTGGTGATGGGCTTGTCAGGAAACAGCCGCAACCAGATCTTGCCTCCACGCTTGATGAAACGCGTCATGGCGATACGGCTGGCCTCGATCTGTCGGTCCGTGATGTATCCGCACTCCATGACCTTCAAACCGTACTCGCCGAACGACAGCGTGGACCCACGCCAGGCTTTGCCCCGGCGCTTGCCCTTCTGCTGCTTGCGAAACTTCACCTTCTTTGGCATCAACATAACGAAAACCCTCGAACAACGGCTATTACCTCTTAGCTATTAGCTTCATTTCTTTCCAACGCGGCCGATGTGCCCACTGCCTTAGCTAACGGCTAATGGCTAACGGCTGCTGTTAAAACACCGTCTTCCCAACCGGCGGGGCCTGGCGGCGCTTCTGTTCGTAAATGTCGCCGCGATAGATCCACACCTTCACGCCGATTACTCCATACGTCGTTTGGGCCTCGGTAAATCCGTAGTCAATGTCGGCGCGCAGCGTGTGCAGCGGCAAACGCCCCTGCAGGTACCACTCCGAGCGCGCGATTTCATTGCCGTTCAGACGGCCCGAGACGCGCACCTTGATTCCCTTGCAGCCAAAGCGTAGAGCCGAGTCCACGCTCTTGCGCATCGCCCGCCGGAAACTCACGCGCTTTTCGAGTTGCAGCGCGATATTCTCACTCACCAGCTGCGCATCCAGCTCCGGCTTGTTCACCTCAATAATGTCGATGAACACGTCGCGATTGGTGCGCTTGGCCAGCTCGGTCTTGAGCTTCTCAATCTCCGCGCCCTTACGCCCGATCACGATGCCCGGCCGCGCGGTGCGGATGAGGAAGCGCAGCTTGTTTCCCGGCCGCTCGATCTCTACCGAGCTCACGCCCGCCGCCTTCAGCTTCTCGCGCAGCTCGGCCTTCAGCTTCACGTCCTCGACCAGGAGCTTTGCATACTCGCGCTCCGAGAACCAGCGTGACCGCCACGGCTTGTTGATTCCAAGCCGGAATCCGTAAGGATGGACTTTTTGTCCCATATACTTCCTCTCAAGAATCTCCCGGCTTATTTGCCGGACTTCTTCTTACTTGCCGCTTTGGCTGCCGGCTTGGTTTCTTTCCCCTTGGCCGCCGCCTTTGCTGCTTTGGGCGCGGCCTTTTTCGCCTTCGCCGTCTTCGCTGGCTCCGCCGCCGCCGGCTCCTCTACCTTTGTCACCAGGCCCTTCGCCGACTCGCGCTCGGCAACCGACAGAATGATGTGCGTCAGCCTGCGCTGATAGCGATACGCCCGACCCATCGGCGCGGGACGAATCCGCTTCATGCGCGGTCCGTCATTGGCCACCGCCGACTTCACGTAAAGGTTGTCCACATCCAGATCGATGCCTTCTTCGCCGGCCACATACTTCGCGTTGTCCACCGCCGAAGTCAAAAGCTTATGCACCACCGGGGCGATGCGCTTCTTGGTAAACGCCGCCGTGTCCAGCGCCTCCTGGACTCCGCGCCCCTTGATCAGTTCCAGCACCAGCCGCGCCTTCTGCGGCGAGACGCGCTGGAACCTTGCCTCGGCTCTGTATTCCCTTGTTGCCACTGCCATACTCATGCCTTCCTCAAACTTCAGCTTTCAGCTTTCGGCGTCTACGCCGCCGGCGCCGGCTTGGCTACAGCCTCTGTGGTTGCCGCCTTCGATCCGCCGGTGTGGCCCTTGAACACCCGCGTCGGCGCAAACTCACCCAGCTTGTGTCCCACCATGTTCTCGGTCACGTACACGGGAACAAATTTCTTGCCGTTGTGCACGGCGATGGTGTGGCCCACGAACTCGGGGAAAATCGTCGAGCGCCGCGTCCAGGTCTTCACCACTTTCTTGTCGTTGGCCTTGTTCAGCGCCTCAATCTTCACCATGAGGTGCGCATCCACAAACGGCCCTTTCTTCGTCGAACGTCCCATAAAACCCAGCTCCTCTACTTCGCTCTGCGGCTGACGATGAATGCGTCCGTCCGCTTGTTATTGCGCGTCTTGTAGCCGCGTGTCGGCTGGCCCCACGGCGTCACCGGATGGCGTCCGCCCGAAGTCTTTCCCTCGCCGCCGCCGTGCGGATGGTCCACCGGATTCATGGAAACGCCGCGATTCGTCGGCCGGATCCCCATCCAGCGATTGCGTCCCGCCTTGCCGATGGAAATGTTTTCGTGGTCCGTGTTGCCCACCTGTCCGATCGTCGCCATGCACTCGACAAGCACTCTGCGCGTCTCGCCGGAAGGCAGCTTGAGCAGGGCATAATCACCCTCTTTGGCCACCAACTGCGCCTGCGCCCCGGCCGAACGCGCCATCTGCGCGCCCTTGCCCGGCTTGAGTTCAATAGCGTGCACCGTGGTGCCCGCGGGAATGCTCTTGAGCGGCAGCGCATTGCCAATGAGAATGTCGGCCTCGGGACCTGAGGTCACCGTCGCCCCCACCTTGAGCCCAACAGGCTGCAAGATGTAGCGCTTCTCGCCATCGGCATAGTTCACCAAGGCGATGCGCGCTGACCGGTTGGGATCGTACTCGATGGTCGCCACTTTGCCCGGCACGCCAAACTTCTCGCGCTTGAAGTCGATGAGGCGCAGCTTCTGCTTGTGCCCGCCGCCTTGATGACGAATGGTCAGGTCACCCGAGTTGCGCCGCCCGCCGGTACGCTTGCGCGTCGTGACCAGCGGCTTGTGCGGCGTTTGGGCCGTCAGATCGCCGGTCTCAAGCGACGTCTGAAATCGCAACGTCGGTGTGATCGGCCTGTATGTCTTGATTGCCATAATCCTTGTCCTTGAGTGCCGGCCCATTCCTTGATCCGGCTCTCACTTCTTTTCCGGAACCGCCTTACGGTCCCGATATTTCCAACTGCGAGCATCGCCAGGCCGGGCATTTACTGACCCTGACACCTGTCTTTACAGATTGCTCACGTACTCCGGCAGCTTCTCGCCGGCCTTTAGTTTCACGTACGCTTTCTTCCAATCCGGCCTGAATCCGGCGAACTTGCCTCGCCGGCGCTCCTTGCCGGCAAAAGTTGCCGTGCGCACCGCGTCCACCTTCACCTTGAAGAGCGCCTCCACGGCCTCTTTCACTTCCGTCTTGGTGGCGTTCGGGGCAACTTCGAAGACCAGCGTATTCTCGGCTTCCTTCGCGCCCAGTCCTTTTTCAGTAATCACGGGACGGCGAATGACTGTGTGCAGAGTAGGCATTACGCAACCTCCTTCTCGGCTGCAGTCTTGTGCGCCTCATGCTTGCGTTTGGACGCAGTCTTCTCGAGTGCTTCCGCCAGCTGCTCAATCGCGGCCTTCGAGAAAATTGCCCGTTCGTAGCGCAGCAGGTCATAGGGGTGAACCTCATTGTTCAGCACCAGCTCAACGCCCTTGAGGTTGCGCGCGCCCAGCACCAGCGACCGCGCCAGCGTCTTGCCGTTTTCCACCAGCAGCACCGTCCGCTTCGCATCCAGCTTGTCCAACGCTTCGCGGTAAAGCTTGGTCTTGCCTTCCTTGATCTCGAGCGAATCCACCACGGTCAGCTTGCCGTCGGCCAGTTTCGCTGCAAGCGCCGAGCGCAGTGCGCCCAGCAGCTTCTTGCGGGGGAAGGGATATTCGTAGCTGCGCGGCTGCGGCCCGTGCACGGTGCCGCCATGGCGCCACAAAGGAGACCGAACCGATCCCACGCGCGCCCTGCCCGTGCCTTTCTGCTTCCACAGCTTCTTGCCTGATCCAGCTACCAGCTTGCGGTTCTTGGTGGCCGCCGTGCCCTGGCGCTGCGAGGCGCGGTAGTGCTTCACCGCCTCCCACAGCAGAGCCTCGTTCACCTGCTCCGGCGCAAACACCGCGTCGGACAGCTCCACCGAGCCCACTTTCTTGCCGCTCAAATTCAATACATCCACTTTTGCCATCGTCTTTTCCAATCAGCTTCTAGCTACGAACTCAAGCCTTCTTCTTCGCTGCCTTCTTTGCCGCCTTCAACGGATCCACAGTGCCCAATCCGGCAAAGCCACGGCGTTCGCGCGGCGGAGCCTTGGCTTTCGAGATCAGTACATAACCCTCGCGCGGTCCAGGCACCGCTCCTTCAACCATCAGCAGATTCTCGTCCACATCGATGCCGCGAATGCGCAAGTTGCGCACCGTCACCTGGTCCGTTCCGAAATGCCCGGGCATGCGCTGGCCGGGAAAGACGCGCGACGGAAAGCTCGATGCGCCGATCGATCCCTGCACCTGGAACATGTGTCCGTGCGACTTGGGTCCGCCCCCAAACTTGTGCCTCTTCACCACGCCTGCAAACCCGCGGCCTTTCGAGGTCCCGATGACGTCCACGAACTTCGCATCGGTAAAAATATCCACGAGCACGCGATCGCCAGCCTTGGTCTCTGTCGTGCCTTCGGCCGCGGCTTCAACGTCCACTTCCTTGATCACCTTCACCGGTGGCGCTTCGCTCTTCGCCAGGTGACCCGTCTGCGCCTTGGTCATCCGCGAAGCCTTCACGAACTCCACGAGCCCGATCTGCGCCGCGTCGTATCCGTCCTTCGCCGCTGTCTTCAGCTGCGTAATCACGCACGGGCCGGCCTGCAGCACCGTAATCGGGTGGACGTCGCCCTTGTCGTCGAAGACCTGCGTCATGCCGATCTTTTTTCCCAGAATCCCTGTGACTGCCATCTTTCCCTCACCTCATCATGCGGGCTTCGATTGTCCCGCACTGCCGGGCCCTTCTTGGGCGTCTTACCACTTCGTGTCGCCGCAACCGAGCTTCTGCGCGCGAAGCGCGCGTCCGCCTGGACGGCCAGTCCTACTTTTCGAACGCCTTGATCTCTACATCCACGCCGGCCGGCAGATCGAGCTTCATCAGCGCGTCCACCGTCTGTTGCGTCGGCTCCAGAATGTCGATCAGCCGTTTATGCGTGCGGATCTCGAATTGCTCACGCGACTTCTTGTCCACGTGGGGCGAGCGCAGCACGCAATACTTGTTCTTGATCGTCGGCAAGGGAATCGGCCCCGCCACCGTTGCTCCGGTGCGCTTGGCCGTGTCCACAATCTCGCCGGTCGAGGTGTCCAGCACGCGATAGTCGTATGCCTTCAACCGGATTCGAATTCTTTGTCCTACCATTTGCTTTCCTCTTCGTGGTCCGTGTTTCGTGATTCGTGATCCGTGCCGTCTGTGTTCATTCGAACCGTCGCGGCTTCCCCGCGCTCACTGGTCACGATCCACAATTCACTTGATGATTTCCGAGATCGTTCCCGCGCCCACGGTCCTGCCGCCCTCGCGAATCGCAAAGCGCAGCCCCTTCTCCATGGCCACCGGCGTAATCAGATCGATTTGTAGCTCCACGTTGTCG
>JBEKRG010000006.1:0-64045 GCA_049518955.1 Occallatibacter sp.
GACCGCATTGCATTCGGCAACACATCGCACATCTTTTCCTTCAGGGTATCTGGCGACGACTCCGAGAAGATTGCCCTCAACTTCGGCGACAAAGACATCGCGGAATCGCTCGTGAAGCTCCCCAATTATCAGTTCGTCGCCTGGACGATGCAAGACAATGCGCCCCTCTTGAGCGACCCGGTCATCCTATACGAGCGCCCGCAGCCGGCGAACGACGTTCCGGCGCGTAAGGCGATTGCCTGGGCCATGGAGAACACCGGCACACCCAAGAAGGACGTTGAAAAGCAGATATTGAAGGCGTTGCGTATTTAGCGTATCTTGCGGCTCTACCTTCCCATAATCGCCGTCACTGCCGCCGAAATCTGGCGCATAATTTTATTCGTGATGCTCACGATAAGCCACGCACTCGCGACGGACGTTCGAGACATCATTGTTGCGGAAGCAGGGAAAAGACCAAATAACAACAAAACCATGAACAAAGAATCAAAACCTTTGACCCAAGAGCAGCGCAAGGAATTCGTACAACTGCTTAAGGATTCAAAAACCCGCCTTCTGGGAAATTTGATGGATGGGAACTGGAAGCGCCGGGAAAAAGCGCGAGATGTCGCCCGCGAAGAACTGTTGAAGCGCATCGGGGCCGCAGAGGAAGCGACAAAGTTGAGGGAAGCGAAGAAGGCAATCAAGTCTTCCGAGACCGCACTCGAAAAACTGGGTGTGTTCATCAATTCCTCCAACCGTATCACTTTCTCGGACGATCACGAGAGCGAATACAGCGCGGAAATCGAAGATGCGGCAGAAGCGATTCTCCAGGCACAGACAGAAACCATCCGCAAACAATACGAAATGGCAATCCTTAATGTGCTTTCTACGGAGAGCGTTGACGATGCCAAGGTTATTGTTGAACCGCTTGTGTAGGTTTAGTAATTAACTAACCCTTTTCCCTGCCACGCGACTAAAGGAGATTGAATGACAGCACTCGAACAGGTCGCCCAGCTCAAACAGCAGGCAATCGAATTGCTCCTCAACGAGCGGGAGCGGATCGATTCAGAATTGAACCAACTCGGGTATGGGCAAGAAAATGCCCCATCCGGTAAGAGACGGGGCAGAAGACCAAAGGCTGTCATTGAGTCGGAAGCCCTTGCGCTTGTCGCTTCCCATTCCTGAAAGATTCAATCAGCTTGGCTTTCACGCCATTCCGGGTTCGCTTCCAGAAATCCGCATCCGGTTCATCGCCTCGGCGATTGAAGAGTTCATCGAACCACGCATCTACATCGGCCATGTAGCCCTTGACGCTAGCGCTCGACTGGTTATGATCTGAAGAGTCCTTCTGGGTTGTTCCTTTCGGGGACTCCTCAGGTGCCCGGTGCTCGATAGGAGTGCCGGGCTTTTCTTTTGTCTCAAGGTGGAACCACTCGGCCAGTTTCTGCGCGGCCTGGTATTCCGAGCAGTTTTCGATGAGCGCGACGAGATTGATTACGTCGCCGCCCTTCTTGCCTCCGTTCTTGGCGTTGCAGGTCTCGCTCCAGCATTTCCAGTAATTGCCGGCGACGTTCACCTGGAACGTCTTGTCTTTGTCCCCGTCCTTGTGCGAAGGCAGGGGACACTTCGCGCTTGCCCACTCGCCGCGGAAGCGCAGCTGGATCCCGTATCGGGCGCACATATCCGTGATTCTGACCCCATGTTTAATCGCTTCGAAGTTGACCATCTCGGCCTCCTCATCCGCTCACGGGACTCAGCGTTCCGTCTCTGCGGGCTCGAAGGCTGTGTCGTCTTCTCCGGTATTCTCCACCAGCACCAGCTTGGTGTGCGGGTGCAAGATCAGCGGCAAGCCGATGTTTACCTCGATGCCCACGCTGTTCGATTCGCCATTCTTCCAGGCCGCGCCAACCTTGAACCACGTCTTGCGCCCTTTCCCGTTGTCTTCCACAAACATCACCCGATAATCGGGCTTTCGTCCGGCCATAAGTAGCTGTCCTTTCAAGCAGCTACCGCTAAGCATAGGAGTCTTCTAGGATTTGGCAAGAGCCGGTCAAGGAGCGAGCTGGGCTTGATTCCAAGGCAGGCGCATTATGTCTGGCCGATCAGGGCAGCCGGTCAGGTTGGTAATGTTAAGCAGGAAGCCGTCTTGAGCGCCGAACCCAGGAGCGGCCTTGGCTGTCCATCTGCCCAGAACATAGCGGACCCACAGAAAAACGCAACGGCGAAGGTCAAGGAGAAGTAGTCAGTCAGTTTCTAGATTCCCGTCACTCGCCTCGAACTTAGTATGTCGGGCTACGAGAGTGGCGCCGTTTTCTGCTATGTCTGACTTTGGCAGAAGGATGGGGTTCCGGCTTTTTGTGGTGGTAAACTAGCCGCAAACCTCAGGAGATCGCCAGAATGGTCTGCCGTGGGTGTGGCAAGGAATCAGCGGATGAGTCCAGCTTTTGCCCATACTGCGGAAAACAGAAGATTGCCAAATTGGTCTGCAGTGGTTGTGGCAAAGAATCAGTAGCTGAGTTCAGCTTTTGTCCCCACTGTGGACAGGCCTTTGTTCACGCGCCTTCAGCGATTGAATCGCCGGGCCCCTCGCCGGAAGTCGAGTCGGCGACGGAAGAACTGATCGATCAGCAAGCGCCGGCAACCAGCGCGACCGATATAAAGAACAAGATCGGCACCTATGTGTTTGGGGCGTTTTCTGCCCTTTCCCTGCTTGTGGCAGTAGTTAAGGGGATCGCTCCGATTTACCTTATAGAGTCCGCCGTGTGGGCTGGAGCCGCCTGGTATTGGCACCGCAAGAAGACACATACCGAACTCGCTACGGCCATCGTGATCGTTTTCGCCTGTCTGATCGCGATTGGTGAAGTCATCCAAATCTTCAGTGCACTAAACGCCACCCCTGTGTCTAAGAGCACTGACCCGTTCGAGAAGTACGCAGTTCCTTCCGGTGGTTCTGGTACTTCGACTTCCCCTTATTACGGATATAGCCCACCTGCGGGCCAATACCAGACGGCCCCTTCCACTGGATCAGCTTCCGCCACGGATATTGCCGAGATCGAGCAGCAGGCGGTTTCACTCTACAAGCAGAAACGTTACTCAGATGCGAGACCCCTCTTCGATCAGGCCTGCAACCGCGGAGAGATGAGGGCATGCAATTACCTCGGCTACCTCTGCGCTCGGGGCCTCGGCGGCGCGCTCGACCTAAAGAGGGCGCAAGAGGTCTACCAGAAGGCGTGTGACCAGGGGACCTTGTCCAGTTGCGCTAGCCTTGGCTCGCTCTTCCAGAACGCTGGGAACACCGACAATGCCCACAAATACTTTCAGAAAGCCTGTGCCGGCGGATTGGCCGCCGGCTGTGACCTACTCCAAGGCCTGCAGTAAATCGGCAAGCGGCAATAACAGCTAGCGGGCAGCGGCTTAGGCAGACCGCCCGTTGAGGAAAGACACGGTAGGACGAGATGCGAACGGAGAGGATTACCGTTTGGGTGTTGGCAATGGCCATGGCAGCCGCGGGGCACTCGGCCCTGGCCCTGCAGGAGGAAGGCCCCATCCTGCGTCCAAACAAGCCACCAGCAAAGCCTGCGACCGCGACTCTTCTAGTAATGTGCGACTTGGCCTGCAACTGGAAACTGGACCGCGAGAGGAAAGGCCACATCGATGCTGGAGGATCGGCTAAAGCGAAAGTCGAACTTGGCCAGCACGAAGTGGTTGCTGTGACCGAGGATGGTGCCGATCAGGCCCAGCAGTTTAGCGAGATCAAAGCGAGCGGCCAGACAGTTGTGAACATCGAACTTAAACCGGTGCGCGCCGCCCGTCTCCAGGCCGAGCAGACTGTGCAGGAAGAGGCTGCACGGAAACGGGACCTGCTCGATCATGCTGACGAGCGGTTGAAGAAGGGACAGGCGCTTTACGACCAGAAGCACTACGAGGAAGCAAGGCCGCTATTGCAGCAAGCGTGCGACGGCGGCAACATGGTCGGGTGCTACCTTCTCGGCCATCTTTACGACTATGGCCAGGGCGTGAAACACGATGCTGCGTCAGCCATCCCGTTGTATCAGAAGGCCTGTGACGCCGGAGAAATGTCCGCCTGCTGCGAACTTAGCGGTTTTTACGTCGTGGGTGGTGGTGTGACCCAGGATTATGCCCAAGCGCGCTCCCTGGTTCAGAAGGCCTGCGACGCCGGAAATTTGGACGGGTGCTTCAGACTGGGCGAACTGTACCGCCAAGGCGAAGGTGTGCCGAAAGACTATGCCCAAGGGCATTCGCTATTTCAGAAGGCCTGCGACCGCGGAGATATGGATGGGTGCGCGGGTCTCGGCATGCTGTACGACGAGGGCCAGGGAGTGGACCAGGACTATGCCAAGGCGCGCTCGTTTTACCAGAAGACCTGTGACGGCGGGGGCAGGGTCGGATGCGTCCGTCTCGGCATGCTCTACTACAGCGGTCATGGCGTAGCCCAAGATTTTGCCCAAGCGCGCTCTTTCTATGGCAAGGCCTGCGATAGCGGCTTTATGCCGGGATGCACCGGCCTCGGTTACCTGTATGACAATGGCCAGGGAGTGAGCCAGGACTATGCCCAGGCGCGCTCGTTTTATCAGCAAGCGTGCGACGGCGGAATAGGGACTGGATGCACACTCATCGGCAATCTATACGACCTTGGCCACGGTGTCACACAGGACTACTCTCAGGCGCGCTCGTTTTATCAGCAAGCCTGCGATGACGGAGATATCGTCGGTTGCGTAAACCTCGGCAATCTCTATTCCAGCGGTCAAGGCGGCGCCCAGGACTACACCCAGGCCCGTGTACCTTACCAGAAGGCCTGCGACGGTGGGAATTTGTCCGGATGCGCTAGCCTCGGAACTCTTTACTACAATGGCCAGGGTGGGACCCAGGACTACTCTCGTGCCGGGTCGCTTTATCAGAAGGCCTGCGATGGTGGATATGTGTGGGGATGCGCTTTCCTAGGCACGCTGTACTCAAGTGGTCACGGCGGGAGCCAGGAAAATGACCTAGCGCGCACGTTTTATAAGAAGGCCTGCGACGGCGGAATTATGACAGCCTGCACCAGCCTCGGAAATCTGTACTACAGTGGCCAGGGCGGGGCCCAGGACTATTCTCAGGCGATCTCCTCTTATCAGAAGGCATGCAATGGCGGAGACGTTCTCGCGTGCACCAGCCTCGGCACCCTCTATTTCAATGGCCAGGGTGTGGCGAAGAACTATGCGCAATCGCACGTGCTTTATCAGAAGGCCTGCGACGCGGGGAATTTGTCCGGATGCGCCGCCCTCGGCGCTCTTTACGATAACGGCCAAGGCGTGACCAAAGACTACGCTCAAGCGCGAACGTATTATCAGAAGGCCTGCGACGGAGGCGAACTTCAAGCCTGCGACAGTTTAGGCTGGTTGTATTTCAAAGGGCACGGCGTATCCAGGGATTACGCACAAGCACGCCCTCTTTTGGAGAAAGCCTGCGCTGGCGGGATTATGTCTGCCTGCAACAATCTCGGTTGGCTCTACGAGCACGGAGATGGTGTGCCCCAGGACTACACACAGGCGCGTTCCCTGTACCAAAGGGCTTGCGACGGAGGCATAAAGTACGCCTGTGACAATCTCAAGCAGCTGCACTGATCCTCGGGACGCTCAGGGCCAAGCCACGTGTAGGCCCAGTGTTGGCTCCGGTGTCCAAGTATACTGATTTGCTACATGAGGAGGGTTGATGGACGTAAGCGGAGCAGGCAATTCTCGCCAGGGAGCCGACGTCGTCATACGTGGAATCAAAGAGCAGCCAGAATTCCTTCAATGGGACAGAGAAATCAACGGCAAGCTGTACTATGCGCTGTGGATTTTATTTATGGGCGGTTTTGTGCTTTCGATCGGCTACACAAACCAGCCAGATTTGTTCTCCAACTGTTTGATCCGACCACTCCTTCACGTATTTCGCCTACTGGCTGTAATTGGATCTTCTTTAAATTTCTATTTTCAAAGCCGAGCGATTGACGCGGTCCGTCATGCCCGAGCAATTTCGATCCAAATGGACCTCCACAAAGCCCTGGCGGACGATAATAAACCAGAGGCTGCGAACAAGGCCCTTGATCAGGCGCAGGAGTTGAATAAGAAGTTGATCGTGATGGATGCGCTAAATTCGTGGCTGGAGCGTAGCCTGATGATTTGTGCAGCTCTCTTCTTAGCGTGCAGCCTGATCATTACGTGGAACATCATTCCCACAGCGCCACCAAAATGATGTGACGGTGAGTAACAGACTTGGCCGGCGAGACAATCGCGGAGGTTTGATCTCGGTTCCGAATCCCGCATTTATTGAACCGCGATCATTCGCACAATAGGGATTCTCTTAGGCATGGCGTTCCCCGATTCGAGAGTCGCACTTGCGCTTTTGTGCTGGTTCGCTATAGTGACTGGGTCACAAGCTGTCAGCCACGCCAGCCTCAGGCATTGCTCTTGGCAAGTGCAAGCACCATCCATGATCACAAAGACAATCAAAAGGCCTACAGCAGGAATCCGCAAGGGTGTCTTGTTCATGTGTGCCTACAAAGGCTGTGGCTGGATAAGCGACCGGAACTCCCGGTTCTGCATCGACCACGACAAGAGACGACGCGTCGAGCCGTCTCCTCCCAGGCGATTCTTTCCCCGCTCAAAGCGCTCCCGCTAAACCCGACATCGCGAACCTCCCGGCCGGCCCTGCCATTCAACTGCAGGGTCGGCCAGGACGTTTGAAAGCGTCCTCGCAGCACATTCCCAAATCAATCAAGGAGAAGTCACATGGAGCAACTGTGCGCTCATGCGGGAGCGTCGAAGCTTTCGCGCGATCAACTCGCCACCATCCTGCCTCCGGAACCGACTGAGACATTCAAGCCAATCTCTCACGCGGAACTGATTCATAACGTGCTCGACGGGCTTTCCTATCGGCACATCAACGTAGTTCGCGACGAATATGCCGTCTCTGACGATGGCATGAAGCTGTTCGGCGTTCTCGACCTAGAAACCACCTTTGATGAGGCGCGTTTCTCGCTCGGAATCCGCAACGCGAACGACAAATCCATGCGCCTTGCACTCACAGTGGGCTTTCGGGTTTTTGTGTGTGACAACATGGCGTTTTACGGCGACTTCACGCCGGTACTCGCCAAGCACTCGAAGCATTTCAACCTGCAAGATGCGCTTGCCGTTGGCATTGACAGAATACAGCGCAATTTTGAGCCAATGCGGCGCCAAGTGGAGTCCTGGAGGGGCCTTCAACTCACCGACGATGCAGCGAAGCTCGTGATTTATCGCGCGTTTATCGAGGATTGCCTTGAAGCGCCGAAGCACCTTGCCCGCCTCGTCCACGAGCACTACTTCGACCCGAAGTATCCGGAATTTTCGCCACGAACGTTCTGGAGCCTCTCGAACGCGTTTACGTCCGCATTCAAGGAATTGGACCCAGTCCCACAGTTCAAAGCGACTGCGAAACTCGGAGCCTTTTTGACCGGGACGAACTCAACCGATTGCCTCTCGCTGGCCAAGGCCAGTTGATCCCAATTGAAGCGGGTCCGGGAATCCGTGCCCGCCTCCTCAACCCATCTCGCCTGAAAAGGAGAACGTCACATGATCACCGCATCGGAGTATCGCGATCTTCCGCTCGAAAGCCTCGCAGAGTCGGCAACCAACCCACGCCGCAGATTCGATGACGCAGCACTCAACGAGTTGGCCGAGAGCATCAGAACACAGGGGATCCTCGCGCCCCTGGTTGTGCGCTCTGTCGGCCAGCATTTCGAGATTGTCGCAGGAGCTAGGCGTTTCCGGGCTGCCCAGATTGCCGGGCTCGAAGCCGCGCCGGTTCGCATTGTCGAACTCAGCGACGCCCAGGCTCTTGAAACCAGCATTGTCGAAAACCTACAACGACGGGACGTGCATCCACTCGATGAAGCTCAGGGCTTTGCCGCCTTGATGCGACTCGAAGAGCCGCAGTACAGTATCGAACAGGTCAGCGCCAAATGCGGGAAAAGCCCCGCATACGTCGCTGCCCGGCTCCGGTTGACGGAGCTTGCAGCCGAAGTCGTCGAAGCCTTTGCCAAAGACGAGATCGGCGTCGGACATGCTCTCTTGCTGGCCAAACTCCAGCCGGAGCAGCAGCTCGAAGCCTTGAGTGCCTGCTATCAGGAGCAATATGGCAATGGCAGCAGGGCGAAGCGCATCCTGCTTCCAGTTCGCCACCTTCAGCAATGGATCGAGCACAACATCTTCCTGGAGCTCGCCTCTGCGCCGTTCTCCAAAGACGACGCGGAACTCGTTCCAGAGGCTGGCGCCTGTCTCAATTGCTCGAAGCGGACCGGGCAAAACAAGCTCCTGTTCGAGGGTATGGAGCCCCAGAACGATTCATGCTCCGATCCGCAATGCTACGCGGCGAAGATCGACGCGCATGTACGCCAGACAATCGCCGCAAAACCGAAGCTGGTGCAAATCAGCACCTGCTACGGACGGCCGAAGGACGGCAGCGTCGCTATCCCGCGCAACAAGTACGTCGAAATTAGGCAGGATAAGCCGGCCAAGAATGGGCAGGAGAGCTGGCCGGAGTACAAGACCTGCAAGTTCACCTCGGAGGCCATCGTCACCGAGGGCAGTGAAAAGGGGGAGGTCCGGCGTGTTTGCGCCAATCCCGAATGTCCAATTCACCATGCCCGCAAACCAAAACCCGTAACCGACGCCGCGATCAAGGCTGAACAGGAGAAGCGCCGGCGCGAGGAAGCCATAGCCCAGATCACGGGCCTGCGCGTCCTCAGCGCCATCACCGAAGCAGTCCCGGTTCGCTTGATGAAGCGGGATCTACTCTTTGTAGTCGAACGGCTCAGCGTCATTCTGGACGAACGCCGTCTCTCCATCATCCTGAGACAGCACAACCTCGGCAAGCCGAACGGGGCCACCGACGCCCCGGCCAAGCTGCTCTCAGCATTTCTTCGCAAGACCGATGAGAGCACTCTCGGCCATCTGCTGGTCGAGCTGGCCGTTCTCCAAACAGCAGCTTCGCCCAACGAATCCAGCAGAGCCCTGCGCGAAGCCGCCGAGTTCTACAAGGTGGACGTGGGAGCGATCTCAACCAAGGTCAAGCAAGAATTCGCCGCGAAAAACAAGGCAAGGACCGTGAAGACAGCCACGCCGAAGCCGACCGCGAAGGGCACAAAGAAGCCCATTGCAGCGTGAAACGAGCATTGAATTCATTTGGAGCCCGCACGAAGCAGGCTCCTTTTTTGTGCAAACTATATTTTAAAAGGGTGTTTGAACTGGGTCGCTGGCGGCGGCTGGTGCTGCCGCAGAAAATCGGCAACTGGTCGCTCACCAGCCTGCAACAACGGCTGGTGACGACGGGCGGACGGCTGATCAAGCATGCCCGCTACTATTGGCTGCTGTTGGCAGAGAGCCACATGACCAGGCGGCTGTTCGCCAGCATGGTGCGGCGAATCGAGGCACTGCCGCTGCCGACCGCATAGCGGGCTGAGAATATAGCAAGGAGGCACGGAGAGGTATCAACGAAAACGCTTGAAAACTTCTTTTTTTTGTTCGGTTGGCTCGATGAAGGAGAGCCGGACCGGTCTCTAGCTACCTTCAAGAGCTGCATTGCTCCGTCGGGAAGCGACCGGGTGTACACTGGCTGCGGTTGGGCCGCAAACAATGGGGATTCCCGTGAAGAAGGAGTCTATCGTTCGATGTCTCACAGAAGAATTCGAAGATGTCAGTGACGGTGACCAGGGACTCAAAGCGTTGAACCGAGGCAGGACAATGACAGTTAAACAAGCCAGCGCGACAGGCACTCTATCAGCGCGTTTACAAAACGCGCTGAAGCTTCCAAACGGCGCACGATTCTACCGCTGCGCACTTCAGGTGAACCCGTTTGCGTATCTGAGCCGCAATAACAAGCAAACCACGTTCCGGACAGAAGCGGAGTACAACGCGGCGATTATCGCAACATGCCTCGAAGCGGGAATCGAAGTCATCGGCGTGACGGACCATTACCGGGTTGATGAATCCGCAGGCCTGGTAAAACTCGCGCGCGAGGCCGGACTCTTCGCTTTTAGCGGCTTTGAGGCCGTCACCAAAGATGGCGTCCATTTTCTATGCCTGTTCGATCCCGACAAGGACAACATGCTCGAACGATTTATCGGCGAGTGCGGCGTTCACGACACTAAGGCCGCCTCACCCACCGGCAGCCTAGATTCCGAAGAGCTTCTTGCCTGTGCAAAAAGTTGGGAAGCCGCCTGTGTTGCAGCTCATGTTATGTCAGACCAGGGTGGCCTTCTCAAGAAACTCTCCGGTCAGACTCGCGTCAACGTCTGGAAGTCTGAGCTTCATCTAGCATGCGCCATTTCCGGGCCTATCGACAGTGCTCCGGATGGGATTCGGCAGATTCTTCAGAATCAGGTCGGAGAGTATTACCGCAGCCGTCCGGTTGCGGTCATAAATGCTTCTGACGTAAATGACCCCGAGGATCTGAAAAAGGACGGCGCGTCCTGTTTCATTAAGATGTCTAATGTCTCAGTTGAAGCCTTGCGGCAGGCCTTTCTTGACCCGCAGTCTCGCATTCGCTTGAATAGCGATCAGCAGCCAGAACCCCACGTCGAGTTTGTAGCCATAACTTGGGAGGGCGGCTTTTTGGACGGTACGGCCGTTCATTTTAACGGCAATCTCGATGTGCTTGTCGGAGGCCGTGGCACCGGAAAATCAACAATGATCGAGAGTATGCGTTACGTCCTTGGCCTCGATCCGCTCGGTGAGGAAGCCCGCAAAGCACATGAAGGCGTGATCCGTCATGTGCTTCGTGCCGGCACCAAAGTGTCCTTGCTGGTGCGTTCACACAAACCTTCTGCGCGCACCTACACCATCGAGCGGTCGGTCCCAAATCCGCCGATCGTCAAGGACGAAGCCGGAGAAGTGCTAACGCTTGCGCCGCAAGACGTGATGCCAGGCGTAGAGGTGTTCGGTCAGCACGAAATATCCGAGCTCACAAAAAGCCGGGAAAAACTCACGCTCTTACTAGAGCGATTTGTCGATCACGATCCAACCCTCTCTGGACGAAAGTCCAAGCTGAAGCTGGAACTGGAACGCTCACGGAGCCGCATTGTCGATGTCCGGCGTGAGACCAAAGCTCTCGACGAACGGCTAGCTGCGCTACCTGGCCTCGAAGAAACGCAAAAGCGCTTCCAGGAAGCAGGACTTGAGGAACGGCTTAAGGAGAAGAGTCTCCTTATTCGGGAAGAGCGTGTGTTTGCGAGTGCCGGTGAGCGACTAGATCCTATTCGCTCACTTCACAACGAGCTGGTATCTGCCCTTCCGCTTGATGCCGCATTCGTTTCTTCAAAGGCCTTAGAAGGACTTCCTAATTCGGCCATCCTAGAAGAGATTGGAAACATTTTGGCCAAGCTTAGTACGAATCTGAAGGTGGTCGCCGATCAACTCGCCAAGGCGCTAGCGGAAACCGACAGCTCCGTTGCGGGCACAAAAGCTCGCTGGGATGAGAAACGAAAAGTCATCGAGGAGACCTATGAGAAGCTCCTGCGGGAGCTTCAGAAGTCGAAGATCGACGGGGCCGAGTTTATCCGCCTGCGTAAACAGATTGAAGAGCTTCGGCCCCTGAGGGAAAAGAAAGAGTCACTCAAACGCGATCTGGCCACTCATGAAGCTAACCGCCGCAAACTGCTTTCCGAATGGGAAGACACTAAAGCGAGCGAATATCGGGAGATTCAAAGAGCGGCAAAGAAGGTTTCGAGCAAGCTGCGGGAACGGGTCAAGGTAGAAGTCACGATGGCTGGCAATCGCGATCCCCTGGAACAGTTGCTACGTGAGGTGGGCGGAAATCTAAGCGCCGCCCTGGAACGGCTGCGGTCGCTGGAACAGCTTTCGCTGCCCGATTTTGCGCAACGCTGCCGAGAGGGAAAAGATGCGCTCATGCAGCACTACGGGCTGCCGGGGGGCTCGGCCGAGCGGATTGCCCAGGCCGACCTCGATCTGTTTATGAGAATCGAAGAGCTTGACCTCCCGGCAACGACCAAGATTGAGTTGAATACCGCACCGGACGGCGAACCGCCGACGTGGCAGACGCTCGAAGAGCTATCTACAGGACAGAAGGCGACGGCTGTGCTACTGCTGCTCTTGCTGGAGTCCGAGGCTCCCCTCGTTGTCGATCAGCCGGAAGACGACCTGGATAACCGCTTCATCACGGAAGGCGTGGTGCCGATCATGCGCCAGGAGAAACGGCACCGTCAATTCGTTTTTTCGACACACAATGCGAATATTCCCGTTCTTGGCGATGCGGAACTTATCCTGGGATTGGCCGCGTCAGGGGAAGGTAGGGAAGGCCACGCCAAGATTGCCACCGAGCACATGGGGTCCATCGACTCGCAGCCTGTGCGCGAGCTGGTGGAAGAGATCCTCGAAGGAGGCAAGGATGCCTTCGAGATGCGACGTTCTAAATATGGATTCTGAGACATGACAACGCACACCGAACTCTTAGAAATCATCAACAACGGAGAAAACTCCGGCGTTGAATTTAAGCGGGATGAGCTGCAAAACTCCGACCTGGCAAAAGAGCTGGTCGCGTTCTCGAACCTGAGTGGTGGCAAGGTGCTACTCGGCGTGGAAGATGATGGCAGCATATCTGGCATTACGAGGCCCGATCTCGAAGAGTGGGTAATGACAACCTGCCGGGACAAGATTAGGCCCAGCATCATTCCCTTTTTCGAAGTTGTCCGTGAGTTTGAGCCGGGCAAGGATGTGGCGATTGTCAGCGTGACGCGTGGATATGATGTTCACAGCCTTTGGCACAACAACCGCAACACATATTATATCCGGGTTGGCACTCAAAGCAGGGAACCAAGTCCCGAGGAACTCGGTCGTCTCTTCCAGCAGCGCGGCTCTTTCCGTGCCGAGTTGCGGCCGGTTTCCGGAGCGACGATCACCGACCTCGACCATCGACGGCTCCGGGACTATTTTGGACATGTTCGTCAGCAAACCGTGCCTCCGGATGAGGATGGCACAGCTTGGCAAACGCTTCTTCTGAACACGGAGATCATCACTGAGGAAGGTGTCTCAGTTGGCGGCTTGCTCCTGTTCGGTAAGACGCCTAACCGCTTTCTTGCGCATGCCGGCATAGACGCTGCGGCCTTCCCAGGAATGGAGAAGGATTACGCCGCGCGCGAGCGCGTGTCCCTGCGCGGACCGATGACACCTTTGCTCGATATCAATAACGCCGTGGTGGAAAATGGCCTGGTCGAACAGGCCCTGGAGTTTGTGCGGCGGAATACCCCGGTGACCGCCATCCTTGACAACGGCAGGAGAATTGAAAAGTCAACCTACCCGCCGGAGGTAATCCGCGAGGCCGTGGTCAACGCGCTCATACACCGCGACTACCTTCTAACCAGCACGGACATAGAGCTAGCCGTTTACAGCAACCGCTTGGAAATCATCTCGCCCGGCCGTCTGCCGAACGGCATAACGCCGGAGCGGATGCGGACTGGCTGCCGGGCGGCCCGGAACCAGCTCCTGAAGGATGTCATGCGGGACTACCGATATCTGGAGCACATGGGCATGGGCATCCCGCGCAAGATCATCAGTGGCATGATGGCGCACAATGGATCAGGACCGGATCTCGTTGAAGAACCAGAGCGTTTCATCCTCCGATTGTTTGCGTGAGGCCTGGCAGTCACCGCAACAAGTTCGCCGAGACATCGTCATAGCCGCCAACTGTTCCAATGCTTCCGGCTTTATAAGACTGCGCGGATACTTATCGCGTGATTCCGCATTTATTCGAGTTGACCTTAAGCACAATACACAGATGGCCGGATTTCTAAGCAGCGTCACGCCAAAAGATGTATATTCTCGCCGATTGCCCCGGCCTTTCCTCTTCAACATCGAGGTATTCGCAAGAATCGACCGTCTGCCGGACGGGGGTCAGCGTCTTGAGCAGCACGGGCCGGCGCTGAGCCGAACATTCGTAGACGCGCAGCCAGCTTGGCGTGAGACCTGTAAAAATCAGACGCACCTCGCATCGGCGCACGCGGTCCTGAGCGAAAGAAAGGGTTGAAGTGTAGTAGCCAAACCCCGCCTTAATGCACCGAGGCAGAACACATTTCAAGAGCACTGCGAAGGAATCGTTCGCTTTGAGTGGCTCCAGGAACGGCACCGAGAGCTTTCGGGAGATGCCTTCCGACCCCACAAGGAGCGGTCGAATCGTCCGCACCATGTCCGGATCACGACCAAGGTCAAATGCAACGCAGTTCAGATTCTCAAATGCAGTGCTGTCATCCGAGTCGATGCTGAACTCGATCGAGGTGTCGCGCTCCGCTCTACAGTAACCCGAATACTTCCAGGCGATCTCCAGATCCTCGGCTTCGATTCGCGCCGTATGAAGGGCTTCTTGAATGACAAGGGTCCGGTTTACACGCCGCTTGAGGTTCGCGATGTTCAAGGAATCGATGCTGTGACCTTCGATCACGATCGAAGCAGCGTCGAGTGCGAGGCGCTGTTTGCGGGCATATATGCCCGCGGCGATTGAGAAACCCACGAAAACCAGACTCGTAAGGACAAGCCACGCACGGGATTGCATGACAGCTAGGACACTGGTTACAGTCCCTACAATGGTCGCCGCTGCAGCGAGGGACTCAAGAGAAGATTGCATGTATGTGCGAGCAAACCGGCGTTACAAATTCCTGGCTTGCCAAAATTCCGTTCATTGAACTTGAGGATTGCTGTCAACCGCCGCCCCCGCCTCCACCGCCAGTCAAGGCTTTCGGAGCCATCATTCTGGGCCTCCTTCCCGATTCAAAAAAACCGCCTTTACTCAACCAAGAATACTACTCATACAATGGCTATGCAAACAGTGTAGACGTAAAAGGGGCAAATCGAGAAGACTCTCGGACATGGAAAAGGGACATAGCAACCTGCTCCTGAAAGCTTTTGGCAAAAGAATCAGAGAGTTACGGACGGAACGGGGCTATTCGCAGGAGGCTTTTGCCGACAAATGCGGCGTCCACCGGACGTTCATGGGGACAATCGAGCGTGGCGAGAGCAACCTGAGCTTCCAAAACATCGCGAAGGTGGCGACTACTCTCGGCGTGCCATTGTCTACGCTCTTTCTCGATCTAGAAGACAAGGCCAGAATCTTGGCCGCGCAATTAGGAGCGCCGGCCGCTCAGCCGCGAAAATCCAGGAGGTTGCCGAAACTGAGGCCTTGATCTCGCATCATTGCCCGGCCTCCACCGTGAGGATTGGCGATGGGGGAGCGCATCCGTCTACACTGATCGCATTCGAAAGGCACTATTTGGAGCGGAGGAAGAGATGGCAGTATCAGGCTCACCCAAGCCCGAATCCCTTGATGAAATTGTCAGTCATAGCGCCATAGTTCTAGCCGAGCAGATTCTGGCAGCGGCAGCATGGGCAAAGACAGAGATGGACCTCCAGATCGAAGTGGCGGCCGCTCTTAAGGGATTCGCCAAAAGAGCTCAAATCAATCTGGAAGGGCATCACAACATCACCATTGCTACTGGACGTCCTGACTCCGTCTACGGCAGCGTGATCGTTGAATATAAGGACCCAGGAACGCTCTCTGCCACCAAGGATGCAGCCCCAAATAAAGCCGTCATTGACCAGCTCAAGAAACGCTTCTACGACATGCGGTCAAAAGAGAACCGCAACTGGAACAGCATGTTCGGCGTCGGGACCGACGGCAAATACTTCATCTTCCTCCGATTTCGAGATGACAAATGGACCGACCAGGAGCCGCTGGAGGTTAATCGCTATTCCGCTGAACGCTTTCTCTGGGCTCTCTACAATCTCGGCCAAAAGGGCAAGCCGTACCAGCCTGAATACCTGCACGGCGACTTCGGCGCTGACAGCCTCCTAGCGCAGGATGGTATTCGTACGCTTTACCATGAAATTCTTGCCACCGGCAATCCGAAGGCCCAGGTGTTCTTCACTCAGTGGAAGATTTTATTTGGAGAAGTATGCGGTTACGACGTTGAGAAGCTCTCCGATAACGTCAAGAAGCTGGCTGACTTCTATGTAGTCACGGGTAAACCGCAGGCGGCTCCTCTTCTTTTTGCTGTTCACAGCTACTATGCCATTCTAATTAAGTTGCTGGCGGCTGAGATCGTTAGCTTCTTCAACCCGTGGATGTCGCGCCAAGTAGTAAAGCTCCAAAACGCGATCTCTTCAAGCAGGCTTAGACGGGAACTTCAAGAACTTGAAAGCGGTGGAATCTTTCAGCAAATGGGGATCACCAATTTCTTGGAGGGCGATCTCTTCTCTTGGTACCTGGATGCTTGGTGCGACCCAATCGAGTCTCTCATTCGGAAGATGATCTCCAAGCTCGACGAATACAACCCGGGGACTTTTTCAGAGGACCCCGCACAATCCCGCGACCTACTTAAGAAACTCTACCAGCAGCTCTTTCCGGGAACTGTGCGTCATGCTCTGGGTGAATACTACACTCCGGATTGGCTTGCGGAACACACGCTCAACGCACTTCAATACGAGGGCCTACCGGAAAAGCGCTTGCTCGATCCTGCCTGTGGCTCCGGCACGTTCTTGGTGATGGCAATCAGCCGAATCAGGCGCTGGTACGATCTGAACCGAGAACAGTGCTCCTTCGGGGAAGGAGAACTCCTCAAAATGATTCTGGCAAATGTCGTTGGATTCGATCTGAACCCGCTTGCCGTGATGGCCGCTCGGACAAACTATCTCGTAGCTATCAAAGACTTAATTAGGCACGTCGATCACGTCGATATTCCTGTCTATCTTTGCGATTCAATTATGACCCCCGCGGAATATCGCAACCTGTTCGTCGGCATGGATGGCACCGTTGCAAAGGTTCCCTGTAGTGCAATGAGGCCGCCATATCTGCTAGTGCCAAAGGAAATTACTCGCAACCCGCGAGAAGTCGCTAAGTATGCAAGTGTGCTTGAGTCGTGCGTGAAGAGAGGGGCATCCTCGGATGTGTTCGTCTCCGACTGCCGCGATGAGGGTCTCAACATTAGCGTTCCAAAAGGCCATGTAGAACTTTACAACCAGCTCGTAGAGCTGGAGCGGGCTAATAAGAACGGCATCTGGGCAAGGATAATCAAGAATAATTTCGCCCCCCTCTTTGAAGGTCGCGAGTCGTTTGATTACGTTGTGGGAAACCCGCCTTGGATTAACTGGGAGGGACTACCTCCAGGTTACCGGTCTGAATCCGGTGAGGTGTGGAGCGAGTACGGCTTGACCGGCGAGATCCCTTTGAAAAAGCGGCAGTCTAGTGGAAAAGCAAAAACTGATATTTCGATTCTTATGACATATGTGTCGTGCGATGCATATCTCAAGCACGGGGGAATGCTCGGATTCGTCATTACCCGTACGGTCTTCCAATCTGAGATCGGAGGTTGGCACTTCCGTCGATTTAGCTTACCCAAAGGGGATTCTCTAGAAGTCGTGCAAGTAGACGATCTCGACCGGATGAAGCCATTCAGGGGAAGAGCTGCAAACGTAACTGCGACGTTTATCCTGAGGAAGGGACTCAAAACTACTTACCCCGTAAGATACGTGCGCTGGGAAACTAAGGTTAGAGGAGTAGGGGAAGAAGATCAATCCCTTCCTGAGGTTCAACGCGACTCCAAGCGGCTCGCTTGGGTTGCATATCCAGTGCGCAAGGAATGGCAACAGTCCTCTTGGCTAGTTGGACCCGAAAAGTGCGTGGACATTCTTAGGGGTTTTATCGGTTCCTCTCCGTATGCAGAATTTGCACGGGAAGGAATCAACACTAGGGGAGCCAACGGGGTGTATTTTGTGGACATACTGCAAGCTGATCCATTAATCGTGCGGAACCGCGCTTACGACGGAGACCAAGATCGCCGCGTCCCCGTCCTAGAACGCCGCGTCGAGATCGACTACCTATACCCTTTGCTTAGGGGGAGAGACGTAAGCAGGTGGTGTGCTGCTCCGGAATCTGCCATTGTTCTACCGCATGATCCTGATAACCCGGCTGTGCCTGCACCATTTGAATCACTGGGCAAGAGAACACAAGAGTTTCTGCAAGCATTCCGCGAGAAGCTTGAAAGCCGCAAGATATTTAGGAACTTCGATCCAACCGGCAAGAACTGGCACGGCCTCTACAGCGTATTAGGAGCCACTTTCGCGCGGTACAAGGTGGTCTGGCGAGAGATGGCAAATGGATCAGTGGCGAGCGTTGTGGGAGCCCAGAGAGTCGTGCCCGACGGCCAGCCACGGGTGGTTATCCCTGACCATAAGCTAATGATCGTTCCAGCCAAGACACTAAAGGAAGCGTACTATGTCGCGGCAGTCTTGAATTCCACGATTGCCAAGTACATTGTTCTATCTTTTGCGATCTCAACGGGCATCTCAACGCATATTTTGGAAAAGATCCCAATTCCAATGTTTAATGACAAAAGCCCTCTTCATCGGAAACTGGCCCTCTTGTCTGCCGAGTGCCACAGATTCGCCCGAAAGCACCAAGCCGAGAAGATAAGAAACAATGAAGCATTGATCGACTGCGCAGTTGCAAAATTGTGGCACGTTGGTAAAGAGGAGCTGGAGACTATTCAGCAGACAGTCATGCAAGTTGGCGATGGGGACAACGCAGAAGAGGATGTAGAATCGACCGTTGAATTATCATGACAAATATGCCTGAAACGGACAGCGCCCATACCGTTTTTGCGTTGCTCGACGTCGGCGCTTGTGTCCGGAGCTTGAATGCAAATTACCGGCTTCTTGGCGTCGGTAAAGTCCAAAAGGTCCGGGGTTCCCTCTGCAAAATTGAATTCAATCCGACCGTCTTTTCCCGTCCGCCATACCGCTCCATCAATTACCTTCTGAAAGTTGCAGAGAGCGAAATTTGCCCCTCGCCGCTCGAACTGGCCGGAGCCGGAAAATGGGACGAAGCCTGGAAGTTTGACTTCCGGCAGATGGCGGCGCGATTCCTCACCCTCAACAAGGGAGGGCAGCTCTCTAATGCCCGAACGGAAATCCTACCACATCAGATTTTCACAGCCTTCAGCGTGGTTTCCAGCGCCCGCCGCCGTTTCATGTTGGCAGATGAGGTCGGCCTGGGAAAGACCATAGAGGCGGGCATGGTCTGGCAGGCGCTGGCTCAGCGCGGCAATGCCAGCCGAACTCTTGTGATTACGCCGGCAGGCCTCACACGGCAGTGGCAAGAAGAGTTCAAGGAGAAATTTCAGGCTGATTTTGAGATTTTCGGACGCGATTTCACTGCAGTAAACCCGCGAATGTGGGATCTGAAGGCTACCGCCATTGCCTCGCTGGACCGCCTAAAGAGGAGGGAACACAAGCGCACGCTGCTAGAGAATCGCAAGTGGGATTTGATCATCTTTGACGAAGCCCATCGACTGAGCGCACGGGACTACCCGAGCAAGATAGAAAAGACGCAAAACTACCAGCTTGCTGAGGCCTTGCGCGACTACACAGACGCACTGCTCCTGCTGACCGCCACGCCCCATGCAGGAGATCCCAATCACACCCGGTTTGTAAACCTGGTCAAACTACTGGAACCCAAGGTGGATTTTTATCCGCTGCTTGACGAAGGGCTCTTTCGAGATGGTGAAGCGGTGCCCTACGCGAAACTGATCCTTAGGACACCAAAGCTTAAAGTGACGGACGCCGAGGGGCATGCAGTCTTCAAAGGCCGAAGAACCGTTCCACTGGGTTTCACGATGTATCCAGACGAAATGAAGTTCTACAAGGCAATGGAAGACTATATCCGCAACGGCTACAACTCCTTGGAACGAATTGAAAATCCGATGGACCGGCACGCTGTTGGATTCATCCTCACGACGTTCCAAAAGCTAAACGCTAGCTCCGCGCACGCCATCAAGCATGCCCTGGACGGCCGTCTAAATCGACTGCAACAAAAGCTGGCGAAACTGCCAACTGAGGAAGAAGAAGAACAGGACGAGCGGTACCAGGGCGAGATTGACGAAAAGCAAGCCGTACTGAAAACGGACCGTGAAATCCTCCAAGATGAGATAAAAGTCCTCAAACGGCTTCTAGCGATTCCGACGGATCGGGAGAAGAAGATCGATCGGCTTCGGGAACTGCTCCTCCAAATCGACAAAGAGACACCGGGCGCCAAAGTGCTCATCTTCACCGAGTACCGGAGAACACAGGAATTTCTGCAAGAGCGCCTAGAGAAATGGTACGGACCAAACACAGTCGTCCTGATCAACGGTGACATGGAACTTGAGGGAAAAACACCCGAGGCCGAAAGCAAACGTCGAAGCCAGCGCGTGTTCAGAGACAACGCGAACATACGGTTCCTGGTCTCGACCGAAGCCGGAGGCGAAGGAATTAACCTGCAGTTCTGCTACATCGTGGTGAACTACGACCTGCCGTGGAACCCGATGCGGTACGAGCAACGGATTGGCCGCGTCTATCGTTACGGCCAGGACAAGGTCGTCCAGATTTGCAACCTGCGCGCCAAAGACACTGTTGAAGATACAGTCCGGTCCTACTTTGAGCAACGATTGAGAGTCGCAGCGCGAGCACTTCAGCAGGTCACGGGAGAAGATCCCGAAGAACTCATCGCAAGTTTGAACGGCCAACTGGAGACAGAAATTGAGCCCGACGAAATCTATAAACGCGCGCTCGTCGAAGGCAACCTGAACCAACAGACGAAAGAGGATATTCAGGAGGCCGTCCGGCGCGCACAGAAAGCCTATGAAATTGCGACACAGAGTCTCTTCCGGGATGTTTCTAGCTATAGCTTTGACAAATACGAGAGAGAGCTCGCAAGCCCGATTACGCTGAGAGACCTTGAAGACTTTACCCTCAAGTACTTGGCCAGTGAACGGCGGCAGGTCCTGCGTAAGGACGGATGCTTGGAGTTCTTGACGCCAGAGAGCCTGAGCGATGCAAAGCTGCCCGAGCGATTCCGTACCACGACTTTCGACCGTTCGACGGCCATTCGCAATCCGCAGGTTGATTTCCTGGCGATTGGACACCCATTCATCGATGCGATGTTTCAGCAGATCGGCGACTATGCATTTGGCGGTCATACGGCCATTCGTGTGATTGAAGTCCCCGAAATGCGGGCGGAGGATGCGCGCGCGGGATTCCAATTCAACTTCACGGTCAGAAGGCGTGTACAGCGTGAGGATGGCGACGAGTATCTCTTTGATCTTCATACCGTAGTAATCAATGCTGCAGGGCAATTCGACGAGCTCGCTTCTTCGTTGAGTGCCAAATGCTATAGTTGTGACGGTCCTTTGCCAACCCGCGCCAATGACCTTTTCGCCGATTTAGAGTGCGTGTCGATCGAATCCGCCTATCAAGTCGCGAAAGCGCAGATCGAGCGTAGTGTAGAACTTTGGGATTGGGATGAAGATGTGGATCTCATTGGCCTGTCCAAGCTCGTAATTTTGCCGCACATGTGATGCTGATTGTGTCACCAGAAGCGCGTTTCGCTATTTTGCGAGACTCCGGGCGAAGCCGTGAGAACCCACTGCCTTGACACTGCCCGACGTTGCCCTATGCTTAGGGTATCCAGCAATGGATAGCCGGAGGATGCGCCGAACAATTCAGAGCCCTTTAGCGGCAGCATCCACGGAGTAATCCGTGAGTGCTCCGGCTAAAGGGTTTTTTGTAAAAGGTCGATTGTGTCACCAGTAAAGAGTCTTTACACCCACCTGAAAAGACCCTTTACTGGTGCCTGTAAAAAAACTTTACACAAAGAAGAAGAATGGAATCAGAAAAATGGAATAAAAGCGGACTACTAAAAAAATACATCCGGAACTCTCCCATGAAATGGAAGATGAGTTTTACGATGATTCCCACGCAGATTCTCATGGACGAACGTTTGTCGCGTTCGTGCTTGATCGTATTCTGGGTGCTGACTGTACATATTTTTCGCGGAAAGAAATTCTGCTTTCCCTCCACTGCGACGATAGCAAAGGAAGCACATTCGTCCAGGCCAACCGTGATCAAGGCGATCAAAGAACTTGAACAGTACGGATACCTAGAGGTGGAGCGATTCTCAGGCGGCGTCAGCAAATACTATTTGAAGGTTCTCGTCTGACGCGGCAGCTAAGAGGCCCAGGACAATTTCACTGCACCTTCAAGAGCGTCCTGGCGGGACTTCACCCACGGCGCGTAATGTTTTTCCGTCGTCTTGATCGAGGTATGACCGAGAAGAACCGAAACAACATGTAATGGCACCCCTTTTGAAAGGAGATCGACACTGAACGTGTCACGAAGGCGATGGCTGTGCCCATCGGGGATTCCCGCCATTTCATAGACCAATTTCAACCTCTGTTGCCATTCTGTGATGCACGATTTCGGCTTCCCAATTCCCGCGTAGAAGAACCGCTCGTTTCCTTCATCACAGGCATTCAGCGCGTCGATTACCTTTTGGGGCAGTGGCACCCAAACGGGATGCTTCGTCTTTTGCTGGCGGAGAAATAGCTTCCCGTCCTTCAATTCGCCGCGACGGAACATGCACGCATCAGAAATCCTGAGTCCCGAATAGCGCATGAGGAGGACTAGCGCGAGGAGTTTCTTTTCCGTCCCCGTGGGGATCATTGGATGCGCTTCCCTGATTGATTCCGCTGCCCAGAGGATCTTCTCCATCTCTGAGTCGGAATACGGCATCGTAGGGTCATATTTCGCCGGCGGCATCCTAACTAATTTCGCCGGGTTCCTATCGAGCCATTCCGAATCGACGCAAAAGCCAAAGAACTTCCTCACCATCTCCAGGCGCTTTTGGCTCGTAATCGGCGCCAGCTTCCACGCTTCCCGGAGTTTCCGAATGTCGTCCACCGTCACGTTGCGCAGCGGCAATGTCCCGATGGAATCCCTCAATTCTTTGGCGACGTGCTTGTATTTTCGCATCATCGCCTCGCTCAATTTCATGGATTCCCGGTCGGCCAGGAAGCGGTCAACAGCGTCCTTCACGAGCACCGGCCTATCGCCCTCAACCTCCCACTCGCGCACGAGCTTCTGCGCCGCGTCCCAGCTCCGCATGTCCAAAGACCGGCGCACCATCCGGCCGCGCAATTTTCCCTCGACCGCGAGAGGGCATCCGCAATGGCGGTGCTTCCGTCCCTTCGCCGCGAACTTGCAGGACTTCAGATGTCTCCGGAAAACCGTGAGCATGGTGGCAGTATCCCACGCAATACCCACACAGGCCAACAAAAACCTTTAATCTATTGATATTATGAACGTTATAATGGTGCCGGGAGGGGGGGTCGAACCCCCATGACCACAAGGGCCGGCAGATTTTGAGTCTGCTGCGTCTGCCAATTCCGCCATCCCGGCCTCGGGTAGGGATCTGCTCCCAAAGTATCGCATAGCCTTTGGCTTATCCGCCACATGCCGCGCGGCCCGCGCGGCAGATGCCCGTCTTCCACATAGAGGCACCCGTCACCGCACAATCCCTGTGCGAGAATGAAGGCATCAACGATGACCAGTTCCTCCGCCGCCGTCGTTCCCGAACCAGTCACCATCACTCCGCAGATGCTCGCCACACACAGCATCACCGCGGAGGAATACGAGCGCATTCTCGCGGCGCTTGGCCGCACGCCTTCGCTTACTGAGCTCGGCATCTACAGCGTGATGTGGAGCGAGCACTGCTCCTACAAATCCAGCCGGGTGCACCTGAAGCGCCTGCCCACTAAAAGCGATCGCGTTGTCCAGGGGCCGGGCGAGAACGCCGGCATTATCGACGTGGGCGACGGCTGGGCCTGCGCCTTCAAGATCGAATCGCACAACCACCCCAGCTACATTGAGCCTCATCAGGGCGCGGCCACCGGCGTGGGCGGCATTCTGCGCGACATTTTTACGATGGGCGCTCGTCCACTTGCCGTGATGGATTCGCTTCGCTTCGGGCCAATTGAGTCTGGGGAAGCTGACCGCGAGACCGTTCACAAAAATCACTCCATCCTTGAAGGCGTGGTCAGCGGCATCGCCAGCTACGGCAACTGCTTCGGCGTTCCCAACCTCGGCGGCGAAACCAAATTCGAGCCCTGCTATTCGGGCAATCCACTCGTCAATGCATTCGCTCTCGGCCTTGTCCGCAAAGATGAAATCTTCTACGCCAAAGCCAGCGGCACCGGCAATCCTGTGATTTATGTTGGCGCGAAGACCGGCCGCGACGGCATTCACGGCGCAACGATGGCCAGTGAAGAATTCAAGGAAGGGTCAGAACAAAAACGTCCCAATGTCCAGGTCGGCGACCCGTTCATGGAGAAGCTCCTGCTCGAAGCCTGCATTGAAGCCATGAAGACCGGAGCTATCGTCGGCATTCAGGACATGGGCGCAGCCGGCCTCACTTGCTCCACCTGCGAGATGGGTGCGCGCGGCGGTGTCGGCCTCGACGTCGAGCTTGACCGCGTGCCGCAGCGCGAAACAGGCATGAGCGCATACGAGATTATGCTCTCCGAGAGCCAGGAGCGCATGTTGCTCGTCGCGGAAAAAGGCCGCGAAAATGAAGTCCTGCGCGTCTTTGCAAAGTGGGGACTGGACGCGGTCATCGTCGGCACCGTAGAGCCCGAGCCGCGTCTGCGCATCCGTCATCATGGCGAACTCGTCGCCGACATTCCCAACCAATCGCTCACCGACGATGCGCCGCTTTACCATCGCCCCGTCGGCACCTGGAAGCCACTCGTGGCTCTTGATCCTTCGGATGAGATTCTTGCCGAGTTAACCAAGGATCGCGACTACACCGCCGACCTCAAGAAGCTCCTCGCCAGCTCCAACGTCTGCTCCAAGCGCTGGGTTCACGAGCAATACGACAGCATGGTTCAAACGAATACCGCGCAAGGCCCCGGCGGCGAGGCTGGCGTGATGCGCATCAAAGGAACCGCCAAGCCGAATGGACTTGAAGGTCCAATTGGAGAGATTGGCCTCTCCATGGCCCTCGACGGCAATGGCCGATGGGCTTATCTCGATCCCAAACTCGGCGCAATGCATGCCGTGGCTGAAGCCGCGCGCAAAGTGGCGATGACCGGCGCAACGCCCGTCGCCGCAACTAACTGCCTCAACTTCGGCAATCCCGAGAAGCCCGAGATCATGGCGCAGCTCTCCGCAGCCATTGACGGCATCGCTGAGGCCTGCACGGCGCTCGGCACGCCGATCACCGGCGGCAACGTGTCACTTTATAACGAAACGCGCGGCGAAGGCATCTACCCCACACCGGTTCTCGGAATCGTCGGCATTCTCGACGACGTGACCAAGGCCGTCCCCGCGCACTTTCAGCGCGAAAAAGACGCCATCGTTCTCCTCTGGCCCATTCCGCGCGGCGAGGAGCCGAATCCGGCACTCAAGGTTCCGCTTAATCCCCCGCCCATCAGCCAGTATCCGCTGCCCGCGCTGGAACGCGAGCCCAGAGATCGCGAGCAACCCGATGCACCCGACGCCGAAGTCGCGGCGAATCTCGCAGCTTTCGGTTCGTCCGAATTCGCCAAAGTCGTTCTCGGCAGCCTCTGGGGCACTCCGCCCGCGCTCGATCTTGGCGCGGAAGCCGACCTGCACAAATTGCTGGCCGAGCTCGCCTGGCAAAAGCTCATCAGTTCAGCCCGTGACATTTCCGATGGTGGCATCGCAGTCACCCTTGCGCAAGGCGCATTTGCAAAGGGGATAGGCGGCACCGTCGAGCAAGACTCATCCCTTCTCGCACATCCGCTCTTCGGTCTCTTTGCCGAGCCCGCCTCCACCATCCTCGTCACCACGCACCCCTCCAATGTTTCCGTCATTGGAAAGTTGGCGACTGAGCACAACTTCCTTTCGGCGCGCGTCGGCACCACCGGTGGCAGCCGCCTCCAAATCTCCGTCGACGGCGAGTCGTTTATCTCCGCTCCACTCGCTGAACTAAAGACCCTCTGGGCCTCCGCCCTGGAAGCAAATCTCCATGGCGAGGTCACTGCATGACGCATCGCCTCTACCAGGGCATCGCCGGCGTGCTCGATCGATCGCACGAACTGCGTGCGTCTTCCCTAGTCCCTAGTCCATACATCCCTCAGTCCCTAGAGTTCGGCGCCCCTGGCGACGAACTCCACGAAGAATGTGGCGTCGTCGCTATCCACGGCCATCCGCACGCCGCGCGCGAAGCCTACCTTGCTCTTTACGCGCTCCAGCACCGCGGCCAGGAATCGGCCGGCATCGCCACCGCCGACGGCGCACATCTGGCCAACATCAAGGGCATGGGCCTGGTTTCGGAGATCTTCACGGACGACGTTCTCGCCAAGCTCCCCGGTCACCTGGCCATCGGCCACACGCGCTACTCCACAACCGGCGACTCGGCGCTGCTCAACGCGCAGCCCATCCGTGTCGACTCCACCAAGGGCCTCATCGCCATCGCGCACAACGGCAACCTGGTGAATCTCGGCAATCTCCGCGCCAACCTGGAACGCGATGGCGCTTACTTCCAAACAACTTCCGACTCCGAAATCATCGTCCAGCTCATCGCACACTCCCACTCCGGCACACTCGTCGATTGCATCGCCGACTCGCTTTCGCAGGTCGAAGGCGCGTTCTCCATCGTCATGATGACGCGCGACCGCATCTTCGCCGCGCGCGATCCCCGCGGCTTCCGTCCGCTCTCAATGGGCCGCATGAAAAATGCCGAAGGCCCCGACTCCATCGTCTTCGCCTCCGAATCCTGCGCCTTCGATCTGCTCCGCGCCGAGTTTACCCGCGACGTTCTGCCTGGCGAGCTGGTCATGGTTTCTCAAGACGGCGTAACCAGCCGCCAGTACGCGAGCGGCTTTCCGCAGTCGAGCTGCGTCTTCGAGCACGTCTACTTCGCGCGCCCCGACTCGCGCATCTTCGGCCGCTGGGTGCAGGAGTCGCGCGACCAGATGGGCCGCCAACTCGCACGCGAGTCCGGTGTCCCCGCCGACGTCGTCGTTCCCGTGCCCGACTCCGGCGTCACCGCGGCGCTCGGCTACGCGGAAGAGGCGGGCCTCCCATTCCGCATGGGCCTCATCCGCAACCACTATGTCGGCCGCACATTTATCGAGCCCGAGCAGCGCGTCCGCGACTTCGGCGTCCGCCTCAAGCTCAACCCAGTGCACAATCTGCTCGCCGGCAAGCGCGTTATCCTCATTGACGACTCCATCATCCGCGGGACGACTAGCCGAAAAATCGTGCGCATGGTGCGTGGTGCGGGCGCAACCGAAGTCCATCTCCGCATCAGTTGCCCGCCTACCATCTCGCCCTGCTTTTATGGCGTCGATACGCCGTCTAAGAGCGAGCTTATCGCCGCCAATCACTCTGTCGAAGGGATTCGCCAATTCATCGAGGCTGACTCGCTCGCCTATTTGTCGCTTGAAGGGCTGCTGGCCTCAGTGCGCGACGAACACAAAACTGGATACTGCACCGCCTGCTATACAGGCAACTACCCCACGCGGTGGGTCGACGTGGAAGACATCTTGCCCGCCGCCGTAACAACTTAGCGTTTGTTCTCCTTCAACTCAACGCTGATCGTTCGCAGCTCCGATGCACCCACATTTTCCAGCGTGTGCGGCATCAGTGGTCCCGACCAAACCGCGCTTCCCTCAGGGAGTTTTCCGGCGGCGCGGCTGTCGGCCACGACTTTCCCCTCCGCATCGCGCCGCACAAAATCGCTCCAGCTCATGAAGTAGAGGGCGCTCGGCCAACGATGCGTGTGCAGCGGAACCGTTTCTCCCGGCCCCACTCTCGTGTCGAGCACGCGAACAGCTTCATTCTCAAATAGAAGGACGTGATGCTTTGGAGCTGCAATCAACGCATCAAGCTCTTCAGGCCAAATCTGTGCGTCTGACCTCGCCTGCATTTTTCTTCCTCTGCAAGTAGAGCTCCGTTAGCGGTTCCGACTGCGCCGCTTTCAATCCGCCCGCTCCCGTCACACCGCTTCTTCCGCCAATTCCGTTGCTGCTGCCACAGGCCGCCGCGCGAGGTTTCGTGTCAACAGGAACATCGTTCCCGCCGCCAGCAGGCACGGCAACACCAGCCCTCTCAATCCCGCGGTGTAACTTCCTGTGTAGTCCTTCATCACGCCCATCCAATACGGCCCAACAAATCCGGCGAACATGGTGATCGTATTCATGGCTGCAATACCCGCGGCCGCGGCTCGCCCGGCCAGGAACTCTGTCGGCACGGCTACCCCCGGCCCAAGCATCAACATGAACGCAATGAAACTGGCCGCCAAAGCAACCACCACAAGCCACGGTTCCTTCGCATAACTCGCCGTCAGATAGCCGGCCGCCATCACCACACAGGGAACGATGCAGTGCATTGCACGCTCGCCCTTCCGATCGGAGTGCGCACCGTTCAGCAGCATGCCCGCCGCGCCTGCCAACCCAAAGCAAGCCACTAGATACCCGACTTTCGTGACGCTCCATCCGGTCGCGCCCTGGAGAATCGCTGGTTGCGAAAAATTGTAAGCGTAGTTCGCCGTCAGCGCGAAGAAGAAGTACGCCCCCATCATCCATACCTTCGGTTCGAGCAGCGCCTTCATCACGCCCGCGCTGTGCCCCAGGTGCGCTTTCTCGCCGTCGGCCTTCAGTTGGCCTTGCAGCCACGCTTTTTCCTCCGACGTAAGCCAAGCCGCCTTGGCCGGATTATCCGGAAGCATCTTCAGGATCACCAGGCTGAATGCCGCCGCCGGCAGTCCTTCAAGCAGAAAAAGCCATTGCCAGCCCGAGAGACCCAGCTTCCCGCCGAGTCCCAGCAGCCATCCTGCCACCGAGCCCATCAGCACCGAGCTTAGGGGCAGGGCGACATAAAACCGGCTCACCGCCCGTGCTCTCACCCTTGCCGGAAACCACAGGGTCAGGTAATAAACCACCCCAGGAAAGAACCCGGCCTCCGCCATGCCGAGGAGGAATCGCAATACATTGAACTCGAGCGGCGTCCGCACAAAGAGCATCGCCGCCGCCAGCAATCCCCACGTGAACATGATGCGCGCCAGCCAGCGCTTGGCGCCGAAGCGAAGCAGCATCAAGTTCGACGGCACCTCGCACAGCGCGTATCCGATAAAAAACAGTCCAGCGCCAAACCCGTAGACAGACGCGCTGAAGTGCAGATCCCGGTTCATCTGCAACGACGCAAAGCTGATATTGATGCGGTCCATGTACGACAGCCCATAGCCCACCGCAATCACTGGAAGCAGTCGCAGGCTCGCCTTGCGCTGCGCCGACTCGCCGATCCGCTTCAGGCGCGCTGCTTCATCCGCCGGCGCTCCCGTCGTCCGATACAAATCGTGCGCGGAACCGGCAGCGGCCATGGGCGCTCACCTCATGCGAATCGCAGTTTTCGGCAAAGAAAAAAGGGAATGTAGAAAGGGAAACCGTGAGCACAATGTACCACAGCGGGCGGAGGGCAAATCGAACCGACGCACTCTCAATTCATGGGTGCCCCACCCTCGCCACATTTTTGTTTTTGTGGCTAGGGTGGGATGACGCGAAGAAAAAGCTACCCGCTAATGGCTAGTAGCTGTCTTCTCGATGATCCTGAACTCCCCGCTCACATGCATCATGCTCATCAGATAGAGCATCCCGTCGTAGTACCGCAACTCGCCGCTCGGCACCGGCATGTTCCACAGCGCATCCACAAACGCCTTCGCCGTCGGCCCATCGGTCGCCGCCAGACTACCCACCGCCGCGGTTGAAATCGGCCCTGAGGGGTGATTGTTGCTCAACGGTTTTCCGTCCAGCGTGTACCGGTCCACGATCTTGTCGATACCTTGCCCGTAGAAAAACTTCTGAATCCGATCGCTGAGCACCGTTTCGCGCGCATCCTTCTTCCACCACGAATAGTCCACGCTCCAATTGCTCACGCTGCGCCACGAATCGGCCATGAACGGCACCGGCGTTCCATCACGCCCCGTCACCGGAGTCCCGTCAAAGTTGCTTCGGTCCGGCGTCAACCCCGTTTCAGGCCCCGTCACGCGGTTGAACAAGTCGCGGCTCACATCCGCCGCTGTCGCCCAAAACACGCGATCCTCCACCGGGCCCCACCGCGCCCACAACTCGTAGAACGCAGGCAGGTGGTACGACGCATCCGTCACGCCATCTGGCCAGTTGGGCACAAACTTGATCATGTTGTGTGCTTCGTCCACCATCGGCCCGATGGTCTCTTTCTGCGGCCCGCCACGCATAAACCGGAAATAAGCCGGCGGCCATGGCGTTCCCTTTGCCTTCGCTTCCGCCTCCATCCGGTCTGTATTCAAACCAGGCCACGGATGATCCGGCTGCACAAACGGCGGATCCTCAGGATGAATTCGGAAAGGCCCAGTCCCCGTCAGCACCGGATGATGCCGCATTCCGTGCAGAATTTTGTCCGCCTCCGCCTGGTAGTTGTAAATCCCCTTGCCGTTGCGCCCCGTCTCGTTTCCCCATCGCCGCGCCGCAAAGTAAAGCGCCATGGTGAAATACTCTTCCCCATCCGGCGCTGCCCCCGTCGAGCGCGGCGTTCCATCCGTATTCATTGACCACGCAAAGTACCCCACCGAAGGGTCCTTCGGGTCGGTGATCAACATATAGGTATGCGCCCAGTTCCAGAGCGCGTCGAACTCGCGCTTATGGTTCAGCTCGACGCAGATCATCATTCCGTAGCTCATGCCCTCGGTGCGCGCGTCGTTGTTGTTCCAATCTGTCACATACGCCAGCGTTCCGTTTTCGTTCGCGCCGGTTTCAAAGTAGACCCGCTCCTCCTGCCCGTCTCCATGAAACAGTTGCTGGAATGCCTTCTCGATCTTGGCGTGCGTCTCCGCCGCTGTGTGCCCCTGCTCGGCAAACAGATCGCGATAGTGGCCGGTCTTAAATGCGCCTTCGCCATCGCCCGGGAAGCGCTCAAATTTCCCCAGTGGCGCGTTCTCGTGCTGCGCAGGCATCATCCATCCCGGCATGGCCGGTGGCGCTTGCGCTGCCGCGGGCGCCTGCGCTGGCATTGCCGCCGGGGTGGGGTTCGCAGCCCCACCTCCCGCCTGAGCCATCAACGCCCCTGCTGCCAAAAACAAAACTCCCGCCGCAACCACGCAATCCTTAATCCGAACCTTCATTCCCGAGCCCTTTCGCGCCGCGCAAGCGCGGCCCCAAAAACCACCCTACGATCATAAAGGGGGCGTCTGCGCCGTCGCGTCTTGCCGCCAACGATCTTCGCTGAGATCCGCTCCCCCTCCCTGTACTTCCCGTCACAGGACGTTCACACTCTCGCTGTGATAGCATCCGTCTTTCGAGAAAGACGCGCCCCGGCGGAACCCTTTTTTGCCCGCCTGTCGCGCCCGGACGACCCTCGACATGGATGAGGAAGAAGCCCGACCGGGAGCTCGATCCCGGCAATCCGGCCACTCGAACGCCCCGCTGGGCGTCCCCCTGCAATCCCTGTGCAAGCTAGATGACGCGAGCCCGCTCGCCCATTTCGGACGACGTCCGCTCGTTTCCAATCCCGCAAACCTAAACCCGCGCCTTTTTGCTGGCGCGGATCTGCCGAAGGCGGCTGCCGCACCGCAGGTGCCCGAAGGCGGCTGCCCCACCGCAGGTGGAAGGAGAAGCCCATGAAAACGTATCAGGGAAGTGAGATCCGCAATGTCGCTGTAGTGGGGCATGCTCACTGTGGCAAAACCACCCTCATTGCCGCTCTGCTGCATGCCGCCAAAATGACTCCCACCCAGGGCCGGGTTGAAGACGGCTCGGCCGCCACCGCCTACGACGAAGAAGAAGTCGCCCGCGGCATCACCATGCAGAACGCCGTCGCCTTCGCCGAGTGGCAAGGCATCAAGATCAATCTTGTCGACACGCCCGGCTTCCACATGTTCACTCACGAAGCCCGCGCCGCGCTCTTCCCCGTCGAATCCGCAATCGTCGTCATTAACGCCCAATCCGGCGTCGAGCCCGTCACCGAGCGCGTCTGGCGCTTTGCTGAAGAGGCCAACGTTCCCCGCATCGTTCTCGTCAATCAAATGGACCACCCCAAAGCCGGCGGCGGCGGCGGTCTGAGCGCCCTCATGGACGACCTCAACGACCGCTGGGGCCGCAACTGTGTTCCCGTCCAGTTGCCCATCTCGGACGCGCAGGGCTTTCACGGCGTCGTCGATCTCGTCACCATGGAGGCTTACACCTACACGCCCGGCGGCGATGGCCGCGGCAAAGTCTCCGCTGAAATTCCCGCCTCGCTCGCAGCCGATGCCAAGGCGCGCCACGAAGCTCTCGTCGAGCTCGTTGCCGAAGGCAAAGACGAGCTGATGGAAGAGTATTTCGAAAAGGGCACCATCCCCGAAGACCACCTTATCGCCGCGCTTCACGAAGCCATCCGCGAAGATCGCATCTTCCCGGTCCTGTTTTCGAGCGGCCTCTCCAACATGGCCCTCGACCATCTCCTCGACTTCCTCAAGGCCTACACTCCTGCGCCTACCGAGCGCAAGCCCCTCGCCGGCAAAACTCCTGGCGCAGCCGCCGACGCTCCCCCCGTCGTCCGCAAGATCGACGACTCTGGGCCGACCGGCGCAGTCGTCTTCAAAACCATGTCCGACCCCTTCGCCGGCCGCATCACCTTCTTCAAGGTCATCAGCGGCGTCGTCAAAAATGATGCCACGCTGGAGAACTACACGCGCCGTGGCCAGGAAAAACTCGCGCACCTGAGCATCATGCAGGGCCGCAAGCCCGTCGAAGTCGCCGAGCTTCACGCCGGCGATCTCGGCGCAGTGGGCAAGCTCCGCGACACGCTCACCGGCGACACACTGGGCCAAAAAGGCGCCGACTTCCAGGTCGACATGGCTAAGCCTCCCGAGCCTGCCATGACCTACGCCATCGAGCCCAAGTCACGCGCCGATGAGGACAAGCTCGCGCCCGCCATCCACAAGCTCATGGAAGAGGACCTGCTCATTCGCTTCTACCGTGACCCGCAGACCAACGAGTTCCTCATCGCCGGCGCCGGCCAGCCCCACATCGAGGCCATCGTCAGCCGCCTCAAGAAGCGGTATCACGCTGAGGTCACGCTCAAGGCGCCCAAGGTTCCCTACCTCGAAACCATCCGCGCCAAGGCCGAGGCCCACGGCCGCCACAAAAAGCAGTCCGGCGGCCACGGCCAGTTCGGCGACTGCAAAATCCGCATGGAGCCTCAGCCTCGCGGAGCTGGATTCGAATTCGCCAATGAAGTTTTCGGCGGAGCAATTCCGCGCAATTTCATCCCGGCCATCGAAAAGGGCATCGTCGAGACGGCCGCGCGCGGCTACCTTGCCGGCTACCCCGTCGTCGACTTCAAGGTCACCGTCTTCGACGGCTCCTACCACGACGTCGATTCCAACGAGCTGTCCTTCAAGACTGCAGGCCGCCTCGCCTTCAAAAATGCCATGGAGCAGTGCAAGCCATGTCTGCTCGAGCCGATCATGAAAGTCGAAATCGAGGCACCCGACGAGTTCGCCGGCGCGCTCATGGGCGATCTCAACGGCCGCCGCGGCCGCGTGGGCGGAATGGAGTCCAAGGGCCGCACCACGGTCATCAACGCCCAGGTTCCCATGGCCGAGATGCTCACCTACGGAACCCAGCTCACTTCCATGACGCAGGGCAAAGGCAGCTACCGCATGGAAGTGGACCACTACGACATCGTCCCGCAGCTGGTCGCCGAAAAAATCCTCGCCAACGCCAAACGGCCGGTCGACGAAGAGGAAGAGTAACCCCGTCCACGCAACATCACTTGGGTGTCCCACGTCTGGATTCTCAGACGCGGGATACCACATACGACAAACCTCGACCAAAACCAGTTATCCTCCATCTTGAGGAGACCGCTCCACCTTGCCCAACCTCACATACCAAGTCCGGCGATCGCTCGCGGCAAGCACCGAAGAGTACTCCCTGACCGGCACCGCACTCCTCTGGCCCGATGGCAGCGCACCCTTCGCCCAGATCAAAACGGTCAGAATCTACTCCGTCCCGGGAATGTGGATATTCGGCGCAGGCAAGGTCGCATTTGGATCGCGTCGTTGCGCAATCACCCTCGATTCCGGCGCCGCGATCGAGCTCACCAGCCAGCACTATCTCAGCTTTGGCAACTTTGAAGACCGCTCACCGGCTTTCTATCCATTTGTCAGCGCATTGATCGCTCGCGTTCGGACGGAAAATCCCGCTGCGCAATTCGTATCGGGAATGCCTCCAATGCTCTGGTGGTTCTGGTTCCTGTCCTTTGGCCTTCTCGCGCTTCTCCTCATCCTTTCCATCGCGCTTGGCCTGCTCGGGCTCACGCTCGAGCACAAAAACTCTCTGGGAACCTCGCTCCTATTCCTGGCGCTCGCCGGCCTGCTCATCGGCCCCATCGGTTTTCTCCGCGCCATCTGGCGCCGCCGCACTCGCGATCTGAATTCCGGCGATTTATACAGAGCCGTGTAACGCGAAAGATCGGTCATACCCGCCGCTGTCTACGAGACGGGGCAAACATTGAGGCGAGTCCGGCGCTCCGCGGCCTTTGTCAAGTCATAAATCTGCTAACCCCTTACCGGTCAGCCACTTGCATTTGCCGATAATTCCCCCCTTTTGGCGCACAATCGTTTCATGAATCCAATTCCAGGCTCTTGGGGCTCCATTTCTCATTCGGAGTCGCCATTAAATGCCTTGAACAGTCCGGAAAATGGAGCTAACTCCAAACAACTGACGTCTTTACGAAATCCGGCTCTTTAGAATGAGGAACTTACAGCAACACGCGCCTCGCAACCCCTTTCATATGACGTACTTGGCTTCAAAGATAGGGGGAGTCGGGGTGCCACCGAACAAACACACGATTCGAACCAAATCCGGACCCAGCGACTTCTGCCGCAGCTCCACTTCACCAGGCCGACTCAAAAAATCACCGGGCGAAGTGAAGGGCACATTCTCCCCCTCACTCCGCCCGGCTTGGTTCCTTGCTGTGATTTATCTTTGCGCAAAGCTCTGGTAAACCTGGCTCACCCTTCCGCGCTTTCGATGCTTTCGACGTGGATCACCTTCGCTTGCTCATCGAGTTGGCCCGTCACCTTCACCGTCTTGCCTTCGAACGGCTTGGCGCGCTCCGTATCGTCCAGCGTGTATACCGCGCCGGATGAATCGCGCAGAGCGTATTGGTCGCCGTTCTTGACCACAGTTCCAGTGAAGGTTCCGGACTTGGCCTGGCTCTGATCCGGTTGCTGTTGCGGCTGTGCCTGATCCTGCGCAAATGCAGAGCCGGCGGCGACAAACGGGCTTCCCAGAACCAGCGCAAAAGCCAGTACCACCGCACAAAGTGCACTGAAGTCAATAAGATCGCGCTTGATGGAACGCATAACGAGAACCTCCGGGGGTTGGATTTGCCCGAGCCCGTTCTCGTTTCGGCCCTGGCGCGGAGATCACTGCATCCTGAGGTCCAAACTGCAACCGATTGCAGCTTCAGCCGAAGCTCTTGAAGGCACAGGGAATTCCGCTCCGGCTCGCAAGGCCCGAGGGTAAAAACTGTTCGCCAATAAGGAGGGAAAACTGCTCGCCTGAGTAAAACCTGCGTGGCTAGAAAAGGTCGGCTTCGACTTCAAGCCTCGACAGCCGGCCGCAGGCGCTTGGCCAGCGCCCACTTCAGCTCGTCGATTCCCTCGCCCGTCACCGCCGAGATGGCGTGGAACTCTAGCTTCTTCCGCTTCGCATGCGCCGCCAGCTTCTTGAGCTTCTCTGGGTTCGCCGCGTCGATCTTCGTCGCCACCACGATCATGGGTTTCTCCGCAAGCGGATGCTCGTCCACCCCTTGCCCCTTCGAACTAAAGCTGGCCAGCTCGTTGTTGATTAACTTGAAGTCTTCCACCGGATCGGGCCTCCCCGACGCGTCCGACACATCCACCAGGTGAACCAGCAGCCGCGTGCGCTCGATGTGGCGAAGAAACTGTACGCCCAGCCCCGAGCCCAGGTGCGCGCCCTCGATGAGCCCCGGCATATCGGCGACGACGAAGGATTCGAGATCTGGCTCCTCGCCTACCGTCACCACGCCCAGGTTCGGCTCCAGCGTTGTGAACGGATAATCGGCAATTTTTGGCCGCGCGGCCGAGATGCGCGAGATGAGCGTCGACTTGCCCGCATTCGGAAGACCCACCAGGCCCACGTCCGCCAGAAGCTTTAACTCCAGCCGGTAGCTGCGCTCCTCGCCCGCTCGGCCCAGCTCATGCTCGCGCGGAGCCTGGTGTGTACTGGTCGCGAAATGCTGGTTGCCGCGCCCGCCGCGCCCGCCTTTCGCGATCACAATGCGCTCGTCCGGCTCCTTGAAATCATGCATCAGCTCGCCCGTCTCCATGTCGTAGAGCGATGTGCCCACCGGAACCTGCAGCGTGACCGACCGGCCATCCAGCCCCGTACAGTTCGAGCCCATCCCGTGCTCGCCACGCTGCCCTTTGTGCTCCGGGTTGTAACGGAAGTGAATCAGGGTATTGTGCCGCTGGCTCGACTCCATAACGACGTCGCCGCCACGGCCGCCATCGCCGCCCGACGGCCCCCCGCGCGGCACGAACTTCTCCCGCCGGAACGCCATGCAACCGTTGCCGCCGTCCCCGGCCTTTACACGAATTTTGGCTTCATCGATAAACATGATTCTCAGGGGCAAATCTGGCCGCCGCTCGCTGGGCCACTCTTGCGCGATGGTCTTCCAACCGCCGTCTCTTCAGTCTAACGAACGATTCTGCCCTCGCGTGCTTACCTGAAATCCGGCAGTCGCACAAGAAAAACAGCCAAATGTGACGCAGACCGCTTTTCAGTGGCGACTTTCGGGCATAGAATCGCTGCCAAACTTCTTCTCGATCCACTGCGTGCGGCGAAAAGCAGATGCTTTCGCCCTCACACCGGACTCGCCTCAAGAGCGGACCGGCTTGCTCATTTGTCCTTTCTCCCAGGATCTGCCTGAGCAGCGCCGTCAATGGCAGAGGCAAGGCGGAACTGGATTCGATGGTTGGTGTTGGGCGCGCTGTGCCTGAGCGCCCACGCGCTGCTCCTCGCTCAATCAAATCCGGCCGATTCTCCGTCGCGGCACCTCGTCCAGGTTCGAGCTCCGCAATCCGGTTCGCTCGCCGGCCGCCTCACTGACCTGCACTCAGCCCCACTCGCCGGCGTCTCCATTGTTCTGCGCAACCAGACCACCGGCGCAGAAGTTCGCGCGATTACCGCCAGGAACGGGGCATTCCGCTTTGCCTCACTCGATGCAGGCGAGTACACACTCGATGCCGACGCCGTCCAACTCGGCCACGGCCGCCTTGAAGGAATTCTCGTCACGGGAGGTACCGAATCCCGCATTCAAGCCGCGCTCAACTTCGAGCCTGTCGCTCCAGTGTTGGTTGACGCGACCGCGCCGGCTCAGATCCCTGCTCCTCCAAACGCCGTGGCGCACTTTCCGTTGAATGCCTCTGCGCCACCCGCGTCCAACAAGCCTCTTGCATCGAGCGCGGCAACAGTTCTACCCGCCACTCCGCCTGCCCCGCTTCGCCCCGCTCTGAGCACATCCACTCCGCAGCTCATCGCGTCGATCGCGGGCGAATCTTTGAATCCCCTTCCTCTGACGCTTTCGGCAGCGCCAGACGCAATCAGAACCTCCGTACAGCCCACGACTCCTACGTCTCCTCCGCCACCCGTTTCGCTCCCGGCCGCAGCTCCAAAGAAAAATCCGGTCTCAGGTGCCGCTACCACATCTTCCGCCTCACTCCCCGTGCCACCCGCGCTTGAGCAGGCTCAACCCCAGTTTCAAATCCTGCACTTGCCGTCGCGCGCCGCGTTGGAAACACGATCCGCCTCGACTGAGCTCACGCTCTCTGTTGCGCAACCAAACGTGTTTCCACTCAAGGCCGGAGCCGCGCCCCCTCCCGCCGCAACTGCGGTACCTCCCAGCCTCGTGCAGGCGGCAATGTTGACTCCGAATCTTGTCCCGCCGACAATGGCGCAGCCTTCAGACCCGGTCACGCCGGCTGTCTCCACCACAGTCTCCGCCTCCCAGTTGCAAGCCTTGCCTGCAAGCGGACGCCGCTGGCAGGAGTTCCTGCTCGACACCCCTGCCGCCGGCGCCTCGGCTGACTCTTCGCAGGCCTCCTACCGTGGCTCCCAGCAATCCGCCCAGGTCTCGGTCGACGGCGCGAATATCGGCCTGGCCTTCGGCGTCTCCGCAGGCTCCGACGCGCATTCCTCCATTTCCACCGGCGCTGACTCCGGTCCGCAAAGCTCGAGAACTCAATCGGGCGGCAACGCCTGGACCGGAGGTCGCGGGCTCGGCGTAAGTGAAGCCGCTATCCACGAGGTAACCGCTGTCGCCGGCAACGTGGGGGCCGAAGGCATGCGTGCCACCGGCGGACGCACGACCATTCGCACCGAAAGCGGAAGCAATGCTCTTCACGGCCAGGGATTTCTCTTCGACCGCCAAAACACCTGGGGCGCCCGAAATCCCTTTACGCAATGGGTCACGGAGACCGCGCCGGCCACGCTAACATTTAGTCCAACCGGCTCCGTCCCGGTGTTTACGCCGGAGCCATATACGCCACCAGACCACGAAACGGTGTTGGGCCTTGGCGCGTGCAGCCGTATCCGCCGCGACAAGCTCTTCTGGTTCGCGGCTCTGGATAGCTATCACCGCAACGGTCCAGGTCTGGCGATGGTGAAGCATCCCCTGGACCTTTGCGGGAATTACAACGCCAATGGCCAATGCACGTACCCAGCCGGATTCTTTGAAACGCCCACCGACTGCCAACTCGAAGCGCTGAGCGCACGGCTGGGATTTTCGGGAGGGCTGTCAAGCGGCTGCGTCTCAGGCTTGGTTCAGGGACTGACGGCTTATTCAGCAATGCTTGAGACGCTGTCTGGCCTGCTGGGGCCCGCGCCGCGCACTGCGGCGCAGTGGGTTGGCTTTGGCCGTATCGATTGGCTGGCGGCCGAGCGTCATCACTTCACATTCGAAGGCATAGGCGCCGACTGGAATTCGCCCCGGCGGCGGTCTCACTCGAGTCTCGGAAACCTACGGAAACCACAGCTTCGGCTCCAGCCTAGCCAGCCAGCAGTGGCTGCTCGCTCGCTGGGAAGCGTATCTCACCCCCAACCTGCTGGTTGTCACGCAGGGCTCAGCAGGGCGCGCAGTCCTCAGCGCAAAGCCCGACACTCCATCAGCTTTTGAGCACTCGTTGCTCAATGTCAATTCCTGGGGACAGTTGCCCCAGATCGTGGTGGATTCGCGTTACGGATTGACGATCGGCAATCCCTCGCGCTTTGGCCAGGGCGATTATCCTGATGAACGCCTCATCCATGGACAGGAAATGCTCGACTGGGTCCACAACAAGCTGCTGGTTAAGGCCGGCTTCGAACTCGACCACAACGCCGATGCGATCAGCCAATTGCGCAACCAGTCCGGAACTTATGTTTACTCCAAGGTGGAGGACTTCATCTCCGACGCATTGGTGTTTCAACAATTCGGGCTTCAAAACCCAAACAATTACTCCGTGCAGCGCAGTTGCGGCGCGACAGACGCGACCCTGGGCAGCCAGCCCTGCTACTCCAACTACTCACAGATGATCGGTCCTACCAATTGGAACTTGAGCACCAATGACTGGGCCGGTTTCGCGACGGCGCAGTGGCAGCCGAACAAGCTCGCCGTCTTCTCTATCGGCCTGCGCTGGGAGCGCGAGCAGATGCCGCCGCCGCTCGCGACGCTCGCCAATCCCGATCTGCCGCAAGCCGGAAAGATGCCGGATCTCGGCAATAACTGGGGTCCACGCGTCAGCCTGGCCATCGGCGCACGGAACCGCTGGCCAGTGCTGCGCCTGGGCTATGGCATGTACTACGGCCGCGTCTCAAACGCCACGACCGAGACCGCGCTCACCCAGACCGGCTCACTCAAAGGCGACCTCAGTTATTTCATTAGACCCACCGATGGCTATATCTCCGTCGGCGGCACCAGCGCCGCTCCGCCATTTCCTTACGTGCTCAGTGGACCACCCGCCAGCATCGTCAAGCCGGGCGCGGTCGAATTCGCGCCCACCTTCCGCAACCCGGAGGTACATCAGGCCGTCGCCGCCATCGAACAGCCGCTGCCGGGCCGGATGGAAATTACGGCGAGCATGACGCTGAGCCTCGGCCGCCGCCTGCCCGTCTTTATTGATTCGAATCTCGCCCCGCCACTTACCAGCTCCCTGCCCCAGCAGCCACAGAACATCACGTACAACGTTTGTGACGAGACTCCTCCCACTCCCTCGGGTTCCAACAACACCAATGGTGCGTGCGGCAACCTCGGGCTGGGCCCCATCAAGGCCAAACAAATCACGGTTCCTTTCTACGCGTCCACCGCAAGCAAAGGAGTTGCAGGCTGGCTTAATCCGGACTACCAACAGGTCAACATCATGGAGAGCAAAGCGAACTCTACCTATGAGGCGGCCATGGTCAAGCTCACGCGCTATGGCAGTCGCGGCCTCAGCCTGCACGCCCACTACACCTACGCGCACGCAGTGGATTGGAACCCGAACGAGAGCCCGCTCAACCCCGTCGACACCAGCCACGACTTCAGCCAGGAGTATGGAACCAGCAACCTCGACGCGCGTCACTCGGCCGCCACGATGGTCGTCTTTGAGGCGCCATGGAAGATGCGCAACTTCGCCGGCCACATCGTGAACGGCTGGATGCTCTCCGGCATCGGAGAATTCCAGAGCGGCCTGCCCCTCACCATGCGCACCTCGGGCTCTCTGCCCGAGGAGCTCAATAATGCCGGCTACGCCATCGTGGGCCTGGGGCCAAGCATGAACGGCTCTGGCGGCGACAATCGCGTCTACGGACTAGGCAGCGACAATCGGGTCTATAACGTTGGCCGCAACACTTACCGTTATCCCGAAACCTGGAAGGCCGATCTGCGTCTCGCCAAGCGCTTTGACTTCGGCGAAATGCGCCAATTGGAAATCCTCGCCGAGAGCTTCAACCTTTTTAACCACCAGAACGTGACCAGAATTGAAACCACCGGCTATTTCATCGAGCCCGGCAGCCCACCGAGCACGGTCGGCGCTCCAGGAACCCCTCCGACGCTGAATTTCTTGACCGGGCTCAAAACCAATTCAAAAACCGGCCTCCCCATACCAGGCTTCGGGCAGCCGCTTGACATCAACGCTGAGGACTTCTATCGCGAGCGCCAGATCGAAATTGGCTTGCGGATGCGCTTCTAGACATTCCGATCGCGGTTCGGTCTTCGGGTGGTGGCATTGACACGTGCTTCGCCGGGGAATCTTCAAATGACCCTATCCTCCGGCCACTCTCCAGCGTTTACTGTGCTGGCGGAACGACTGGCGATGCTCCATTCAAGAACGCCGGATCCATCTGGGCAATGTCCGCGCGATAACTCACAGTCGTCGCCGCCGGAAAGTCTGCGGGAACCTTCTGCGTCACGCGCCCTGTTGCCACCCACTCCGTGCCTCGTCGGAACGTGGTCATGAACCCCAAGCAGCTCAATGCGAAAACATCGTGTCCCAGCGTGGTGTGAAAGATTCTTCCCTTCCCGTAGCGCAAAACCATCAGCATCGGCTCATCGAAGCCAGTGCCCTTGTTCTTCAAGTCGGAGTGCGCGGTTGCCAGCACAACGATGTTCTTTCCCGGCCCGCGCAGCTTTCCATAGAGTTCATCGTTGGCGTGCATCCAAACCGGTGGCAGGCCTTTCATGATCGGGTGTTCCGGGTCGCGCGTTGTCACTTGGAACGGCAGACGTGCTCCGTGCTCCCCGGCCGGTCCCGGCGACGAATCCGCCACCAGCTTGCCATCCTTCCAATACCAGTAGGGCCCTGCCTGCTCGTTACGGTTTCGCCAGCCGCCGATCCCCGTCATCTCGTTGTATGCAGGCCAATCGGAAAACGCGTTGTCGGCTGCGTGCACGATCACCAGCCCTCCGCCGCCGGCCACGTACTTTTCAAACTTCGCTCGCAGTTGCTCCGGCCAGCTTGGACCGTCGTAGTTCATCACGATTGCCTCGTAGCGTTCAAACTCCGGCTTGAAGTTGCTGAAGTCCCCGTCCGATGGAGGCGCGGTAATCACCGTCACCTCAAACAGCCCTGTCTCTTCCAATTCCATCTTCAGCACCGGGGTCGTCAATCGCCAGTTGTGGTACGCGCCGGCGCTTTGCCCGTCCACAATTGCGACGCGAATCATGTTGCCCCCCGCGCTGGCCGTCCGCGCCCAAAATAGAACGCTCGCAATCACCACCCAACCCATTCGCTTCATCATTTCTCCTCAATTGCCGTCATTCCGCGGCCCGCGCAAGTCATCAACCTTTTTCCAGCGGAAATCGCTCGCGCACGAGCTTCAGCGCTTCCTCCGCGGTCGCGGCCGTCCCTTCTAACTGCGCATCCTCGGCTGCGCGCAGCATTTCGCGGAAGCGCATTCCCGGCGGATAGCCCGCCGCGATCAGTTCCCGTCCAGTGATCAACGGTTTCGGCCGCACCGCCGCTTCCGGCATCGAGAAAAAACGTTCGCGCACAAACTCCCAATGATCCAGGTTGCCGCTCGCGGCCAGGCAATCCATCCGGTGCAACGCCAGGTGCTCTTCAAATCGCTCCAGTCGGAAGAACCGCTTCAACGTGGACTCCTTCATTCGCTGCGCGTCCATGAAACGCATGTGATTCTCGATGAGCGCCAGCACCTGTCGCGTTTCCTCGTTCGAGAACCGGAATCGCCGGCAGATCTCCGCGCCCATCGCCACGCCCATCTCTACATGGCCGTCGAAGCGAATCCGGTCAGGGGCACGCTTGAACGTCGGCGGCTTGCCCACGTCGTGCAACAGCGCTCCCCACGCCAGCGTCTCCGAGCATCCCGGGGGCAATTGCTCCAGCAGCATGAGCGTGTGCACCCACACATCGCCTTCAGGATGGAACCGCGGCGGCTGCTCCACGCATTTCATGCGCGCAACTTCCGGAAGAACCTCGTTCAGCAGGCCTGTTTTATCCAGCAGCTCGAAGGCCCGCCGCGCATGGCCCTCGGTCAGCATCTTCGTCAACTCGTTGCGCACGCGCTCATGGCTCACGGCTGCGATGCGTGAAGCCAGCAACCGGATCCCGCGCTTCGTCTCCGCCTCCAATTCGAATCCGAACCGCGCCGCGAACCGCACGCCGCGCAGCATGCGCAGATGGTCTTCTTCAAACCGCTGCTCCGCTCGCCCGATTGCGCGCACCACACCGGCATCCAGGTCCGCCAGCCCGCCCACGTAATCGATGACCGCGTCGCGCAGCAGTTTCTGCTCGCCGACGCTCTCCTCCAAAGCTCCGCCTCCACGCAGTGGATCCAGCAGCAGTCCGTTGATCGTAAAATCGCGCCGCTTCACATCCTCTTCGGCAGTCTTTGTGTAGCGCACCGCATCGGGATGCCGCCCATCGGAATACGATAAATCCGAGCGAAACGTCGCCACTTCTGTCACGAAGCCGGCTTCATCGGATTCCGGCGCCACAAGCACAACGCCAAAATGCGCGCCCACGGCGAACGTCCGTGGGAACAAATCCAGCACCACATCCGGCGTCGCGCTGGTGGCCACGTCGTAGTCAGCCGGATCGCGTCCAAGCAGCAGATCGCGCACACAACCGCCCGCGAAGTACGCCTTGTACCCTCGCGAACGCAGCGTCTCCACGATTTTCAGCGCTGCTTCGAATTGTTCGCTTCCAGTCATCGCCGATACTTCTATTCTCGCTCGCCACGCGGCGGTGTGCTGTCTCGCTGCCACTAAACTAGAACCATGCCCGGCTCCGGCCTCATCCTCGGCATCGAGACCTCCTGCGACGAAACCGCCGCGGCCGTTGTCGAGCGCGGAGCGCGTACGCTTTCGTCTGTCGTCGCCTCGCAGATCGCCACCCACGCCCGATACGGCGGCGTCGTTCCCGAGCTCGCCAGCCGCGAGCATCTTCGCGCCATCGTTCCCGTCGTTCGTGCCGCGCTCGCTGAAGCCCATCTGACTCTCGCCGATCTCGACGCAATCGCTGTTACCTCAGGACCCGGTCTCGCTGGCGCATTACTCGTCGGCATCACTTACGCCAAAGCTCTCGCTTTCGCCAACAAACTCCCCTTGATCGCCGTCAATCACCTCGAAGGCCACATCCACGCGGTCCTCCTTCAGGAACGAGAGGCCGCACCGTCCGCATCCGGCTCGCGAGATGCTCAGGCCCTCGCCCTGGTCGTCTCCGGTGGCCACACCCACCTTTTTCTCGCTCGCCCAACAAACGGCACGTGGTCTTACACACTCATCGGCCGCACCGTCGACGACGCCGCAGGCGAAGCCTTCGACAAAGTCGCCAAGCTTCTCGGCCTCGGCTATCCCGGCGGTCCCTGGATCGATGCTCTCGCAAAATTTGGTAACCCGAACGCCGTGCCCTTTTCGTTCGCGCAGATCAAGACAAAAGCTCATCTCGGCGGCAAGCCCGCTCGCACCAAGGCTGCAAAGACTGCGCCTATCGCGCGCCTCGACCCGCATTTCCTCTTCTCATTTTCGGGAATCAAAACCGCGGTGCTGCGCTACTTCGAACTGCACGGCCTGCGTGCGGAAGCAAAAGCCCGCGTCGACCGCGTGCTCGCCAACTTCCGTCCACCGCAAACGCGCGAAGAGGCACTGGCCCTTTGCCCACAGCCCACGCTCGATCTGATTGCCAGCTTTCAGCACGCAGTCATCGGCGACCTGATGAAGAAAACCTTTACCGCTGCCGAATCACTTGGAGCCACGCGAATCCTCGTCACGGGCGGAGTTACCGCCAACCGCGAGCTTCGCGCACGCTTCACCGCCGAGGCCGCGCATCGCGGCCTGCACGTTGCGTTCCCCACGCTCGCGTTCTCCACTGACAATGCTGCCATGATCGCCGCTGCGGCGTGGCCGCGCCTTCTCGCGCAGGATTTTGCCTCGCCGGACCTCACGGCCGATCCTTCGCTCGCGCTCAGTTGATCAAGATAAATCATGCTCAATTTGCCGCAAAACGTGCAAAGGCCCGGCTCGCGCCAGGCCTGTTGAGGAACTTCTTATCGCCTGCTGCCTGTTCCCCGTCTTATTCCGTCCAGCGGCGCATGATCAGCGTGGCATTGATGCCGCCGAATCCAAACGAATTCGACAGCGCAACATCGAACGAATGTTTGATCGCCTTGTTCGGCACGTAGTCCAACCGGCACTCGGGATCCACATTCTCGAGATTCATGGTCGGCGGAATCTCCTGATTCACCAGCGCCAGCACTGTGATGCCGGCCTCCAGCCCTCCCGCGCCGCCCAGCAGGTGGCCGGTCATCGATTTCGTGCCGCTGATTTTCAGCTTGTGGCTCAGCGCGTGCTCGCCGAACACCTTCTCGATTGCCATCGACTCGTTGCCATCGCCCGCTGGCGTCGACGTCGCGTGCGCATTGATGTAGCCCACTTCTTCAGGACGAATGCCGGCGTCCTTCAATGCGGCTCGCATGCTGCGCTGCGCGCCCGCGCCCTCGGGCGCGATGCCTGTCATGTGATAGGCGTCGGCGCTCATGCCGTAACCGATTACTTCGGCCAGAATCTTCGCTCCGCGCGCCCGCGCAAACCCCAGTTCCTCAAGAACCAGGATGCCGGCGCCCTCGCCGATAACAAATCCGTCGCGATCTTTGTCGAACGGGCGGCTGGCGTGTGTGGGATCATCGTTGCGTGTCGAAAGCGCTCGCATGGCGGCGAATCCGCCCACCGACATCGACGTAACTGCGGCCTCGGTTCCGCCCGCAATCATCGCGTCCGCATCCCCGTGCAGGATCATGCGCACGGAGTCGCCGATGGAGTTGGCGCTCGTTGCGCAGGCCGTAGCTGTCGCCGATATCGGGCCCTGCGCGCCATAGCGGATGCTGATATGCCCCGCAGCCATATTCACAATTGCCGCGGGAATAAAGAAAGGCGACATCTTTCGTGGACCGCCTTGCAGCATATTGTTGTGCTCGCGCTCAATGACCTCGAATCCGCCAATCCCCGAGCCGATGAACACGCCTACGCGTTCGGCGTTTTCCGGCGTAATCTTGAGCCCCGACTGTTCCATCGCCTCTCGCGTTGCGCCAAAGGCGTAGTGAATGAAGCGCCCCATCTTGCGCGCTTCCTTCTTGTCCACAAATTTCAGAGGGTCGAAGTCCTTCACCTCGGCGGCGAAGGTTACCGGGAAACCGGTAGCGTCAAATGCCTTGATCGGCGCCATGCCGCTGGCGCCGGCCAGGATTTGCCGCCATACCTCGGGAGCGGTGTTGCCTACACCGCAGATCAGCCCCAGGCCGGTAACTACCACTCTGCGGTTGGTTGCCTGGGTCAACGCTTACTTGCCGCCTTTCGCGTTCTTGTCGATGTAGTCGATCGCGTCCTTCACGGTCTTGATCTTCTCGGCGTCCTCGTCGGGAATCTCCATGTCAAACGCCTCTTCGAACTGCATCACCAGTTCGACCACGTCCAGCGAATCGGCGCCCAGGTCTTCCTGGAAGCTGGCGCCGGGTGTGACTTCGGCTTCGTCCACCTGCAACTGCTCGACGATGATCTGCTTCACTTTTTCTTCAACAGCCATGCGTACGTCTCCTCGTGGTATTGGGAACTTAGGAAAACTTTTCGGGGATTTACAAGACCGCCCGCCCCGCGAACCTACAATACCGGCCCCCGGCGGGAAATGACAACCACAGCGCAAAGAAATCTGCGCATGGCCCCGAATCTTCAAGTCTACTGGCAGGACCCTGGGGTGTAAAGGCGTCTAGTTGGGGGGAAACGATTGAAGAAACAGGAAATAATACCGGCGGCTCCCCCGGACAACGTGGCACCGCGAAATGCACAACCCTGGGGCGTATATTAGGCGAAAGAGGCCATCGATTCACTATGCCCATCTGGATCATTGCAACCATCGCCACAGTCGCAGGAATCTTGGTCGGATTCGTGCTGCGGACAGTTTCCACCAAAAGCGAGAAACGACAGTTGGAAGAGCGCAACGCCGAGCTGACGCGCGATCTGGGCGCAACAAAGAACGATCTTGCGCAGGTGCAATCGGAGTCGGCCGCGCGAGCGGGGTTTGAGGCGCTCGCCACAGAACGCGCTGCCAATATCGTTCAGCTCGCCGCGGAGTGCGCGCAGTTGCGATCTGAGCTCAACAGCAAAACTGACCTAGAAACGGCAAAAAAACTGTTATCCGGCGAATTCAAGGCGATATCGGAGGACAGCCTTAAAGAGACTTCTGCGCAGCTCATCAAGACTGCAGAGGGCATCATTGAAAAACACGATGAAAAAACGATCGCCGACGTTAAACTGCACCGTCAACATATCGAAACAATACTGAAACCAGTCGAGGAGACAATCAAGCGGCTCGACAAGCACGTGGAGGACAGCGATTTGGCCAGAACTCGCGGGGAGGCGCTTCTCGACGAGCAAATCAAGCGCCTTGCTGGTGCCAGCGAATCGTTAACTCATGCCCTAACCAAGCCAGTTGTGCGTGGAAGTTGGGGAGAAATGACACTTGAAAACGCGCTCGAAAGCGCTGGACTGGAGCCGGAGATCGATTATCAGCTTCAGCATTCCACCGATGCGGAAGACGGCCAGCAACGTACCGACGCGATAGTCAACTTGCCCAAAGGTCGAAAGCTGATTATAGACAGCAAGAATCTAATGGGAACCTACCTCCCTTACAGTAAGGCGGGGGATCAGAACCAGAAAGTAATCCTGGCAGATGCCCACTCAAAATCGTTAAGAAAACATATAAAGGCACTGTCGTCGAAAGAATATTGGCGCCGCTATGACGGACTAGATTGTGTAATCCTCTTCATCCCGCACGATGGCATGTACCACGCGGCAATCCAAGATGAATCTGAGTTAATCCGTGAGGCGTGTGACAGGAGGGTTTTCGTTTCAAACCCGATGACACTCATTCCACTTTTGAAGGCAGTCCGATACGTCCTCGATCAGGAAAGACTCAATAAGAACGCTGAAGAAATAAAAACTGTCGGAGCGGAACTCTATTCGGAATTGACACGCTTCGCGGGCAGCATCTCTGACATTGGAGAGAAGTTGAGGAAGACCGTTGACGCCTACAATAGCGCGATCCCGGGACTGGACCGGTTCATCCTCGCCAAGTCCCGAAAGCTAAAACAGCTTGGGTCGGCAAAAGGCGCCGATGCAGATCTGCCTGACTCGATTGACTTGGAGCCAAGGGGGTTCTCTTCGCGAGAACTGAGGTCCCTGAACAGTTCCGAATCAAACAAGCTGGCCGCAAGCGACGTTTTTTCCGCCGAGTTCGCCCTCGCCGCCGAAGCGGACGAGACCGCCAGCACTCAAAAATAGATCCGGAGCTCCAATCGCACCCCCGCCCTACTGCGGCGGGGCCGTTGGAGTCGCTGGCGCAGCCGGAGTTGCAGGCGCTGCAGGCGTATCCTTCACTCGCGTCAGCGTCAACTCCATGCCGGGGAAATCGGCAGAGTCGGTCTTCGTCGACATCTTGATCGAGTCGCCATCCACCGTGCAGTCGTGGTGGATGGTGACGCCGTTGAATGAATCGTCGAAGGTGAATTTGTCTCCGTCCACTTTGCCGTTGCTGATCGCAATGGGATCGTTTTGCGGCAACTGGACGGTGCCGGACAGTGTGGCGCCGTCCTGCTTAAAGGTGAACGTCAGCTGAAAGCTCGATCCATCGGGGCCCTTTGCCTCACCGGTCCAGGTGCCCGTTAAGTCAGCGGCCATTGCGGTTGCGGCGCTCAACGTCATCACCAATCCAGCGCAAATTGTAAGAAATTTCCTCATCGGTCCCTCTAGAGCCCTCTTCCCGGCAAACACATCATACAGAGGAAATGTGAAAAGTGAACAGGCGGTCACCTGTCGGTCACGAATCAAGCCCTCTGATCTCAGGTCTTTGTTTTCTCGGTTCCTGGTTCCCTGCCGAGGCCCCGGCGAGCGGTCTTTCTTCGCTGGGGTGGCTTGGCCCTCGGTCACTGCACTTCTCCAAACGCCTCCCGCAACCGCTTCCAGGTCGTCTCCAGATCCTCCGGCAGAATGCGCGTCTCCCCCACCGTGGTGATGAAGTTGGTATCGCCAATCCAGCGCGGCATGGCATGCAGATGCAGATGTCCGGCCACACCCGCACCTGCCGCCTTGCCGATATTCATGCCGAAGTTGAAGCCGTGCGGCGAGTAAACGCGGTCGAGAACGCGTTCGGTCCGCTGCGCCAGATCCATCAGCTCATGCGCGGTCTCCTTCGGCAGCACCGCCAGCCGATCCAGGTGCGCGTAGGGCATCACCATCACGTGTCCCGATGTGTACGGATAAGCATTCAGGCAAATGAAGCAGCTTTTCGCGCGCAGAATCAGCCCGCCGGCGGCTTCCGCCTTGTCGCGATCCATTCCATTCGCAATTGCGAAGTCAATCGACGCCATCAGATTGCAAAACACGCAATCCATGTCGCCGGGCCACGCGTCCAGCGCCGCGGGCACGCCACGCCGCACCCCGCTCTCCGACGAGGTGATGTAGGCATAGCGCCATGGAGTCCAGAGGTGATCCATAAGTCGGGTCCGAATGCGTTGTTGCCGCTCAGTGCTTCAAAGGCTCGATCTCCAGCTTGTATCCCGGTCTCAGATTTACGTCGCCTCCGTTTGAGAAGAATGCCAGGGTGACGCACGAAATCGGAATCATATACCACGACTTGAACACAGCTCCCGAGAGCCCGTCCGTCAGGTCTTTCGTCCCGATTCCCGCCCCACCGTCAAGCAGCATATTGGCAATCTGCCGGCCTCGGCCATTCTGAATCTTGCCCTCATCTCGAGCGTTCTTAGGAACCAGTGTCACCGGCTCATTGAATACCAGCATCATGTGGCCGCGGCGAAAAAACCGCCGCGCTGGAGTCGATACGATGTGCCCAGTCAAGACCCCTGAATCGCATTTCACCGAGAACGGCGTTCCCGTCACCAGCCAGGAAGAAGCATAGGTCTCGAGCGTACAACTCTCCGCGCATGCCAAGCTCGAAATAGCCAAGACGGCCAGAGCTAGAATCTTCATCGCGGGCAATATCCTCGGCTGATCTCGAATAGCCTGAACTCGACAGATGATCGGGATGGCGTTCGGTGGCTCGATTATATGATGCGCAGTCCATAACCGACCCGGCGCCTCGCGGTTTGTTACCCAGCTATGGCCCAACCTCCGCACCCGCTCCTAACCCGTTTGCTTTGACCAACTCGATTGACGCTCGATTGCAGAGATTGCTACACTGAAAGCGTAGCTTCCTGCGCGGATTCCAGCAGTGAGTTGCGGCCGCCCTCCCAGCAAGCCGTTGCCTGCCGGCGTTTCCCAAGGAAACCCGCCGTGTTTTACCCCAGTGCAACAACTTGGGGACGGCCTTTCCTGTGGAAGACAGAACCGGCGCGTCACTTGGCGCGAGGGCAAGTCAAGGCACCGAAGGCGACCGGAACGCGGAATTGCGGCGTGGGAGCCACCCAGCGGCTGGAGCAATCCTTTGCTGGAGCACGCAGTCCCGGAGCAGGCTGTAATGGCAAACGTCCTCAATCCCGAAACCGAGAGCATAACCCTGAACACCGAATTGGAAACCCCAACGCTAGACCCTGCGACGGAGCTTGAGCGGCCGTTGTACGAATCCACGTCCAACCCCGAGAGCACTTCTGTTGTCGAAACAGCCCCGCTGGACGCCGATGCCCTAACCGAGCCTGTCGCTCAGGCCGCAACACTCGACCAGCCTGCGCCCTCAGAAACTCTAGCCGCGGCCGAGCCTGAGGCAATCGCTGCCACTCCCGAGCCGCCCGCCGAAGCCGTTACGCCGCCGGTAGCCCCATCGGTCTCGCCCGCCGCGCAGGCACAAGTGCGCGCCGGGACGCACACCGAGCCGGCCGACGATTTCTCCGAGGCCCTGGCCGCCTTCGAGCGCGAGCAGGCCGCTGAAGCCGCCGCCGTCGAGGCCTATGGAGACAAGATCGTCTCCGGCAAGGTCGAAAAGCAGACTGAAAAATATCTAGTCATCGATGTCGGCCTTAAGTCCGAGGGCCTCATACCTATCGACCAGGTTCTCGACCACACCGGCGCCGTTAAGTTCCAGCCCGGCGACGTGATTGACGTCGTCATTGAGCGCGAGGAGCCGGAAGGCGGCTACCTCGTCAGCTACGAGAAGGCCCAGCGTCTCCGCGTCTGGGACACGATTGAGAAAGCAGCCAACGACAAGACGCCCGTCACCGGCACAGTAGTGAGCCGCGTCAAGGGCGGGCTCACCGTCGATATTGGCATGAAGGCTTTCCTGCCCGGCTCGCAGCTTGAGATTCGCCCCGTGCGCAATCTCGATACCTACCTCGGCCAGCAGATTGAAGTCCGCGTCATCAAGCTCAACAAGAAGCGCGGCAACGTCGTGGTCAGCCGCAAGGAGATCCTGGAGGAAGAGCAGAATTCCAAGCGCTCTGCCACCATGGAACACCTCGCAGAGGACGCGATCCTCACCGGCACGGTCAAGAACCTCACCGACTACGGTGCATTCGTCGACCTCGGCGGAATCGACGGCCTTCTCCACATCACCGACATGAGCTGGGGACGCCTCACCCATCCCCGCGACCTGGTGAACGTCGGCGACGAGATTCAGGTCAAGGTTCTCAAGTTCGACAAGGAAAAGCAGCGCGTCTCGCTTGGCTTCAAGCAATTGACGCCCGATCCCTGGCTCGATGCCACCGAGCGTTATCCCGTGGGCGCCAAGGTTCACGGCCGCGTGCTTTCCGTCACCGATTACGGCGCGTTCGTCGAACTCGAGCAGGGCATTGAAGGTCTGGTTCACCTCTCTGAGATGACCTGGTCCAAGCGCCTCAAGCACCCCTCCAAGCTGGTCAAGCCCGGCGACGAGGTCGACACCGTCGTTCTCAGCGTGAATCCTGCGGACCGCCGCATCTCCCTGGGCATGAAGCAGCTTCTCGAGAACCCCTGGGAAAGCCTGACGGACAAGTACCCCGTCGGCGCCATCGTCGAAGGCCGCGTGCGCAACCTCACCGATTTCGGCGCCTTCATCGAGATCGAGGATGGTATTGACGGTCTGGTCCACGTCTCCAACCTGAGCTGGACCAAGCGCGTCAAGCACCCGTCTGAAGTGGTCAAGAAGGGTGAGAAGGTCAAGGCAGTCGTTCTCGGCGTCGAGCCGCAGAATCGCCGCCTCTCGCTGGGCATCAAGCAATTGCAGCCCGATGTCTGGGAGAGCTTCTTTGCCACGCACCGTGTGGGTGACGTTGTTCACGGCAAGATTCTGCGTACCGCGCAGTTCGGCGCGTTCGTCGAAATTGCCGAGGGCGTCGAGGGCCTTTGCCACATCTCCGAGGCCGGCGATCCCGTCGATGGCCACTCCCCGCTTGAGCAGGGTTTGGAGAACGAATTCAAGATCATCAAGATCAACGTCGAAGAGAAGAAGGTGGGTTTGAGCCTGCGCACGGGCAGCAGCCACGAATCCGCCCACTCCGCCGCTGAATCTTCTAGCCCAAGGCGGGAACAACCACACAAACAGCCGGTTTCCAGCTCCACCACGACTCTCGGTGACCTGGTCAACTGGCGCAAGGGCGAACGATAGACCCCTCGCGGCACTCAAAACCAAAGCGGCCACCTTCCGGGGTGGCCGTTCTGCGTTTAGAGACGGGATGCCGCGCTTGCACCGCCTTAATTTCCCGCCGGAATGATCCCCGCATTCTCGACCATGAGAATCGTCGTCCGCTTCGGTGCACGCGTCCGATGCACGACCTTCTTCGGCACCACAAATCCGTGTCCAGGTTTCAGCCCCACGGTGCGATCCTCGAGATCGATCAGCAGTTCCCCATCCACCACGTAGAAAAACTCATCGTCCTCGTCATGTTTGTGCCAGTGGTATTCGCCTTCAATGGCCGCCATGCGCACCACGGAGTCGTTCACTTTGCACAGGGTTTGATTGAACCACTTGTATTCGTTCGCGCCAGGAACCGCGTGCACATCGATAAGCTCAAGCGGCTTGTAAAGGATATTGAGTCGTGTTTCATAGGGGAAAACTGCGCTCTCAGCCATGGCAAAAACCTCGGGGAGAGAATAGCAGGGGCGCCCGCCAGGCTCTACCGGCAAATTCAGAAGCTAATTCTCCCGTTGACCCTGACCCTGCGTCATGTCCGACGATGGTCGGTGAACGAAGAGCGGCGGACCGCTGACCTCTGACTTTCCGGCGTACACTTCTCTCGTTCCACTGAGGCGCCAATGTCCTACCCGCAACGTTCGATCCTTGCCGCTGTCACGCTCTTTTTCCTCGCGCCCATCGTCGCCGAATTCCTCCTCGGCGATTTTCCCGCCACCTGGCTCCCGCTGATCGTCGTCCTCGCGCCCATGTACGGAGGCGGCGCGCTCCTCATTCGCGAGCTCACCCGCCGTTCCGGCCGCGGCTGGCCTACGATTCTTCTCCTCGGCGTCGCCTACGCAATCATTGAGGAGGCCTTCACCACCCAAACGCTTTTCAACCCCGATATCTACGGGATGCACATGCACCTGCTCTCCCACGCCTGGATTCCCGCGCTCGGCACCGGCGCCTGGTGGACCCTCTTCATGCTCAACGTCCACGCCTTCTGGAGCATCGGTGTCTCCATCGCGCTCACTGAAGGCCTCTTTCCTTCGCGAGCCCGCGCGCCCTGGCTGGGCAAGTTTGGCCTCTCTGTCGCCGCCGTCCTCTTCGCCTTTGGCATCGTCTACAGCACCTCTTACACGTTCCATCACGACCCGTTCCGCGCCTCGACCGCGCAGTTCATCGTGTCCGCTCTTTTCGTCGTCGTCTTCGCCATCGCTGCCTTCCTCATCCCGCCTGCTTCTCGTGACCAGACCAATTCAACCCGCGAGCCCCTCCCTGCGCCCCCGGCTTTCATCACCGGCATCGCCGCATTCCTTCTTGGCGCAGCCATCTTCCTCTCGCCGATTCTATGGAAATGGAACTGGGCCGCCCCGGCCTTCATGCTCGCCGTCGATCTGGTTTTTCTTGTTGGGCTGGGTCTGTTTTCTTATCGCAGCGCATGGACGCCTCTGCACACCCTCAGCATCGGCGCTGGCGGAGCACTCTTGTACGGCGCGCATGCCTTCATGCAGGGCCCGATCGTTCCCTGCACCAAGGGCATAGCTCTCGCCAGCCACGTGCTCTTTCTGGTCTTTGCGCTCGCCGTCGTCGCGCTGGGTGTGCGACGTACACATTCGGCTCTTCTCAAAGGCACACGGCAACCGGCCCCCGAGCACTCAGAAGCCTGACTATGGCCGTGCATTGAGAATTTGGGGACCTTGAAACGCGCCAGCGGCCAGGCGCCGGAACCCACAACAACGTCTTTAGGTCTCGGAGCCAGTCCTGAGCGAACTCGATGGATCTCCGCGACGCTGCATCTGGCGCAGCACAATCACAATCCCCAATGCCGCCAGAACGCTGATCAGCGCGAACAAGAACACACTCGCGTAGCCGGAAAATCCAATGATGGCCCCGGCGATGGGGCCCACGAGGAAGAAGGACACGTCGGAGAATGCGGTATAGACACCCAACGCCGTCCCGCGATTGAACTCCGGGACACGCTTTACAGCTTCCACGCCGATCGCAGGAAAAATGAGCGACAGCCCTAGCCCGCCCACTGCCGCGCCCGCCATTGCCATCCATGGCGTCGTGGACTGCCACAGCAGAATCATCCCCACGGCCTCGGTCAATAGTGAGGCAATTGCCACCGGATAGCCCCCGAAACGGCTGATGGTCTTAATGAACAGCAGGCGCACCGCGATGAATCCGATCCCGAAGGCGGTAAGGCAGAGAGCCGCTCCGTTCCAGTGCCTGCTGACATAAAACAATGTGACGAATGTGGCCAGCACGCTGTAGCTGACGCCGCCCAGCGCGAGGCCCATGCCGTGCGGAGCCACACGCCCCAGCACGTGTGCGAATGGCATGTGCTCACCTGGCTCGACGGCTACCGGATCTTTGCGCCACGCCAAGACAAAGCTCACAGCACCAATCAGAATCGTCAGCAGACCGATTGAGCCCAGACCCCACTGCTGATCCAGAATCACCCCGAGTGGCGCAGCCAACGCCATACCGCCGTAGGTGCTGATGCCGTTTAGCCCAATCACCTTTGCAGTGTGTTCCTGGCCAGCGCTGGTAATGCCCCACAACGTCGATCCAGTCGACCCAAGGCTCTCGCCCACTCCCAGCGCCAACCGGCTCACGATCAGGACGGCAAAACTGAGCCAGTGCACATGGTGCAGAGCCGCCGCGCCCATCAGCAATGCACCGCTTGCCGTGCAGCCGGCCATGCCCCACATCACCGAAACCTTGGCGCCCATGTGGTCGGAGATGCGTCCGGCCCATGGCCGGCTCAGCAGTGTTGCAATGTACTGGATGCTGATGGCAAGTCCCGCAAGCACCGCGCTATAGCCCATGCGCAGGTGCACGAACGGCGGCAGAACCGCCAGCGGCAAGCCTATGGAAACATAGCAGATAAAGGTGAAGTAAACGTATCCGGCAAGGCGCCACGTTCGGCCCCGCGCGGCAGACCGGACAGAAACCGGAACGTAGGCAGTCGAGGAGTACGACATATGCACGAACGAGAGCGACAAATAATGTCTGTTCCTCTCTAGTATATCGGAGATTCGCTTTACTGCGCCTCGGCCCAGTCTTCCCTTCAAATGCGCCCGCCGCCGCCTTTGAGCGAGTTGCTGAATTGTGGCACCGGTGCCCCTACCGGCCCGGCTTCATCGCCCACAGAATCCCGTTCTTGATGATGCCGTAGAGAATGGGATTCTCGTAGTCTTCTTTGTTGTGTCCAAGAGCCAGGTAAAACTCGCGTCCGCCGTCGAATGTCTGATACCACGCCAGTGGCAAATCGATAGGAAACTTCGCTACGTCAATCGTCATCGGTTCAAGCGTGGCAAGTTTTGTCCGGTCTGTCACCAGGACTGGATGGATGTCCGGATTCAGATGGTCGAGGAAGTAGCACTCGTCGGTCCATGTGAACTGCGCGGGCAATCCTTTGGCGGCGGCAAAGTCTGGATCGGTTACCCGAACGGTGAACGCTTGCTGGTGAGGATGGGCTGCGAATTTGCCGCCCAGTACTGACCAGAAGTAAGGCCAATCTCGCTCGGAGCCCGAGGCTGAATGAATGCCCACAAATCCACCGCCGGCTTCAATGTAGCGCTTGAAGGCGTCGCGCTGCGCATCGTCGCTGAAGGCCTCGTTGTTGCTGTTTGAAAATACAAGGGCAGCATACTGGCGCAGGTTGCCGTCCGTAAAGACACTCGGGTTGTCTGAGGAATCAACAGTGAATCCAGCCTCGTCGCCCATCTTGCGGATCGCGGCCACGCTCGCGGCAATGTTGTCGTGCACATAGCCTTTGCCATCGGGCGTGTAGTTGCGCGTATAGACAAGAATGCGGGGCTTCGGCGAGGTCTGAGCCGCGAAAGACGGGAGCAGGCACATTGCCCCGAAGAAGCAGGCGCCGAGACCGGCGATTCGTGAGAATTGGGGAGACAGGTGCATTCGTTCTCCTCGACTGGAAGCCGCTCCCAGCCTAAATCGCCGGCCCTGCTCCCGGCGAGTCGCTCCGCATCAAAAAAACCCACTAGACTGGGACAATGGCGGGTTTTTCCATCGAGAACTTCGGCTGTCGCGCGGCACGCGCTGACGGCGAGGCCATCGCCGGGCGTCTGCGGGTGCTTGCCGAGGGCCAGCCTCTCGCATCGGACGTCGTCGTCGTTAACACCTGCAGCGTGACCGCCGAAGCCGACCGCGCGGCCCGTGCCTTTATCCGCAGGGCGCACCGCAGGAATCCCGCGGCCAGAATCGTCGTCACAGGCTGCTACGCCCAGCGCGCGCCTCAGGAACTCGCAGGGCTGCCCGGCGTCACCGCTGTCGTTGGCAATAGCCACAAGGCCCTCGCGCCTGAGATCATCTTCAGCCTGGCGCACGGTTCGGTCACAGCCCCTTCGCCCTCGTTTATTCCCGTAGCCTCGCTCTTCTCCGCGAGCACTGCGCATTCTGTTCCCGTCTGGGCTGACGACCGTTTCGCCCATTCCTTCCTCGAGGATTTGCAACTCACGCCAGGCGCTCAGACACGCCCTAACCTCAAAATTCAGGAAGGCTGCGGCAATCGCTGCACTTTTTGCGTCATTCCGCTAACTCGTGGACCCTCCAGGAGCCTGCCCCGCGCGGTGGTCCTTCGCCACGTTGAGGGTTTCGTCGCCTCCGGCGGCAAGGAGCTCGTGCTCTCGGGAATTAACCTTGGCCGTTGGGGACGTGATATTTCTTCTGGCCAAGCACGAGAGGATCTTGCAGGCTTGGTCCGCGACCTCCTCAAGCAGACTTCGCTTCCTCGCCTCAGGCTCAGTTCCATCGAACCGATGGACTGGGACAACAATCTGATTGATTTGCTGAACGAGTTCGGTGGTAGCCGTCTCGCCCGCCACGCCCACCTTCCGCTGCAATCGGGCTCCGACGCCGTGCTCCGCCGTATGCACCGCCGCTACCGCCCCTGGCACTACGCGGACAAGGTCTCCGCGCTATTTTCAGCAGCCGGCCCCGACCTTACCCTCGGCGCTGACGTTATGGTCGGTTTTCCCGGGGAGTCCGATCGCGAATTCGACGAGACGCTCGCTTTTGTGCGCGAAATGCCCTTCGGCTACCTGCACCTGTTTCCCTTCTCGCCGCGTCCCGGCACGCCGGGATGGGCCCTCAACCAATCGTGGCCAGTTCCGCCCGCCGCCGTCGAAGAGCGAATGACCGCGCTCCGGATCGTGGCCGCAGACAAGACGCTGGCTCACCGCAGCCGCTTCATCGGACAAGACCTCGCCGCGATCACGCTCCACACGCCGGAAGCAGTCGCCAAGCTTGGCTGCACCGCTGCCCTTTCCGAGAACTTCGTGCCCATCAATCTCGGCGGCCATATCCCGGCTAATCAGCTGCTCGATGTGCGCATCACCGGCGTTCATTCAGACGGCTCCTTAGCCGGCATTCCCAGCCATTAACCTCTTTTTTCTGAGGGCCGAGCCAATGCTATACTCAGGTTGCGTCGCTGCTCTGCGGCCCAATGGGGTGCCCTGCCCCCGCCCGTCCGGCACGCCTTCGGAGGAGTACCATCGCATTCGATAAACGAGCAGCAAAGTCTTTCATTCGCATCAACGATCGGATTCGCGCGCGCGAAATCCGCGTCATCGACGAAAACGGCGAACAGCTTGGTATTCTCCAGCCCTTTGAGGCCCTCCGCATCGCCCGCGAGCGCGGCCTCGACCTGGTTGAAGTTTCACCCACTGCCGTCCCGCCTGTTTGCCGGATTCAGGATTATGGCCGTTTTCTCTACGAGAAAGAAAAGAGCGAGCGCGCCGCGCGAAAGCGCCAGAAGGTCATTACTGTCAAGGAAGTCAAATTCTCGGTGACCGTCGACGAGCACGATTACCAAACCAAGAAAAATCAGGCGATCCGCTTCCTCACCGAAGGCGACAAGGTGAAGGCAAGCCTTCGTTTCCGCGGACGCCAGATGGCCCACCGCGACCTCGGCTACAACATCATTAATCGGCTGATCCAGGACATTGGCGCTGCCGGCGTGGTCGAGTTCATGCCCCGCATGGAAGGTACCATCCTGCACGCCATCCTCGCCCCCGGACGTAAAGAACCGCCCAAGTCCAGGCCGGATTCCGCCGCACCTGCGCAAGCTTAGTTGTCGATTGCGCGGTTCGCCGATGCGGCAGACCCCAATAAGGTTGCCTCTGCACGAAATTCTTTGATACGAGAGTTGTATTTAATCGAAAGATGCTCCCTATCCAAAAGTTACATTCCTTTCAGGATAGAATGTCTGCAATTCTGTAAACGTCGACGGCCGGTTTGCCGTCTACCCAATATTAGATGGCTGCTCGAGTTCGACTTCGGATCCCAGTCGGTTGCTCTTCCGAACGAAATTGCCATCCCATCCTGGAGTCGCCTGTGAGTCGCGTGAAACTGCTTCAGATCTCTTCGGTTGCCTTGATTCTCTTGGGTGCCGTCTTAGTATTCGAGCGTCCTGCATACGCCTACGCCGATCCAGGCACAGGCCTGTTAGCCGTCCAGGCCGCGGGATCCGCGCTGGTTGCCACCGGTTGGTACTTGCGCCGGAAGATCTATTCGCTCTTCCGCTCCGTCGATGCTCCCAGGGCCGAATCGGATGAGCAGTCCGTTGCCGCGGATGGCGAGGACTCGCCAAATCCGTGAACGGACCACGAAAGTTTTCTGACCGAGAGTCTGCCCTCCCCCCCTTAGACACTGAATTGGAATTGACCTTTCGCGATCCGGCTGGCGAACTCCGGCTCGCAAAAGGTTGTGCCTTGCGGCGGATTCGCGCCGCGGCTGAGGAAGAAACTCGAGCATTTCTCGAATCCCCGCTCCGCAAGACTCTCGAACGAAGCGGCGACCTGATTTCCAGCCGGATCGCCGAGCCCGGTTCCCATTCCTGCATCTCTTCTGGCGAATTCTGGCTTGAACATCCACGCATCGATCCCATCAGCTACCCGTGGGAGTGGACCACCGCTCAGTGGCGTGCGGCCGCCGAGCTCACGCTGCGCGTCGCCAGCCAGGCCATCGACGCTGGGTGGACGCTGAAAGACGCTACGCCTCTCAACATTCTCTTTTCCGGCCCTCACCCCATCCTCGTAGACGTCCTATCCTTCGAGCGCCGCGATCCTCATTCCAGTGTCTGGCTGGCCTACGGCCAATTCGTGCGTACCTTCCTTCTACCTTTGCTCGCGGCAAAATATTTGAGCTGGCCGCTCCAGGCAACTCTGTTTGCGCGCGACGGCTATGAGCCACGTCAAATCTATGAGGCGCTACCGCGCTGGCGCCGGATGAATCCCAAGCTGCTTGATGTCGTCACGCTGGCCACCGTCTTTGAGCGCCCAGGACAACGTCGTGCCGCTTCGAAAAAGACTCCGTCCACTACCGATCCCGCTCTCGCCCGGCACGTCCTCCAAAAGCGCATCGCGCGCCTCGGCAGGCAGATTCGCCACGCGGCCGGCGAGCGCGGCCATAGCCAGTGGAGCCGCTATGAACAAACCGCCGGCCACTATCAGGCCGCCGACGTCGAAGAAAAGCAGCAATTCGTCAAGAGCGCTCTCACAAGATGTCAGCCCCGACATGTTCTCGATATCGGCGCCAACACCGGCACTTATTCGTTGCTCGCTGCCGATGCCGGCGCGAATGTTGTAGCCCTCGACAGCGACTCCGCCGCTCTCGAGCAGCTCTGGCGCACGGCCCTGGATCGCAACAAACCCGTCACAGCCCTCGTTGCAGACATCGCCCGGCCTACGCCCGCGGCAGGATGGCGCAATCGCGAACATCTGTCTCTACTCGATCGCCTCAACGGCAGATTTGACCTGGTGCTCATGCTCGCCGTCGTGCACCATCTGATCCTGCGCCATCAGTTGCCGCTCACCCACGTCGCCGATCTCTGCGCCTCCCTCACTCAGCGCTGGCTTCTGCTGGAGTGGGTGCCACCCTCTGACCCCATGTTTCAGGAGTGGCTGCGCGGACGCGACGATCTCTATGGCCATTTGACTGAACACGACCTGACGCGCGCATTCGCACCGCATTTCGCCGTCGTCGACCGCGCCCAATTGGGCAACGGGCGAGTTCTTCTTCTATTCGATAGAATTCCCGTGTAAGACGAAATCGCGCAAATGCGAGATCTAGGCAGGGGAGAAAGCACGGCATGATCAAACGAATCGCCCAGGCCTGGGGCTTCGCCGCCATTCTCCTTCTTCCCGGCTACGTAGACCTCACTTCTTCGCTGGGAGATGAGCGCATGCACGTTCCCTGGCCGCTCACACGCCTGGTTCTGGCGCAGCTTGTCGATCTTGCGATTGTGGGCCTTGTTTTTGCGGCCTTGCTGGCGATCCTCCGCGGCCTGAAGGCCTGGACGCGCATCAGGTGGTTCGCTCTTGCCTTGCTCCCCATCTACCTGCTCGTCTGTAATCTCAGAATCTTTCCGTTTCGAGTTCCATATGTCTACGTTGCAATCGTCGCTGGCGCGTGGATTGCTCTCCTCGCGTTTCTGATCTTCCGCGCTCCAAGGATCGCGTCAAAACTCTACGGCTTTGGCGCCGCCGTGCTTACCAGCTCCGTCGTTTTCGCATTCGTCATGAGCGCTCAACTGGTCAGCGCCGCCTTCTGGCGTCCCGGCATCCAGGCATTTAGCAGCCCCATTCCCGCCCAGGCTGCCGCCACACCGCGCGTGGTTTGGATCATCTTCGATGAGTTGGCGTATAAGCCGGTATTTGAAGCTCGCGATCCCTCTCTCGATCTTCCCAACTTTGATCGGCTTCGTTTGCAAAGCACGGTATACAGCAATGTGAAGCCAATTGGCTACCACACCAGATTGGTTGTGCCGAGTTTGCTCCTGGGCCGCATCGTAACGAGTTCTACCTTTGCTGCTAAAAATCAATTCCTCGTTCGCACCGATGACGATCCTCACTGGGAGCCTTTTGACTCGGCCACATCGTTATTCGGCATGGCCAGCCTGCGCGGTGTCTCGACTTCGATTGTGGGTTGGTACCTGCCTTACTGTCCGATCTTTGCAGGAGCGGCCACTGAATGTTATTGGAGCAATGACGACACGGAAGATGGCGCCCCTCCGTCAATCGATGCCAGTTTCGCTGATGACGTCTGGTATCCTCTGCGCATCGTGGCCGAACAGCTCGTCGCGCCTCGCGTAGCTGTAGCCGATGTCGCCCGCTGGGAATCTCTAAGCCACGTGGCGTCCGTCAAGGATCTGCGTCAGCACGCTATCGCCGCGCTCGCCAATAGCCAGGCAGACGTCATCTACCTACACCTGCCCACGCCCCATCCACCAGCCTTTTGGGATCGCCGCTCGCACACTTACGGAGTGGGCGGATCCTACCTGGACTCGCTGGATTATTCCGATCGCTTTCTGGGGGAAATACTTGACGTCCTCGAGTCGCAGCCGCGCTGGGCTAAAACCACTCTGATTATCCAGGGAGATCACTCCTGGCGCACCGGAATATGGCGCACAGCTCCTGGATGGAGCGAAGAGGATGAGCGCGTTTCTCACGGAGGGGTGTGGGATCCGCGCCCGTTCCTCCTGATTCATGCGGCGGGACAAACCAATGCGGCAACCGTGGCGTCTTCAACCAGCCTGATGTTTGTTCACGATTTTGTCGCGTCGCAAATCCAAGCTCTCGCACGCTGAAGTTTTTTTGACTTCCGCCCGATTTTATTTCGGCAGCACCATCGTTCCCGAGATGCTGATCGTCGCCGCGGGCGTTTTGGCTTCCGGCTGCCCACCAGAAACGTAAATCTCGTAGTCGCCCGCAGTCACCGCCCGGTTTCCCTTCTCATCCACTTCGCTCAACTGTCGCGGAGAAAGTGTGAACAGCACTCGCCTCTGTTCGTCTGCGCGCAAATGGATTCTCTTGAATCCCTCCAGCTCAAGCGCGGGAGATACTGTCGTCTGTGGAGGCTTTAGATAAAGCTCGGCAACTTCGTCCCCATCGCGTGCGCTCGTGTTGCGGACCATCGCCGTCACAACGACCGAGGCGCCGGCCTCGACTGCCTTGGCATTTACCTGCGGCGCGCCAAAACCGAATCGCGAATAGCTCAGCCCGTATCCGAATGGATAAAGAACCTCGCCACGGAAATAGCGGTAGGTCCTGTTCTTCATCGAGTAGTCCGTAAATGAGGGCAAATCGCTTGTCGACGCATAAAACGTGACAGGCAGCCGTCCTGCGGGATTGTTCTTGCCTCTCAGCGTCTCCGCAATCGCGTCTCCGCCTTCCTCGCCCGGGTACCATGCGTCGAGCACCGCATCCGCGTGCTCTTTGGCCCACTGAACCGCCAGCGCGTTACCCGCAGTGAGCACCACGATCAACGGTTTGCCCGTCGCGCCCATCGCCTCCAACAAGTGCTCCTGGGCCGCGGGCAACTCGATGCTTGTTCGGTCGCCGCCTTCGAATCCCGCCACGTGAACGTTCATCTCCTCGCCTTCGAGGTTCGGAGAAAGCCCCACGAAAGCGACAACCGCATCCGATTTCTTCGCGGCATCGATTGCCTGGCCGAGCAAGCTATCCGCCGGTGGTGTCCAAACGAGCTCGACGTTGCGATCGTTCGGAAGATGTTGATACTCCACGCGAATCGCGTGCGGATTCGTGTCGGCAAAATTCAATCGCGCTTCGGCAGGGTTGCTGGAGCTGTCCATTACCAGCTTGTCGTCAATATAAAGCCGGACGCGGTCCGGCGCCTTTGTTGGCGGCGCCTGCCCTCCACCAGCCTCGCCGGTCATCAGATTTGCCATGAACGGTCGCGGCCCGCGCAAGCTTAACGCGTAATCCCCTGGCGCGGGCGGTACCAGCTCGCCGGTCCAGCGCACTGCAAAGGTCTTGCTCGGGAAATCCGCCGCCGGAGCGACTCGATTCCAGTCGAAGTTGATCTTCGTGTCCACGCGAACCAACTTCGGCGTACCTGTCAGATCCGTATTGTCGAAGTATTCGCCCTTCAGTCCGGCAGTTTTCAGCGAAGTGTCCGTGCGCAGATAAGCCGACGGAATCGGCGCTGGCGAACCGTCCGCAAGAATCGATCCGGGAGCGAAGATCACGTTCTGGCTTCCGAATTCCTTCCGCAGTCCATTGAGCGGTGAAACTGGATCGGGCGCAGTTCCGTTGTAGTTGCCCTCAATCGATTCCAGCAAATCGGCGGTCGGACCCACCACAGCGATCTTGCGGATCGACGGCTTCAGCGGAAGCGTGTTGTTGCGATTCTTCAGGAGCACGATCGACTCGCGCGCCGCATCGAGCGCCAGCTCACGGTGCGCCGGCGAATTCACTTCGGAGTACGGAATCGCATTGAACGGCACCTCCGCCGTCGGGTCGAACATTCCCAGCCGCATGCGCGCAGTGAACAGCCGCACCACAGCCGTATCGATGTCGGTCTCCGCCAACAGGTTTTCATGTACCGCTTTGGTCAACGCCGCGTAAGTTCGGCCGCAATCCAGGTCCGTTCCCGCTTTCACTGCTTTTGCAGCCGCCTCTTCCGGGCTTGTCGCAAAGTGATGCCCGCGATCAATGTCTCCCACCGCATCGCAATCGGAAACCGTGTACCCGTTGAACCCCCAATCTTCGCGCAGATGCTGCTGCATCAGCATCGTACTCGCGCACGCTGGCGCGCCGTCGATCGCGTT
>JBEKRG010000007.1:0-63950 GCA_049518955.1 Occallatibacter sp.
GCACAACCAGTTGGTAGTTCTCAATCGCCCCATTGTGAATCTTGATCCAGTGCGCCAGCGCGCCTCGGGGAGCTTCTTCCATGCCCACCCCTTCGCAATCCGCAGGCCAAGTCTTCGGATCCCACTTCTCGCCGTTGAAAGTGGACACTTCGTTGATCTTCACGCGACCCATCAAATCGCCGTAGAACTCCTTCAGCCAGATCATGGCCAGCGCAGCATCGATCCCGCGCGCCGCCGTGCGTCCAAGCGTCGAGAACAGCGCACCGACCGGCACGTTCAGCTTGCCCAACACCATACCCACCGTTTCTTTCACATCCGCGTGACCGGCCGCGTACGAAACCAGCAGCCTCGCCAGCGGTCCCACTTCCATCGCGTTGTCCTTCCAGCGCGGCGTCTTCAGGAACGAGTACTTGTCGTAACCCTCGAGGCTCTCAAACGGCGGCTTCGGTCCGCTATAGGCGATGTTCGTCTCGCCTGCCCACGGATGCAGACCGACGCTGTCGCCTTCGTTGTAGTTGTACCAGGAGTGCGCAATGTACTCCTTGATCTCCTGCGAGTCGCGCGGATTCACCGGATACACCGTGCTCAGATCACGATTGAGCACCGCGCCCCGCGCATATTTGAACGATTCCGGATGATTGTAACCACTGGTCGGAAATTCGCCGTAGCACAGATAGTTGTGTAGCCCACCGCCGTAACTGGCCCAGTCCTTATAGAACGAAGCCACCGCCAGCAGATCGGGAATATAAACCTGATTGATGAACTCGTCCGCTTGGCCGATCAGCCGCGACACCAGGTTCAACCGGTCCGAGTTGATCGCCGCCACTTCGTTCATGTTGATCGAGCACGGCACTCCGCCGACCAGATAGTTGGGGTGCGGATTCTTGCCACCGAACACGGCGTGAATCTTCACCACTTCCTTCTGCCACTCCAGCGCGTCAAGATAGTGCGCCACACCGATCAGGTTCACCTCCGGTGGCAGCTTATACGCCGGATGGCCCCAATAGCCGTTGGCGAAGATTCCCAGTCCGCTCGCCGCAAACGCCTTGATCTTGTCTTGCACCGCGGAAAAGTATGCCGGCGTGTTCTTGTCCCACTGCGAAAACGACTGCGCCAGCTCCGCCGCCTTCTTCGGATCGGCCTTGAGCGCGTTCACGATGTCTACCCAGTCGAGCGCATGCAGGTGATAGAAGTGGATCACGTGATCCTGCACATACTGCGTGGTCAGCATGATGTTGCGGATCAATTCCGCCGTCGGCGGCACGCTGATGCCCAGCGCGTCTTCCACCGAGCGCACGCTGGCCAGCGCATGCACCGTGGTGCACACGCCGCATACGCGCTCTGTAATGGCCCAGGCATCGCGCGGATCGCGGCCCATCAGAATCTTTTCCAGGCCGCGAACCATGGTCCCGGCGCTGTATGCGTCGGTGATGAAGCCGTTTTCCACCACCGCCTCGATGCGCAGGTGGCCTTCAATGCGAGTTACGGGATCGACGACGACACGTGTTGCCATGGCTGTTTACGACTCCTTTTTCTCATCTTCAGTGTGCACTTCCGCAATCACTTTGCGCTTGCGTATGTTGGTCACCACCGCGTGCGCCGCAACTCCAGCCAGCGTGGCCACTCCCACAGCCGTGCCGATGGTGTCGGCCGTGCTCTCTACGCCGAACCCTGGGAACGAAGCCAGATGCTGGTAGAACGGGCCGTTGTCCCAGAAGCCCGCTTCGCTGCATCCGATGCAGCCATGTCCCGACTGGATGGGATAGCTCGTGCCCTCGTTCCACCTGGTCACCGAGCAAGCGTTGTAGGTCACCGGGCCCTTGCAGCCCATCTTGTACAGGCAATATCCCTTGCGCGCACCGTCGTCGTCCCACGACTCCACAAACAAGCCGGCATCGTAGTTCGGCCGGCGATAGCACGTATCGTGCACGCGACGTCCGTAGAACTCCTTGGGCCGCCCCTGGTCGTCCAGCGCCGGAATCTGTCCCAGCACCAGCAGGTGCGTCACCACGCCCATCATCACGTCCGCAATGGGCGGGCAGCCCGGCACATTGATGACCGGCTTGTTCACCAGCTTGTAAATCGGCGTTGCGCCGGTCGGATTCGGCTTCGCCGCCTGCACGCAGCCGTTTGACGCGCAGCTTCCCCACGCCACAATCGCCGCCGCATCCGCCGCCACGGTCTGCAGAATCTGTTCCGCGGTCTTCCCGCCCACCATGCAGTAGACGCCATCGTCTTTCGTCGGCACAGCGCCTTCCACCAGCACGATGTATTTGCCCTTGTTGTTTGCGATCGTGTCGCTCAGGCTCTTCTCCGCCTGGAACCCGCTCGCCGCCATCAGCGTCTCGGTGTAGTTCAGCGACAAAACGTCCAGCAGCGCGTCCGCAACAATCGGGTGTGACGACCGGATAAACGACTCGCTGCAGCAGGTGCACTCCTGAAAGTGCATCCACACCACGGCCGGTTTTTCCTTCTTTTCGAAGGCTGAAACAACCTGCGCCACGCCGGATTGCGCAAACCCCGCCGCTGCTGCGGCCGCCGTGCAGAATTGCAGAAATTCTCTGCGGTTGTAGCCCTTCTGCTGCATTGACTGCCAAATGGTTCCGCCCATGCTTCCCTCGCTCGCGTTGCAAGGCCGGCGGACTCCCGGATTTTTAGGAGGCTTTCTGAAATCCAGGGACCCGCCGGTCAATGTGACCGACGTTACTTACTTGAAAACACGAGTGGCTGTGAGCGTCGTCACAGGTGTCGCGCATCACTTTTTGAAAAAGGGGGGCCAACTTCCCGTGAGCCAAATCACTCCGGAACCCACGCGAGATCTCCGCGTCTGGCCGGTCGTGGCCTGCTAGATAGAGATCATTGAAGTTGTGCTTGGGGATGAAACGGACACGCTGGAAGTTTCAAAGGGTGGGCGCTTGAGATTCTTAGTGGTCTACGCCGTCTTTTCTACCGGGGGTGTCGCCTTTTCTCGAGCCTTTTCTTTCACTCGCACGGGCCGCGTCGAAACCCACAAGGTGAGTGCCGTCCCGACCAGAACCGCCCCCGCGCTGGCCAATTGCGCGTTCGACAAACCCCAAATCACCTTGGGGTTGCGCCGGATAAATTCAACCAGAAAACGAGCAATTCCGCTCAGCGCAAGATACTGGCCGACAATCGCGCCTGTTGCGTGCGGCTTGCCCAGCCGCCACCATAAATACCATCCAATGAGCAGGCCGGCTCCCAGTTCGTAAAGCGGCGTCGGATAAACCGGGACCAGCACCGGCTCGATCCCGTTCGGAAATGCCATTCCCCACGGATGAAAGGTGAACCCGAAAATGTGCACCGGCTGGATTGCGATCCCGTAGCACCCGTCCCCGGAAAGAAAGCACCCGATCCGTCCTATGCCATACCCGATCGCCGCCGCGGGAGCAAGCAAATCCAGCGTGCGCAGCATACCAAGCTTCACTCGCCATCCCATCAGCACCAGGGAGGCGATGCCGAACGTCAAACCGCCGTACCACGCGAATCCCGCGTTATCCCACAAGACTCCCCAGCCAATGGCCTGGAACTCCGAAGGCGTGTCCAGCACGTGCCAAACCTTGGAGCCGATGATGCCTACCACCAGCGCCACGGCGACCATTCCTACCGCGTCAGCATCAATGTGCGCCCGCTTGAACGCGCGGTCGGCGATGATCGCGCCAGTAACGGCGGCAAGCCAAAGCATCAGCCCAAAAGCATTCAAATGATGGGGCCAAAACGGAAGCGGAATATAGGGAAGCATGTCTCTTCAAGTATAGACGTGCGACGGCGCAAATCCGTTCCCTATGGCGTCCTCAGCCCATTGACTCCGAGAACCCTGCGGGCGCCCTGTCCTGGCTTAACCGGGGGTTGGGTCGAAGACCCGCTGACTCGCTGGCTTGCCGACCCGCGGACTCGCTGCTTTTCCGCCCCGATTTACACAGGCATTTCCAATGGAAATCGCGCGATACTGTGTGCATGGCTACCATGACCTATCAGGGCCTCGACGTCCTTTATTCCCGCCAGCAGATCGCCGACCGCGTCGCCGAAATGGGCGCGCAAATCACCCGTGACCTCAACGGCGAAAAGCTGGTCATGGTGGGCGTGCTCAAGGGCGCCGCCTTCTTTCTTGTAGATCTTTCGCGCGCCATCCAGGCTGACGCCACCTTCGACTTTGTCGCCGTCTCGAGCTACGGCAACGGCCAGCGCTCCTCCGGCGCTGTCAAAGTCATCAAGGACCTCGACCAGCCCATTGAAGGCAAAAACGTGCTCATCGTCGAGGACATTCTCGATACCGGCCTTACTCTTGCCTATCTGCGCAAGCTGTTCATCCAGCAGCATCCGAAGTCGCTTCGCATCGCTACGCTGCTCGATAAGCCCTCCCGCCGTATTGAAAAAATCGACGCCGATTACGTCGGATTCTCCATTCCCAACCTGTTCGTCATCGGTTACGGCATGGACTACGGCGAGCGCTACCGCAATCTGCCCGATATCTGTATCATGGCGCCCGACCAAACCGCGTAACGCTTCGCGCCTTTTCCCGTTCCCGTCGGCCTACCGTCCGATTTTTCGTCTATCCCTTTCTTTCCGGCTCGACGCCGCCGTATACTCATCTCCCGGAGACCGCGGATGGACTGCTCCGGCAGCATACTCCGCGAATCACAAGGAGCATCCCCCATGCCTGCCACCGTAGCCATCCAGAACTCCGACCTGGATTTTGATAACGGGACCTTCGACTCGGCCGCATTTACCGCCAAAGCTCTCGCCGGCTGGCAATCTCTCGCCGCGGTGATCGATCACTCGCTCGTAAAGCCCGATGCCACCCGCCAGCAGGTTGAAGCCCTCTGCTCGGAGGCAGCGCACTACCGCTTCGCCTCCGTCGTGGTGAATCCCGTTTGGACCGCGACGGCCGTCAAGCTCCTCGCCGGTACCGGCATCCCCGTCGCCGCAACCATCGGATTCCCCTTTGGCGCATCACTGGTCTCCACGCTCCGTCAGGAGGCCGCGGCATTGATCCGGCTCGGTGCGCGCGAGCTCGGCATGGTTCTTCCCATCGGCCAACTCAAGAGCGGCAATCATCACGCCGTCGAACACTCCATTCATGCCGTCGCAAAAGTGGCCCATGATCGAGGCGCTGTACTCAAGGTCAACCTCGAAACCTGTCTGCTTACCATGCAGGAGAAGCTGCGCGCATCGGAGATCGCCATTCAGGCTGGCGCAGATTTCATCAACACTGCCACCGGCTTTGCCTCTGGGGGCGCCACTCCAGTCGATGTCGCTCTCATGCGCGGAGTCGTCGGCGCGCGCTGCGGCGTAAAAGCCGCCGGTCGCATTCGCACAGTCGACCAGGTCCGCACACTGCTTGAGGCCGGGGCCAACCGCATCGGCTCCTCTGCCTCCGTCGCCATCCTCCGCGAGCTCGGCGCCGAGTGAATACAAGAGAACCGGGGGGACGAGGTATATGCGCAACGTGGCCGCGAACTCCATTGCGAACCCCATAAAGAGCCGCGTGAGCCCGCTGTTTTTCACAGTACTTCTCGTCAACATTGGCGTCATCACTTTGGCTCAAACACAATCTACGCAGCAATCGTTCGAAGTTGCGTCGGTCAGGCCCAGCCAGCGCGAAGTCGGCCCAGACTACAACAACCAGATCGCCTATTCTCCTGGCGGATTCACAGGTCGAAACGTCACGCTGAAACGTCTTCTCGCCGAGGCGTGGCGCTGCCAACTGAATCAGATCATCGGCCCGCCGTGGCTCGACCAGAGCGAATACGATATTGCGGCGCGTCTGCCTGAGGGCGCAACCAACGAACAGGTTCCTGATATGCTCCGCAGTCTTCTTTTCGACCGCTTCCATTTGAAAGAGCACAGCGAAACCCGCCAGATGCGGGTATACGAATTGACCGTCGCACCAATTGGACCTCGAATCCACCCAATCCAGCCGGGAGAAACAACAGCCGCTGGACCGGGATTTCATTTCCGCGGCGACATGCGGCAGTTTGCCGACCTTCTCGCTATCCAATTCTCAATTCCTGCGCCGACAAACCCTAGTGAGCCGGTGAGAGCGGGTGGCTCGCCTATCCCTGTGCTGGACATGACGGAATTGCACGGCACCTATGAATTCAGCGTAGATCTCAAGCCCGAGCTGGGCACCGACGCGTTTACGGCCTGGAAGAGGGCTCTCGACGAGCAGTTAGGTTTGAAAATCGAGAGCGTGAAGACCGACGTTCCAGTCGTCGTCGTTGACGATGCTACAAAGATGCCGACCGCGAATTGAAACGGCGTCGTGTGCGGTTCGTCGATTAGCCACCAAATCGGAAGTTCATCTAGGGGTGAACGGTCACTGATGGGTGACCGGGTCCCGGTCAGGGCTTTCTCGTTTTACCTTGTCCTCTTGTTCCCTCGATTTCCGCTTCCGCGCGCCCTTGCCCCCTCGCTCCCTGCGTTATCATTCCTTGACCCCTAATGTCCGACAGTCCCCCATCTCCGCCATCGCACGAATTCGAGGGCGATTATCGTCCTGCTGACTCCGCGACCTCACCGGTCGCATTCGACCCCATCAACGCCCGCATCGAGCCCGCCGATGTCGCCTATCTCATGCGTCTCACTGACGCGCTGAACACCACGCTCGATCTCCAAACCCTCCTCGCCCGCACCTCCGAGCTGGTTCGTTCCCTTATCCCCTATCGCATCTTCGCCATCTTTCTGCTTAATGAACGTACACACGATTTACGGATGCGTTTCCAGATCGGCCACACGCCACAAATCGAGCGCACCCGCGTTCCCGTCGGCAAAGGAGTCGTCGGCCAGGTCGCGCTTACCCGCCAGCCCATTCTCCTCAACGACGTTTCCACCGCCGACTTCTACATTGCAGCCAACCCCGAAGTGCGATCCGAGCTAACCGTTCCACTCATAGCCAAGAACCGCCTCATCGGAGTCATGGATCTCGAAAGCGAGCAGCTCGATTTCTTTCGTCCCGAGCATCTCCATGTCCTCACCATGACCGCCTCGCGCATCGCCCAGTCCATTGAGAACGCCCGCCTCTACGCCCGCGTCTCCCGGCAGGCGCAGACCCTCGAGATTCTCAACGAAATCGCCGCCGAGCTCGCCTCCATCCTCGATCTCAATCCCCTGCTCGAGCGCGTGGGTCAACTTCTGCGACGCCTCATCGACTATCAGATGTTCACCGTCATGCTTCTCGATGAGAAAGGCGAAACCCTCGTCACTCGCTATGCCTGGCGCTTCGGCTACGTCCACGCGCCCATTCGCCGCGTTCCCATCTCCAGTGGCCTCGTCGGCGCCGCGGTCCGCGAGTGGCGTCCCATCAACGTCCCCGACGTCAGGAAAGATCCGCGCTATCTGCCCATGAATCCGGAGACGCGCTCGGAGCTCATCGTCCCGCTCTTCTACAAAGGCCGCGTCATCGGTGTCCTCGATCTCGAACACACGCGTCCGAACTTTTTCAATGAAGAACACGAGCGCATGTTGACCACGCTTGCCTCGCAAATCGCCATCGCCATCGAAAACGCCCGCCTCTATCAGGCCGTGCACCGGCAGGAGCGCCAGCTTGAAAAAGACATCACCATGGCCCGCGAGGTGCAGCTTCGTCTGCTCCCGCCTGACGCCCCATCGCATCCTCACGCCGATATGGCTGTCCGCTTTCTGCCCGCCCGCTCCATCGGCGGCGACCTCTACGACTTTCTCGACTACGGTCCCAACCGTACCGCCATCGTTCTCGGCGACGTGAGCGGAAAGGCTGCGCCCGCCGCGCTCTTCGCCGCGCTCGTCAGCGGCATCATGCGCGCCGCCGCCGCGCAGCAGCCCGAGCCGGCCGCCATGCTCGCCCTCCTCAATGATGCTCTTCAGGAACGCAAGCTCGATTCGCAGTACGTCACCATGCTCTTCGCTCTCTGGAATGACGAGAACCAGACCCTTCAGGTCGCGAACTCCGGCGCTATTCAGCCCGTCGTCTGCCGCGCAGGACAGTCGCTCCCCGTTCGCGCCGAGGGCTTTCCCCTGGGTATGTTTCCCGACGTCACCTACGATGAATTCAGCATCGCCACGCAGCCCGGCGACGCGATCGTTTTCGTCTCCGATGGAATCCTCGACGCCGAAAATGACAAGGAAGAAATGTACGGCGAAGACCGCCTCGCCGGCCTTCTCTGTTCCAGCCGCGACCTTTCCGCCCTGGAAATCGCCGACGCCGTCCTCGCCGACGTTACGCGCTTTCAGGGCGCCAAAGACCGCTTTGACGATGAAACCATCATCGTTCTCAGAGTGCGTGAATCGGACTCGCTGCCGCAAACTTCGAAAGACCCCTCATGATCGCCAGAACCATCATCGAACCGTTCCGCATCAAGAGCGTTGAGCCTATTCGCTGGACCACCCGCACAGAGCGCGAGCAGCTTCTCAAGGACGCGCACTGCAACCTCTTCCTCCTGCCCGCTGACGATGTCCTTATTGACCTGCTTACCGATTCCGGCACCGGCGCCATGTCGACTCATCAATGGGCCGCCATTATGGAGGGCGATGAAAGCTACGCCGGCAGCCGCAGCTTCGACCGCTTCCGCAATTCCGTGCAGGATATCTTCGGCTACAAGCACGTCATCCCCACCCATCAGGGCCGCGCGGCTGAACGCATCCTCTTCGGCGTGATGTGCAAGAAGGGTGACATCGTTCCCAACAACACGCACTTCGACACCACGCGCGCCAACGTCGAGTCCAGCGGGGCTGAAGCCGTTGATCTGCTCATTCCCGAGGGCCGCCAGCCTGCATTGCTGCACCCCTTCAAAGGGAATATGGATGTGACTGCGCTTGAGAGCCTCATCGAACGCGTAGGGCGCGGCCGTATTCCTCTCGTCATGCTCACCGTCACCAACAACTCCGGCGGCGGACAGCCGGTCTCGATGGAAAACGTGCGCCAGGTAAGCGCCGTGTGCAAGCGTCACGGCATTCCGCTCTATTTCGACGCCTGCCGTTTCGCCGAGAACGCATGGTTCATCAAGCTGCGTGAGCCTGGGTATGAGCAAAAGACGCCCAAAGAGATCGCGCAGGAGATGTTCCGAATGGGAGACGGATGCACCATGTCGGCCAAGAAAGATGGTATGGCTAACATCGGCGGCTTCCTCTGCACCAATAGCGATCTTCTCGCCCAGCAGGAGAAGAATCTCCTCATTCTCACCGAGGGCTATCCCACCTACGGCGGCTTGGCCGGCCGCGATCTCGAAGCCATCGCCGTGGGAGTGCAGGAAGCGCTCGAAGAAGACTACCTGCGTTACCGCATCGCCTCCACGGCGTATCTCGGCAACCACATTGCCGCTGCGGGCGTACCCATCGTCCAGCCGCCGGGCGGCCACGCCATTTACCTCGACGCGCGCGCCTTTCTGCCGCACATTCCCTCGGCGCAATTTCCCGGTGTCGCGCTGGCCTGCGAGCTCTATCTTGAAGGCGGCGTTCGCTCCGTCGAAATCGGCACGCTCATGTTCGCTGCCGCCGCGCAAATGGACCTTGTGCGCCTCGCCATTCCACGGCGTGTCTACACCCAGAGCCACATTGACTATCTCGTCGAAGTGATTTTGGAGGTGTGGAAGAATCGCCAGCAGATCCGCGGCATGCGCCTCACCTACGAAGCGCCTTTCCTGCGCCACTTCACCGCGCGTCTCGAGCCGCTTTTCTGAAATCCATTCCCCAAGATGGCCTGTGATCTTCAAGCAAAGCGGAGCACGCTTTCTGCGCTCTGCGTAGTCGAGAGGCTGCCCTGAGCGAATCCGCCGCGGTGGACGAGTCGAACGGGGATCTGCGGTTGCTTTCCAACAGGTTCTTGAACTCGTAGCTTCGCTTCCCACTTGAAAGGGCACGACACGGGAGCGCCGGGGTAACGGGGCACCCCCTGGGTTTGTCGGTGCCGGACCACTGGGATGCGAACCTTCCCGCATCAGTTACTGATGCTGAATCATGACCACGTTCATGCTCCACGGGGCCAGCGACAAAGTCAGCGGCAGCGTTGGTGCGCCAAGATTGGTCGTCACAGGCCCGGCCCAGGTGCTCGTCCCGACTGGATCAGGGAAAAATCCCGTAGGCGAACCCGAAAGGTCATAGATGGCCTTGTCGTAGGTCTCTATGCTCACGGAGGTAGCGGAGGATACCCCGGAAAGCGTGACTGTGACCGGCGCGTTGGCAGTTTCGTCCAAGTTGAACAACACCAGTGCCGTCCCGCCGCTGGCAGTTGCCGCGTAAGCGCGCACGTTGTTCGTATCGCCTGTCACGTCCGCGGTCAGCACAAATTCGCCGTTGACGGCCACGTTGCTGAAGAGCTGGTAGGCGACCGCCGTGGGAGAGAGGGTGCCGACGGGGCCCGCATCCGGGCAGATGGAGTCGGCAGAGCCATCGGAGAAGATATTGTAGGCTCCGAAATCCTGCCATCCGTAGAGAGAAGAACCGTTATTTCCGGCGGTGCCGTTGCAATTGCCGAAGCCAATCCACCAGGTCGCGCGCGACACTCCGTCGTTCATCATTTCACCCAGCAACTGCCCGGCATACAACCCTTGTGTAATCGACCAGGTCTGCTTGCCTGGGTTGGAGGAGACCGAGCCCATCTCGCCCACATAAATGGGCGTATCAGGCTTTCCGGCCGTGGCCAGCTCCGCCTTGATGGTGTTGATTCCTGTGGTCAGCTCCTGCGCCGCAGAATGCACCAGTGTGGTGTCGCTTTCGCTCCCGGGATTCTGCGGATAGAAGTGGTATTCCACAAAATCGTACGGCGCGTTCGCGAGCACGATCGGATCCCAATTGGCGGTGGAATCGTCGGCTGCAGTCGCTCCCGCGTCGACGTCGACGCCCACAAGCGTGCTCGACGAGGCTGCCTTGATAAGCGCGTAGTAGCCGCTCGTTCCTGCAACCGCGGCAGCGTAGGTTGTGGGATCGTTCTTGACAGTGTGATTGTCCGTCTCCCAATGCCCGTATTCTTCGTTGCCCACCGTTACATGGCTCACCGTGCCGCCGTTCGCGTAGGCGTACTGTACCCAGTCGGCTGCTTCGCTGGGTTCGCCTGCGCCGATGCAGTTTGGGGAGGTGCCGTAGTCGGCCGTCAGCGCAACATCGAAGCCGCTGGGAAGGTTGGAAAACGCGGGACTCGGAAATTCGAGGTCGTTAATGAAGTTCAGATAGTTGGTGTTCGGATCCTGATATGAGCTTCCGCAGATCGAAGGAGTGGGCGCTACGCCGTTCGCCGGGTTGCTCGTGTTGGTGCTATTCCAGTGGTAATCGTCCGACGTCGAGCCGCCCGGCCAGCGCAGCGCCCTGATGCCCGCGTTCTGAAATGCAGTCAGGATCGGCGAGCTGCTGGCTGTATACGCGCCACTGTTCGTGAAGTCGTCCCAGACGGCCATGTTCATGCCCATAAGCTGGTTGCTTATGGCGGGTCCGTCGCTCGACTCATTCACCGAGACCGTGCTCTGTATGAAAACCGTAACGGTCTGCGTGATCGCAGTGCCCAGAGTCGGTGTAACCGTGAGCGTATAGATGGTTGTCGTCGTGGGGCTCACGCTCACCGCCGTTCCGCTGGTTACGGTGAGATTGCCCGGGGTGATCACGCCCGTGCCATTGGCAAACACGGCAGTCAGGCTGGAGCTTGATCCTGAGTTAATCGTCGCTGGGCTCGCCCCGAAACTGGTGATCGTCGGCGCGGGAACCACCGTCACAGTAACCGTTTGAGTGATCGCTGTCCCGGTGGTAGGAGTAACGGTAAGGGTGTAGGTGGTCGTGGTCGCGGGGCTCACGCTCACCGGCGTTCCGCTGGTGACGGGCAAATTGCCCGGCGTAATCATGCCCGTGCCGTTGACGAAATCGGCCAACAGGCTGGAGCTTCCCCCTGCGGCGATCGTTGCCGGAGTCGGCACGAAGGTGGTGATTGCCGGCGCGGTCGGGCTAAAAGTCACCGTCGTAATCTGGCTGATCGCCGACCCGACGGGATTGGTGACCGTCAGAGTGTAATTCGTCGTAATCGTGGGGCTAACGCTGACCGGTGTTCCGCTGGTGACGGGGATGCTGCCCGGCGTGATCACGCCCGTACCGTTCGCAAAGACCGCGGTCAGGCTCGCGCTCCCTCCCGGCCCGACGGTGGTTGGGTTGGCCACGAAGCTTGTGATCGTCGGCGCGGGATCGACTATCACGCTCGTCATCGCCGTAATCGCCGTCCCAACGGGAGGAGTAACCGTGAGGGTGTAGGTGGTGGTCACTGTGGGGTTGACGGGCACCGAATTTCCGCTGGTGACCGAGATGTTGCCCGGCGTGATGACGCCCGTGCCGCCCGCGAACACCGCCGTCAGGGTGGTGCCTCCCCCCCCTGCAGTGATCGTTGATGCGGCGGATGTAAAGCTGGTGATCGTCGGCGCGGGATACACGGTGACCGTGGCCTGCTGTGTGATCGCGGTTCCAACGGGAGGAGTGACCGTGAGGGTATAGGTGGTGGTCGTTGCGGGGCTCACGCTCACCGGCGTTCCGCTCGTAACGGCCAGATTGCCCGGCGTGATCACGCCCGTGCCGTTGGCGAACACGGCTGTGAGGCCGGAGCTTCCGCCGGCAAGGATCGATGTGGGACTGGCCACGAAACTCGTAATGGTTGGCGCGGGATTCACGGTGATCGTTGCGGTCGCCGTTACTGCGGCGCCGCTGGAAGGCGTGACCGTAAGGGTGTAGGTCGTCGTTGCCGTTGGGCTCACGGTCACCGCGACCCCGCTGGTGGCCGGAAGATTGCCGGGGGTAATGACGCCCGTGCCGTTCACGAAGACTCCCGTCAACGTTGCGCTTGCTCCTGCTGTAATGGTGGCCGAATTCGCTGTGAAGCTTGTGATGGAGGCCACTGGAGGTGGCGGCGGTGGGGTGCTGGACGAACCACCGCAACCGATCAGACCTCCCAAACACACACTGAACGCCACGGCGCACGCCACTGGAGCAAGAATTCGTTTCAAGGTTTTCCCCGTCTACTGCAAAATTAGACGAATCTGATCTCCCACATGATAACGTTCCCGCAGATTTTATGCCATGGCTGAATTCGGGCCTCCACGGAGCCTCGATCCGGTCAAGTCGCAAGGTTCTAAGCCGTGTTTTTTCAGAGTGAAATCGAGCTTTCACTTCCGGTCCATGGCTCCACATTCGATAAACTCTTAAAAGCAGTCATTTTTCTCCGTGCCCTCGGCCCTTCTGCGAACCCAGAGAACCATCTGCGTTGCCGCAGGATGTAGCCAGAAGCTAGGAGCTAGAAGCTGAAAGCCGCTTTTCGGAGCCCTCTTGTCCACCGCCGTCCAGGAACGCCTCATCCGTCCCGCTCACAACATCATCGGCAGCCTTCGCCTTCCCGGCGACAAATCCATCAGCCATCGCTACGCCATGCTCGGCGGCTTCGCCGACGGCACTTCGCGCTTCACCAACTTCTCCACCGGCGCCGACTGCGCTTCCACCCTCGCCTGCATGGAGCAGTTGGGCGCAAAGGTAAGCCTTACCTCCGCCGACTCCATCGAAATCACCGGCGTCGCCGGCCATCTCACGCCGCCATCGCATCCGCTCGACTGTGGCAACTCCGGCTCAACAATGCGCATGATCTCCGGCCTTCTCGCTCCACAGTTCGGCCGCTTCACTCTCATCGGCGACGCTTCACTCTCGCGCCGCCCAATGGAGCGCATTCGCAAGCCTCTTGAAGCCATGGGCGCACGCCTCACGCTCACTGACGGCCACGCACCGCTCACCATCGACGGCGGTCCGCTGCGCGCCATCGACTACGCCACTCCAGTTCCCAGCGCGCAAGTCAAAAGCTGCATCCTCTTTGCTGCTCTGCAAACCGCCGGCCCCACATCGATCCTCGAAGAAGTGCGTACTCGCGACCACAGCGAGCTGGCCCTCCGCGCCTTCGGCGCCAAGCTCACGCGCGAATCCGGCTCCATCTCCATCACCGGCCCGCAATCGCTCCACGCCATCAGCGCCGCAGTGCCCGGCGATCTTTCCTCTGCCGCTTTCTTCCTCTGCGCCGCGGCGCTCTTCCCCGGATCCAGCCTCGTTCTTGACTCCATCGGCCTCAATCCCACGCGTGCCACGTTGCTCGACGTCCTCACCGCACTCGGCGCGCGCGTCAATGTGCTCAACCTCGAAGAAAAGCACTCTGAACTCGTAGGCGTCATCCAAATCACCGCGCCGCCCGAGGGCCTCGGCTCAACGGAAGTCAGCGGCGCTCTCGCCGCGCAGCTCATTGACGAACTGCCCGTCCTCGCCGCTATCGCGCCCTTCACCAGCGGCGGCATCCGCATCCGCGGCGCGCGCGAGCTCCGCGTCAAAGAGTCCGACCGCATCGCCCTCGTCGCCAAGAACCTTCGCGCCATGGGCGCTGAAGTCGAGGAATTTGATGACGGCCTCGATGTTCCGGGCGGACAAACCCTCCATGGCGCCACCATCGACTCCGGCGGCGATCACCGCATCGCAATGGCCTTTAGCATCGCAGCTCTCCGCGCCACCGGCGACACGCTCATCCAAGGCGCCGACTCCGCTGCCATCAGCTTCCCGGAGTTCTTCGACCTGCTGGATCGCGTCGCCGAGCGCTGACCCTTTATCTTCGGCGATCACGTCCCTCAAAAAGAAATGGCCCGGCATTTCACCGGGCCATCCATCTCCAAATCAGCTCCCTGCCTACTGTGTCGGCGGCGTTGCCGGCTGCTCCTGTGTTGCGGGTGGCGTCATCGTCGGCTCATTCCCCGGCGTCGCCGCTTTTACGCCAGTCACTACCGGGGTCGTCGCCACGGTTCCCGCTGCCGCCTCAGTCAAATTGATGTCGTAATGCTGCAAGGTCGAAGCCAGTATCTGGTATAGCCCGGAGCGGTCTTTTGCGTAGGCGGCATGCGCGGCGATCAGGTTGTCCTCCGCCCCAGCCAGGCTGCGCTCCTGCTGCAGCACAAGGGCAGTTGTCGATGCGCCCAGATGAAGTTTCTTCTGTTCCGCATCCTTGCTCTGCAGCGCATAGTCGCGCGCCGCCGTCGCCGCCCGCACTTGCGCGCGATCGTTGGCCAAGCCGTACATCGCGTTCACCACCTGCATCCGGATCTCGGTATGCAGTTGCTCCAGCCGCAGCTCCGCCTGGCGGTATTCCATCAGCGACCGCTCCTGTACCGACTGCGCCTCGCGATCGCGAAGGTTAATCGTCAGGTTGAAGCCCGCGCCTTTGTTCGGCGAGCTGCTGTTCACCAGGTTGCTCAACGTGGTCCCGTAGCTGACCGTCGGATACGTGTTCGGAGGGCACGCCGCCGCAGGACTGGAAAGAAAGTTGTAGCAGTTGGGGCTCTGCGCGCCGCCGGTTGCACTCGCTCCATAGAATCCGTACACATTCAGCGTCGGCAGCAGCGCATTGCGCGCACCCTTCAGCGTAATCTCGTCGTTGCGCAGCGCCAGCACCGCTTCTTCCAGCTCCGGACGCTGCTGGAATGCTTCCTGTACCAGCGCTTCAACTGGCTGCGATTCCTCAGGCAATGCCTCCAGGCTTACCCGATCCGTCGGAATCACTGGGGCCTGCGACAATTGCGGATCGTTTAGATTCCGCGTAATCGCCTGCTTGATGATTTCCTGCTGGTATTTCAATGCGCTCTGCGCGCTGATCAACGCCTGCTGATCCGTTGCCACGCTTGATTCGGCGCTCACTACATCCAGTGGCGCCATCGTCCCGATCTGCAGCTGCTTCTTGTTGTCTTCCAGCAGTTGATTGCTTTGGTCCAGTGCCCGCTCCTTAGCCTGCACATCCTCATAGGCCTGCACCAGCCCCCAGTAAATCGTCTCCACCTGGTTCACGGTGTAGAGAATCTGCTGCCTGAACGAGGAGTCTGTGATGCGCCGGTCGTTGATTGCCTGGTAAATCAAACGCTTGTTCACCCAGATCCCTGCGCCCTGCAGCAATTGCTGCGTCACTTGCGCCTGGAAGCTGGAGAGGTACAGCGGGCTGTAATCGTTGAAGAAGTTGTTTGTTGTAATGCGCTGATTGTTGAAGCTCACCTGCAGCGCCGTGCCCGTCACGAATCCCTGGTTGTACGCAAAGTTGTACTGGTTCGTATTCGTCGAAGCACGCGGTTGGAAAATGCTTTCCGCCGGAGACTCCGATCTCTGCAATTGGATTGTGCCGGTAAGTGTTGGATCAAGATTCTCCGGGTAGGGCCCCGCTCCGTTCGCAGTCTCCGACAATCCACTGGCGCCGGAACCCGCACCGCCAGAACCTACCGTCGTTCCTCCAGGCCCACCGCCTGTCGTCAAAGTCGAAGTCGAGCCCCCCAGCGTCCCCGTTACCAAGCCCGACGGCGCTCCAAAGAGAATCGGCGCCCCGGACTTCGCTCGCAGGATGTCCGTATCCGCGATATCCAGGTTGTATCGTGCAATCGCAATGTCGTAGTTGTTCTCAATCGCCAATGCCAGCGCATCCGACAGGCTCAGGTAAATCTTTCCGTCCTTCACCAGGTCGGCCAACCGCACCGAATTCTCAAAGCTGGCCTTGGGAATGTTCGTCGGCAGGTAGATTTTGATCGGATCGCCCAACCAGGTCGCGAACGCCTTGGAATAATTGCGGCTCGATGTGCGCAACGGGTACGGCTGTGTCGCAATCGGCGCCGGCGCAACCGGCAGCTCCGATGCCGCCTTGTTCGGCGTGGTCGATACCGTCCCTGCTTGCTGCTGCCCATAGGCAGGCATCGTCGCCACCAGAGTCAGCAGCACGCCCGCTACGGCGCGCAACCGTTCGCTGCCTCGCCTCGGTACAACCCGCGTCGGCTTCGCGTTTGCGCATTCACTTTCTGTGGCAGTCATTTCTTCACTCAACACACCGGTCCTCTTCAAGTGCATGTTTCTTCTCCAATGGGTTGCGCCGCGCGGATTGTATGCCTCGCGGAGGCGGCTCTGCTGCTCCGGATGCACGTTTTGAAAGTGTCAAAACGATTATCGCTTCGACATTCCCGGAATTGGCGATTGCACGTTACGAAGTTGATTACGAAATCGATACCCCTGTCGTTCCACACATCGCTTGATTCCCTGATTCTTTCCCAGCTCGTTTTCCCGTTTGTTTCTTTAGACCCGCGAGATACGCCATTGCACTCATGTCTTTTTTCGGTACTGCAGACGACGCACTTCAGCCGTCATTCGATTTTCGAATCAACTTATCGGCATTCTGGCCCCCGCTGCTCCATTTCATCCCCATGGAGAAGCATTCCTGAGTCCGGCATGAATTTAACTAACTGGTTAGTAAAATACGCCTCGAATGCTACGAAGGCAAGAGCGGCCTTGTGGATTCTGTCTTTTCGCCCCTCGAACCGGCTGTTTTTCATTAGCTTACCCGGATTTTGCCCTCATTGCTGACAGCCTGACCTCCCCGCTTGTTACGCTTAGTCCAGAGTACCCTTGAATCAACCCGTCCAACCCGTGCCCGATCTCCAGACCTGGAAGCTCACCCTGGCCTACGACGGCACCGACTTTCAGGGCTGGCAGGTGCAGCCTGGCCTCCCAACCGTCCAGGGAGAGCTCCAAGCAGCCCTGGACCGCATCACAGGTGAATCACCTCTGCCGCAAGGATCTGGCCGCACCGATGCGGGCGTCCACGCTCTCGCCCAGGTCGCCAGCTTCGAGCTCCGCGCGCCCATCCCGCCCGAAAACTTGCATCGCGCGCTCAATCGGACTCTTCCCCCATCGATACACATCTCCAAAACACAAAAGGTACGGAGTACCTTTCATGCACGGCATTCGGCCATCGCAAAAACCTACGAGTACCGTCTCATACTCGCCGCCGATTGCTCGCCGTTCCTGGCCCGCTACGTCTACACCTGCCCTTGGCCGCTTTCACTCGACGCCCTTCAGGCTTCTGCGCGCCTCTTTCAGGGTGAACACGACTTCCGGAGCTTCGCCGCGACCGACCCCGATCAATCGCACAGGAATCTTGCTGAAGAAGAGGAACCTGGCGATCACGACTTGACTCGTGGCGCACTGGCGAATGCCGTGAGGATGGGAACGATCCGTACCGTTTTTTCCTCGGCATGGGAGCAGTGCTCCACCGACGCCGGCGATCTTCTCCTCTACCGCGTCCGCGGCAACGGCTTCCTTCATCACATGGTGCGTAATCTCGTCGGCACCATGATCGACGTCGGCCGCGGTCAACTTGCACTCGAAGAGATTCCCCGCATCCTCGCAGCTCGTCGCCGCTCCGAGGCCGGACCCACCGCGCCGGCCCGCGGCCTCTTCCTTCATTCCGTCGACTATCCTCCCGAAGATCTCTGATCGTGTTTGCGTTGAAACTCCCACTCTTGCATCGCGCAACCGGCGCTCACTCACCCCACTGCCTGCTACTCTGAATTCACCTCGATGCCGGTCCTCTCCTCAGCTTCGGCATTCTCGCGCGTCACTGCCCTCGCCGCGCAAAGGCCCATTCACGCCGCATTCGCCTGGCTCCACGCCAATCCCAAAACCATCATGGATTGGCAAGTGGGACTCGTGGCCATCCCCGCTCCGACGCACGGTGAGCGCGAACGCGCCGAGTGGCTGGCCCAGCGCTTCATTCAAGCAGGCTTGAGCAATGTCGAGATCGACGCCGTCGGCAATGTCCTCGGCCTCTTGCCTGCTGAAAGCATGCCCGCCGATAGCACCGGTCCCGTCATTCTCCTTTCGGCGCACATTGACACCGTTTTTCCCGCCGGAACTCCGATCCATCCGGTCCTTGACGGTGACCGCCTTGAAGCCCCGGGCTCGAGCGACAATGCGGCCGGCGTGGCCGGAATGTTAGCCGTCGTAGCCGCGCTCCGCCATGCCGGTGTCAAGCTGCCTGTGCCTCTTGTCGTTCTCGGCAATGTGGGCGAAGAAGGTGAAGGCGACCTGCGTGGCGTTCGTCATATTTACGAGCACAGCCCGCTCGCCGGCCGTATCGCCGCTCACATTGTTCTCGATGGACCCGGCGCCGACGCCGCCGTCACGCAGGCCCTCGGCAGCCGCCGCTACCAGGTCTCCATTACCGGACCTGGGGGACACAGCTTTACCGACGCCGGCACTCCCAACCCCATCGCTGCGCTTGCCACCGCCCTTGCCGTGCTTGCCGAAATCCCTCTTCCCAACGAGCCACGCACCACCCTCAACCTTGGCACAATCCGCGGCGGCATCAGCGTAAACTCCATTCCCGAAAGCGCTCAGGCCAACATCGATTTCCGCTCCACCGATCTTGATCAACTCCTGCGCCTCGAAGTCGCGCTGCATCGCGCCGTTGAAGATGCCGTCGAGCACTGGAATCAAAAGTCGAAGTCACTTGGCGGTGGTTCGAGCTCGCGCTTGTCCTTCGTTGTCACCAAGATCGGTGATCGGCCGGCCGCGCAGTTGCCCGACGATTCTCCTATGCTGGCCACGCTGCACGCCGTCGACCGCCATCTCGGCCTGCGCACCGATCTCCGCCTTGGCTCCACCGACGCCAACATTCCACTTGCACTGGGCATTCCTGCCCTGTCGATCGGCGCCGGTGGCGATGGCGGCGCCGCGCATACGCTGCACGAATGGTATTCGGCCAGGGACCGCGACCTTGCGCTCAAGCGGGTGCTTCTGCTCACCCTCGCCATCCTTGATTGGGCTGGGGCGATTTAGCCGAGCACCTTCCCTGGCCGCGCAAGGCATGGGCTGTTGGGCGGCTCTTTTAGGTTGTGCAGCGTCTAACTCCTCAGTGCGTGGCTTCGGCCCCATCCGTCCCCGCGCGTGACGCGGAAGAGTCAGAGCTCGACCGGCTCGCGGATCGCTATACTGAAGGAGCAGCGCCAACCACAACCCAGCCGTCAGGCTGTGCTCGACCAGAGGTCAGTGAATTCTATGAAATCGCTTTTCGAACGGCTACGGTCGCGCCGTCTTACCTCCGTATTCGTGTTGCTTGCCGCGATCTCCGTCGCCATTGTGACCGGATCGTTTGTCGCTCACGGAGTACACGGTCAGGAAAGTCAGAGCAGCAGCGACGCTACTCCTCTCAAGGTCGTCACCAACCCCACGCCGCCCAACGACTTTGTGAGAATCGCCAAGCTTGTCGGACCTGCCGTCGTAAACATCAACACTCAGACTCTGCCCAAGCAGTCCGATAACGGCGGCCGTCGCAACTTCCATCAGTTCCGTTCTCAGCCCAACCAGCAGAATCCCGGCGACGACGACAATCAGGACAACGGTCAGCAGGGACAGGGACCGGACAACTTCCAGGACTTCTTCAACCGCTTCTTCGGCGGTCAGGTGCCAGGCCCCGATGACGGCGGCGACAATGGCCAGGTGCAGGAATCGCTAGGCTCTGGCTTCATCGTCGACGCCAAGGGTTACATCATCACCAACAATCACGTCATCGATAAAGCCGACAAAATCTACGTCAAGCTTTCGACCGATCCTGACACCCAGGATCTTGGCCGTCCCGCTCGCGTTATCGGCGTCGATAAGGCCACGGATCTTGCCGTGATCAAGATCGACACCAGCTCGCCGCTTCCAACCGTCAAAATGGGCAACTCTGACACGGCTGAAGTCGGCGATTGGGTCGAGGCCATCGGCAGCCCATTCGCGCTCGCGCAAACCGTCACCGCCGGCATCATCTCCGCCAAAAACCGCACCATTGACCAGGGCGCCCCCGGCCAGTTCCAGCACTTCATCCAAACCGACGCGGCCATCAACCCCGGCAACTCTGGCGGACCGCTGTTGAATATGAACGGCGAAGTCATCGGGGTCAACACGGCCATCTATACGCAATCGGCAGGCTATCAGGGCATCGGATTCGCCATGCCCTCCAACACCGTCGTCTCGGTGTACAACGACCTCATCAGTCCCAGCCACAAGGTCACTCGCGGCTCCATTGGAATTCAGTTCCGCGAAGGATTATCAGGCGCCGTCAATCGGGTTTACGGCTTCAAGAATGGCGTTCTCGTTCAGGAAGTCCAGCCCGGTGGGCCCGCCGACAGGGCAGGCATCAAGGCCGGCGACATCATCACCACCATCGACGGGCGCCCCATCAAGGACGGCGACGATCTCGTAAACGAAATCGCCAGCCGCGCACCCGGCTCGAGCATCCGTTTGGGCTACATGCGCGATGGCAAGCCGCAGGACACCACCGTGACTATCGGCGATCGCGACAAGGTCTTCGCCGATCTCAACAATCCGCAGCCTGAAAACGATCAGGAGAACAGCGGAGGCGCAGGTGAGGCCAAGCTTGGCGTCGTTGTCCAGGATGCCCCGCCGGCAACGGTCTCCCGCATCCACACTTCCGGTGTAGTCATTAATTCTGTCCGCACCGGTTCGTTCGCAGACTTGCAGGGACTCGAGCCGGGGCTGGTCATCACGCACGTCAACCGGCAGCCAACTCCGAACAAGGAACAATTTGATGCCGTTGTAAGCAAGCTCAAGACCGGCGACGATGTGGTCTTCGAAGTCATAGACCCCCATCATCCCGAACTGGGCATCAACTATATTGGTGGCACGCTATAGCAGTTCCGGAGCCGCGCCGGCGGCGAACTTTCGCCTCCGGCGCCGGTACCCAAAGTAATCCGCTCCGTGGCAGTCGAATCGTTTTCCCCTTGCCGCACAAGAGTTCGTTCGCTAAACTTCTTGGAACAGTTCTTGAAATCTTCTTTTTGGTCGGGCGGTTTAGGATGTTTCCATCTCGCGCAGGATTGGCGCTTCTGATCTCCGCGGCTCTTCTTGCGCCTCCCGCGTTCGCGGCGAACGCACGCCGAACCACCACCAGCCACTCCAGCACGTCCCACAAGCTCTCGCATAGCCGGCACAGAACGCGCCGCGCGCGCGGCCAGCAGGCAATCGATTCCGATCGCGTGACGCAGATTCAGCAGGCCCTGATCCGCGAACATTACCTGACAGGCGAAGCCAGCGGCAATTGGGATTCCACTACTGTTGCTGCTATGCAGAAGTATCAGGCCGATCATGGCTGGCAAACCAAGTTGATGCCCGACTCCCGCGCGCTCAAGAGTCTCGGCCTGGGCCCCGATTACTCCACGGCCCTCAACGCCAGCGGATCGAGCTTCGCGGCCCCGCTTTCACCAGCCGCGACTTCCTCGCAAAACGCGGGCTTCATCGCAGCCTCCGGCGTCCATCAATAGTTCCCTCGAATCCCCTGGCTCACTGATCCGATTTCGGCGGATTCTCCATCAGAAACTCGTATCGCGCCAGCGTCGTGTCAGGCCTGGAAGTAATCGTGCTGTCCAGGTGAATTAACTCGCTGGTCTTGTCGAACCTCGGCCATTCCGGCAGTCCCGCCCCGTTTGGGTCGCCGGTCTTGGCAAAGTTCGTCCAGTAATCCATCATCTCTTCGCTCAGCTTGCGATCTTCCGGGCGCCAAACCGCTCCGGGCCGCGTGTCGAGCGTGCCGAACACATACTCGATGTCATCGGAGTGAAAAGCGTACGAGCCCGGATGAAACTTGCTCGGCGGCGCGGCCAGTTCCAGGTGATAGCGATACACCGGCGCCTCCCCCGTCTTCACCTGCGCCACAACCCACTTCCACGTGCTGAACGCAATAAACGTATCGCCGTTGTAATCGATCGCCGACCGCAGCGCCTGCTGGTCGTCGTTCCCTGGATACAGCTCGAGAAACTCAGCCGATCGATCGCCAAACAGTTTCGTCGCCGTCTCCTTCCACTGCGCGGCCGTAACGTTCCCTCGAAAAGTGATGAAGCTGCCCTCGTCCCGGTTCCAACCCACCAGCAGGGGCACGTGCGCCTGCTTGCCTGCGGCGTAGGTGTCGGCAATCGGTTCGGTCAGGAAGCGGCCATCGACCACGACCGGGAAACTCGGCGCGCCCTTTGCAGCTGCGGCTGCAAGAATCGTTCCCGCCGGCAAAGCACGCAACTGGGCCAGATTGGCTGCTCCCAGCGATTCCACCCAGAGCTGCTCCTTTTTCTCTCGTCCAGCGAGCTCCTCCGGCCCATGCGAGCCGACATTCAATGCTGCTCCGCTCTCGCCGATCGCCTTCTGGAATAACCCCCGCGCCGGTTGTGCCACCATGAGCGTGCTCACCGCCGACGAGCCCGCGCTCTCTCCAAAAATCGTTACGTTCCCGGGATCACCGCCAAACTGCGCGATATTTCCCTTCACCCAACCGAGCGCCGCAATCATGTCCATCAGCCCGTAGTTCCCCGCAGACCCACCGGCTTCTTTCGCGAGATCTGTGGTTGCCAGGAATCCAAAAACACCAAGGCGATAGTTGATAGTTACGAGTACGACTCCCTTGGTCGGGAGAAAGTCTCCGTTATGCCGCGGCTCGTCCCCGCTGCCGCCCGAATACCCGCCGCCATGGATCCAAAACATCACGGGCAGCCTGCTGTCGGCCTTCGCGCCGGCGGGCGTATAGACGTTCAAGTAGAGACAATCTTCGCTGGGGCCCGCATCCTGAAAAATCATGTCGTCGAAGACATGGTTCTGCGCGCAGTGCGCACCATACATCGTCGCATCGCGCACACCCTTCCAGTGCGCAGGCGGCTGCGGTGCCTTCCAGCGCAGGTCCCCCACTGGCGGCGCGGCATACGGGATCCCCAAAAACTCTTGCACGTTGCCGTCGTTGATCAGCTTGCCGCGGATCTTGCCTTGTTCGGTCTTCACTTTCAATGGGTCTGCGCCGGCAATGGCAGAAATTCCAGCCGCCGCCACTGTGATGATCAGTGCTCGTGCCGTCCACGTCGCGAATCGCATCGGGAAACCTCCCGCGCAACACCATATCAGGTCGGTCCCGATGGGCGTCGGTGTCGTGTGCGGCGGGATTGAACCTCTGCCGCACGCAGGCGCGAATTGCCGCTCCTCACCGGGTAGCGCGACTCCAGACTGTCTTGTAGTTGAGCGCAGCCCACATCACCAGGCTGGCGATGGCCAGGTATTCGGCCACACGGTCGATCAGCAGCCAAGTGAAAACGACCATCGTCACGAAGATGCCCCACTTCGCAGATTCCTCCCGTATGGCTCCGAGCCACGAGGTCGGCGAAGCGGCTGAGGGATCCTGCTCGCGACCCCATGATCGCTCCAACAAGATCAGTCGAAGAGCAAGAACGAACTCGCCCAGCAGAAGAATCACGGCCCCTGAAAAAGGCGCAAGCGAAGCAACTCCCGCCGAAAATAGAACGCTGCCAATGTGTCCCGACGGGCGAATGCCCGAGCCCTGCTCGCCGTTTTGGAATTTGACCGGCTCTGATGCAACCGCAGCAGTGCGTAGCAGTGCGCCGGCGCCGATCAATGCGGTGGCCAAAGCAAAGCACAGACGCTCGAGCAACCTGGCGTTCGGCCGGCGCTCCACAGCGGCCCAAACAATGTCGACGGGATCGACGACATACGTGAAAAAGGCCGCACCGACAACGATGAGGTGAAAAAGTGTTTGGTGACGAAACTCAAATTCTGTCGCCTTCATCGTCATCATCCGATGCCGGCCCGGCGGTTCGGTCATCTTACTTCGACCCTGGATTTCGTCGGAGAATACATCTCGCCTAACGAGCTAAACGCGTTCTGTCGCCAGCAGATCGGCCATCGTCTCGCGCCTGCGAATCAGCCGCGCCTTCGTGCCCTCGACCAGCACTTCTGCCGCGCGCGGACGCGAATTGTAGTTCGAGCTCTGTGCCATGCCGTAGGCGCCGGCATCGAGCAGCGCTACTAGGTCGCCGGACTTGATTGGCGCGAGCTTGCGGTCGCGCGCAAAAAAGTCGCCAGATTCGCAAACCGGCCCCACCACATCGACGACGAGCGCCCTCCCTGCCCGCGGCCGCACTGGAACAATTTCGTGATACGCCTGGTAGAGCGCAGGGCGGATCAGATCGTTCATGGCCGCATCGGTGATCACGAAATTCTTCGTACCATTGCGCTTCACGTAGAGCACCCGCGCCAGCAATGCGCCGGCCTGCGCCACCAAGAATCGACCCGGCTCAATCAGTAATCGGCCATCAAAATCGCTCAGCGCGCAATTGAGCACCTCGGCGTACTCGTCCACCTTGCCCGCCGCGTCAAAACCGCCGTCGTGATAGTCGATGCCCAGGCCACCGCCCGCATCGATCGTTTTTAGCTCGATGCCTTCGCTCATCAACTTCCCCACCAGTTTGCCCACTCGCTCGATCGCCGCGCCAAACGGTTCAGCGGAACGGATCTGCGACCCGATGTGAACGCTGATGCCATGCGGCTCAAGCCAGCGATTTCGCGCAGCGTGCTTGTAGATCGTTCGCGCCCGCCGAATATCAATGCCAAACTTGTGCTCGCGGAGCCCGGTGGAAATGTACGGGTGCGTATCCGCAAACACGTCTGGATTTACGCGTAGCGCGAAGCGTGCGCGAATCTTTAACTTTTGTGCGCGCTCGCTCAGGAGTGCCAGCTCTGCTTCGCTTTCCACGTTGAACGCCAGGATTCCGGCCTTCAGCCCGGCGTCCATCTCCGCTGCCGTCTTCCCCACGCCTGAAAAAACGACGCGATCAGCTGCCTCAGGTGCTGCCGCGAGCACGCGCTCCAGCTCGCCTCCCGACACGATGTCGAAACCCGCGCCGCGCTCCGCCAGCAGCTTCAGAATCGCCAGCGCGGAGTTGGCCTTCACCGCGTAGCAAACCAGGTGGTCCCGCCCTTTGAGCGCACCCTGGAACATCCCCAGCCGCCCCGCAATCTGGTCTGCCGAGTAAACATAAAGCGGTGTGCCGAACTGCTTAGCAAGCGCCTCCAGCGACACCGCTCCGCAATAGAGTGCGTCGCCCTCAGGGCGTTGAAATGGGCGCGAGGATGTTGGCTGAGCCACAGGTCTCGTCCAGAACCAAAAGAATAATCTGAGCCTACAGCATTCGGCCCTCGAATTCTCATCACACTCGGCCTCTTTCGCCGGGCCATTACAATGTTTTTGTGGCTGATTTGCCTCCCATTGAGCTCGTTGATGTCGTCGGCGTCGGCTTGAACGCGACGGACACTCTGATTCCGCTCGATCGATTTCCCCAACCCGGCTCCAAGGTTCACTACGGCAATCGGTCCACGCAGCCCGGCGGCCAGGTAGCCACCGCCGTTGTCGCCTGCCAGACCTGGGGCCTGCGCACCCGCTACGTTGGCAAGCTCGGCGACGACGATGCGGCGCGCCTGCACCAGGAGGCTTTCCGCCGCGTGGGCGCCGAAGCGCGGATCGTCACCGTTCCCGGAAGCGCCAGCCTGCACAACGTCATCCTCATCGATGCGGCCGGCGAGCGCACCGTCATTTGCCAGCGCAACGAACAGATGATTCTTCAACCCGCCGATCTTCGCCGCGAATGGGTCGTGAATGCTCGCTTTCTACATGTCGACGGCCACGACACAGCCGCCGCCACGCAAGCCGCCGCCTGGGCGCGCGAGGCAGGCATTCCTGTCGTCGCCGACCTCGATGACACTTATCCCGGCATTGAAGAGCTCGTCGCCAATATCGACTATCTGATCGTCAGCGAGGATTTCTCCTGCCGTCTGATGAACGAAACTAATCTCGAGCGCGCACTGCGCCGGATGCAGTCGCGCTATGGATGCCGCCTGAGCGCAGCTACACTCGGGGAAAGCGGCGTGCTGGCCTGGGACGGCAAGCAGTTGATCCACAGTGCAGCCTTCCGCGTGCCTGTTGTCGACACCACCGGCGCCGGCGACATCTTCCGCGCAGGCTTTATCTTCGGGCTTCTGCGCGATTGGCCGCTCGAGCAGCAACTCGAGTTCTCATGCGCCGCCGCGGCCATGAATTGCATGGCGCAGGGCGCGCGCGGCGGAATTCAGCCCGTCGCCGCCATCGAGAACCTGATGGCCACGGCCGCTCGCCGTGAAGCCACATACGGCATGCAGGCTCTCGATTAGCCAAACGAATGCGCACCTGAAACTTTCGCGGGCTTTTTTCCATCGAATAGAATGAAAACTGCGGCCAAACTGCCCTGAAACTACGTCAGGATTGCCAGGCCCGCACGACGGAGTGATTGCAATGGCACTGATGAAGACATCGAATCCCGCCCTCGGCAAGAACACCTTCAGCGACTTTCAGGGCAGCCAATACGGGGGCAGCCTCATCGACGCGGCATCGCGCATGACGTTGAGCGGCACCATCAACAAGACCGGCATTCTGCTGCTGTGCGCAGTGGTCACCGCTGCGTGGACCTGGAACTCGTTCATGCAGACTCGCGACATGAGCTTCGCCGGTCCTGCATTGATGATCGGCCTCTTCGGCGGACTCATCTTCGCCTTGATCACGTCATTCAAAAGGACTTGGGCGCCCATCACCGCGCCCATCTACGCGCTTCTCGAAGGGCTTGTGCTCGGCGGATTGTCCGCGATCCTCGAACAGCGCTACCCAGGCATCGCCATGGAGGCCGTAGCCCTCACCTTTGGCACCCTCTTCGTCCTGTTGTTTCTCTATAAAACTGGAATCATCAAGGTCACGCAGAAGTTTCGGCTCGGTGTGGTCGCGGCCACCGGCGGCATCTTTCTCTTCTACATGCTGGAGATGATTCTCGGTTTCTTCGGTATCAACTTCACGACCGTGAACGGCGCCACTCCCATCGGCATCGGCTTCAGCCTCCTCGTCGTGGCCATCGCCGCCCTTAATCTTGTCCTCGACTTTGACTTCGTCGAGCAGGGTGTTGCCTGCGGTGCGCCCAAATACATGGAATGGTATGCCGCATTCGGCATCATGGTCACGCTGGTTTGGCTCTACATCGAGATCCTGAATCTGCTGGCGAAAATGCGCAGCCGGAATTAGAGACAAGCCTATAGCTTCAAGTGCTTGCCACCCAGCCTTTGCTCTTCGCTGCCGGCTGAGAGCTACTGGCTGCTTCCCTGCGGCGATATAAGGTAGAACGTCACGCTTCCCGCGGTGCTCCTCTTGTGCAGGGTGCCGCGCGGAACCACCAGCATGTCGCCCTTCTTAAGCGTGAACTTCGTGGTCCCGTCGGCCTGCGGCGCACGCCACTCGCCCGGCCCGATGCTATGCGCGCCCTTTGGCGTTCCGCCCACTTCGTAGATCGTTTCGCCCTCCAGAATCTGAAAGACATGATCCCGCCCCTCGTGCCACTCATACTCCGCGCCAGTCTTCGACGTTTCCACCGTCAGCACCACCGCAAAGTTCTTCCCTTGCACAAGATTGTTGTTGCCCGGGCTGGCTTCGAGCGCCTTCTCGTCATCCTGAATCTGCTGCGCGGTGAAAAGCTGAAAGCTCGCCCCGCCGGCTGTGCTTTTCGCTTGAGCGGCGGCGATCGGAGCGAACAGCGACGCATTCGCAATCGTGAATCCAGCAGCCGCACCCGCCGGCAAGGCGCGCAAGAATTCGCGGCGGCCGAAATTCTTTAGGACAACATTGCTCATACGATTCTCCTCGAGATGGGAAAGCGATTCGTGCGGAATTCTATCAGCGCGGCATCTGATTCGGCTTCGCGCCGGCAATTAGGCTGCAAACTGCCTCAGCCACGGCGCCATCAACGAAGCCACCTTCTTCGGCTGTTCGTACGCCGCAAAGTGACCGGCGCCCGCCACCACGTGCAACTCGCATCCGCCGGGAGCCGCGCGGAACGCCTCCATATCGGCCGCCGTCACGTTTGAATCTTCTGCGCCAGCAATGGCCAGCACCGGCACGCGAATCGTGGCCACGGTCGGAACCGAATCCAGCCGCGCCGCAAGCCCTGCCTGCACGGCAACTAACGCCTCGGCCGTCAACGTCATCTGCCCCCGCACTTCGCTCGCCACTTCGGGCCGCTCCTTGCGAACCGAAGGCGCGACCGTATTTTGCGCCATACCGTCGAAGAGCGCTGCAACGCCGTCCGCTCGCGCCCGCGCGATGGTCTCCATGCGTTTGGTCAGGCTTGCCTCTGCGTCCGGCTGCGGCTTGGAGCACACAAACATCATGCCGTGCATCCGTTGCGGCGCCCTCCGCCACAACTCCAGCATCACGTAGCCGCCAATGGAGCATCCGCCAAAAACTGCCTTGGAGATTCTTAGGTGATCGAGCAGCGCGAGAATGTCCGCGGCAATCTGGGCCATCGTCAGCACTGGCGCGCCAGGAACACGGGTAAATGCTCCCGCCGGCAGCCCTGATCCGAGGTCCGAATGCCCGTGTCCGCGCAGGTCGGGAACAACCGCGCGAATCCCCGCAAGCTCTCGCATAAGCGGTCGCCAATACTCACGGTCGAGAGGCGTGGGATGCAGCAGAACAACCGGCAGCCCCTCGCCCGCGTCACTATAGCTGAGCCTTGCGCCGCCAGAAAGGTATTCACCGTTCATGCCCGGGCTTATATTCGGGCTCATATTCGGGGAGGATACACTCCCGGATACGGCATCGTCTCCTCGGGAATGCCGATCCATGCGGCCACATAGGCCACGCCGACCAGTCCACTCGAAACGAAGAAGCCGATCACCGTAAGAATGCGGACTGTGGCCACGTCCCATCCATTGGCCTGCGCCAACGCCATGCAAACGCCGCCAATCATGCGCCCCGCGTGCGGCCGAATCAGAGGCCGGCCCGGCATGGGCTGCGCCATCGGCGCAACCGTCCCGCAGCCCGAGCAAAACCGCGCCGTTGGGTGCAAAGCGCTACCACATTGCTGACAAAAGGCTGCCATGATCAATCCCTCCGCGGAATAAGCCCACTGCTTTCATCATACGGATTCACATCCCCGCCGGTTCCATCGTGCATCTCGTTCTCTGGTCTTCAGATTCCGCCGTACGGTGCGCGGATGTACCTTCGGGCCTGGTCGGCTCGCGATGTATTGGGTCCGGCGTCGATTGCCGCCTGGTAGTCGCGAATCGCAAGCTGGCGCTGGCCGGCCATATCGCGACATTCGCCGGCATCGAGCAGCGAACGGATTTTGAGCTCTGGTCCCACGCCGGGCGTCCATGCGGCTTGCTCATAGGCTTGTGCGGCCTCATCGTCATGTCGCTGGCCACGTAATGCGTCTCCCAGCCCAAAGTCGGCCAGTTCCATGCGCGCATCGGCAAAGTATCCCGGCTTCGCGTTGTCGTCCTGGATCTGACGGTAAGCCTCAACAGCTCGCATGCCCTCGCCCGCGTCCTTGCGAAGGTTGGCCTCTTCAAGACAAAAGAGGTAATCGTGCGGATACTCGTTCTTGAGTTGCAGCACCACCGCGATGGCCTGGTCGTACTTTGCCTCGCGGCGCAGAAACAGCGCGATCGCGGTTCGCGCGTCCACGCTGGTCAACACGCCGCGGTCGCCGTCGTCGCGCAACATCGCCAGACCCGTGGCCTTCGATCCCGTAATTCCCGCAAAGCCGATCATCAACTTGAAGGGCCAGGGCAGCGCACCGACCACGTATTCATAAACCCCGGTGATCAGTTTCGCGTCCACGTAATTCGGATCCAGCTCGAGCACGCGGGCGGCATCGTCCCGAGCCTTCGTCGCCAGGTGGAACCCCGTGCCATAGGCGCGCTCCACCATCGCCACGTACGTGCATCGCAAGCTACGCACCCATGCTCGGGCAAACAGCGCATTCACGTCATTGGGATTCTGGCTCAGCCGCCAATCCGCCTCTTGCACAGCTTCATCGGCGAGCGCAAAAATCTGGTCGCGCTTCTTCGGATCCTCCTCGGTGGCGTGTCGCCCGGTCAGGAAACCGTCATTCGCGTAGAAGGTAGTATCCAGCAGGTCCTCGTGGTAAAGCTCCTGAAAGATGATTGCGTTCAGCAGGTACGCCGTCGCCTGAGGATCGCCCGGATGTTCCGCGTGATAGCGCTCGAAGCTTTGAACGGCGCCCGCGTAATCAAGATTGTAGAAATCCTTGAATGCCGCGCGAACTTGCGGGTCATTGTTCATGGGGTTGGTATCGACGGCCGTCGCCCAGGCCGACCCTGTCGCCGCCAACCACAAGATCCCGGTCACCCACCAACGCATTCGCAACGGTCCCTCTCTCCACGCCGGTTTTACTACCTCTTATCGTATCGCCCACAATCCGTTAGGATCGAAATATGCCCATCCCCGAGCGTTTGAATTCCTCCTTCGCTCCCACGCGCTCGCCGCTCGCCGAGAAAAACGACAAGATCGAAGCCGCGCGCCAGCGTCTCATTGTCGCTCTCGACGTGCCCAGTGCCGCTGCCTCGGCCGAGCTAGTCAAAAGACTCGAAGGAACCTGCCAGTGGTTCAAGGTGGGGTTGGAGCTCTTCACCGCCGCGGGGCCCGCCATCCTCGAGCCTCTCGTGGAGCGCGGCTACTCCGTCTTCCTCGACCTCAAGTTTCACGACATTCCCAACACCGTGGCCGGAGCCGTTCGCTCGGCCTCCGCGTGGGGCGTTCGCATGATGAACGTCCACGCAGCCGGAGGTCCGGCAATGCTGGCTGCTGCCAAAGCCGCGCTCGATGGCGTCGCCAATCCGCCCGAGCTGCTCGCCGTCACGGTACTCACCAGCATGGACCCAGCCGCCTTGAAGGCAGCCGGAGTGGACCGCTCGCCTGCGCAACAGGTTGAGCTTCTGGCGAAGATGTGTATCGCCGCCGGCATTCGCGGCTTTGTCTGCTCGCCGCAGGAGGTTGCCGCTTTGCGCGCGCTCACCGGCCCCGAGGGCGTGCTGGTGATTCCAGGAATTCGCCCCGCGGGCTCTGAGACAAACGACCAAAAGCGCTTGGCCGCTCCCGCCGACGCCATCGTCAACGGCGCCAGCTACCTGGTGGTGGGCAGGCCGATTACACAGGCTGCCGATCCCGCTGTAGCAGCACAGGCGGTGCTTAAGGAGATGGCTGAAGCGCTATAAGAGCCCTGTAGCCTAGGCTGGGCCGGCCGACGTGTTGCGCGCGTGGGCCACATTGTCAGGGTCGTCAGTGAACGACTTGCCCTCCCCGTAGGCAAACTTGAAGTACTGCGGTCCGGATTTGCGAATCGCATCCTTGCGGCCGTCTTCCCAGGTTACGCGAGCCTCGCCGTCAACATACTCCCAGTGGCCGCGAACGTCACCAATCGATCTGAAGGCGGTGCCATCCTCGTTCAGCGTGATATAGAAGTTATTTCCCTGACCGTCGCCGCACTCCCATTTGCCGATGAACCGGCCACGGCTGGGGACTCTGTAGCTGTCCGCGGAAGCGGAGGAAGCTCCTCCTGCGAATTCGACACGATCGATGTCAGAGAGGTTGAAGCTCTGGCGGTGGCCATCCTTGAAGACGATGACGATGGTGCCCGAGGTGTCTTTCGACGCAGCGTGGGCGGCCACTTGGCTGAGCGAGCCAGTCAGGCAAAGCAATGCCGCGAGGCGGGTGAGGCGAACAAAGGTCTTCATTGAGTTCTCCTGTAGGTGGAGTACGCAATGAGTCTATAAGAGGTTCCGGAAATCCTGCGATTGGATAGCGGAAAAGCGGGGATTGGAGTTGGGTCGCTACAGACTGACGCGCGGTTCAAACGCAAAAAGCCCGGCTTTCGCCGGGCCGCGCTGTCGATAAAACCTCAACCAACGCTTAAAGCTTTTCGTAAAACTCGCATACGGAGCATGAAATATACACTCCGCCCGGAACGCCTCTCTCGCGATCCTTCACGCGCTTGACGATGCGCGTGGGCTTGCCGCACTTGGGACAATCGGTGGACTTCGTGGTGTCCATGACCTTCTTGCGGTCACCTGTTTTTGCAATTTTTGCCATCAGTAGCTGGTTCTCCTTGTGATGTGTCTTTGCACTCATCCCGCTATCGCGAGACGGCTTCAACGGCGCGGCCGCTGCTCTCACTCGCTGCAACGGATCGCTTAAAGCATCCGCACTGCGCACAAAGAACACGACTCGCTCGATCCATTTTATATGAGCCGGGCAGCGAGTCCCATTCTCGGACCGTGCAGACCGGCAAGGATCGGTTCCGTAAGAAAGTGCTTTGCCGGGCCATGGCGACCGAAGTAGAATCACGGTCGTAGCTTCCCCAGAACCCTCAACAGCTCCATCCAAGCGCCACGAGCGCCAGGTTTCCCGCGCACGCCGCCCAACCGATTCCCCGGAGGAACGATGAACGAGCGAACTCTCCGCCGTGCAACGCTGGGCGCAATCTGCCTTGCAGCCGCCACTCTTTGCGCACTTCCCGCGCCCCTTCACGCCGCACCCGCACCTGAAGGCAAGACGCGCACCTACTACGTTGCCGCCGACGAAGTGAACTGGGACTACGCTCCCTCAGGCCGCGACGAGGCTATGGGCATGCCCTTCGACTCCGTTGCCAAGGGATTCACCGAGACCAGCGCCGACCACATCGGTCGCGTCTATAAGAAAGCGGTCTACCGCGAATACACGGACGCCACCTTCACCACGATCAAGCCGCGCGCGGCCCAGGACGCGTACCTCGGCATCGTCGGCCCGATTCTGTACGCGGAAGTGGGCGACACCATCAAAGTGGTCTTCAAGAACAACGCCACGCATCCCTACGGCATGCATCCTCACGGTGTTCGCTACGAGAAGGACTCCGAGGGCGCGAACTACAACGGCGGCAGCGGCGACATGGAAGACCGTGGCGCCTGCATTGCGCCCGGAGCCACGCACACCTACACCTGGCAAGTCCCCGACCGCGCAGGATCCGGCCCCAACGATCCCAGTTCCCTGTTCTGGCTCTACCACTCGCACTGCGACGAGCTGCGCGATGTAGCTTCCGGACTCTTTGGCGGACTCGTCATCACACGGCGCGGCATGGCGCGTCCCGACGGCGCACCCAAGGATGTCGACAAGCAGTTCGTCACCATCTACATCGCCATCAACGAGAACGAGAGTTGGTATCTCGACGACAACATCAAGGCCCACATCCCCGATCCCACCAAACTCAATCGCTACGAGTCCAAGCCCGTCACAACGACAGGGATCTTAGGCACCGTCGCGGGTGCGGGATTTTTCGAAACCAACATCAAGTGGTCCATCAACGGATACATCTACGGCAATGGGCCCATGATGGTGATGAAGAAGGGCGATCACGTGCGCTGGTATGTGGCCACGCTCGGCGACTTCTTCAACGGACACACGCCACATTGGCATGGCAACACCGTGCTGGTGGGCGGCCAACGGACCGACGTATTGAACATCGCATCCGCGCAAATGATCACCGCCGACATGGTGCCCGACGCTCCTGGCATCTGGCTCTATCACTGCCACATCTCCGACCACATGCTGGCCGGCATGATGGCGCGCTACCAAGTGCTCGACCGCTAAGCAGCCGGCGCTGTGCGGAGAAATAGCTTTACATCAATGCGTATAAGGGGATAGAAAGACACAGGCTCAGATCGTTACGCTTCCTCATCTTCACGATCCCTCCTTTGAACGATCCATGAGCTACACCTGGAGGATTAAGCAAATGAGAAAGACCAGCTCCCTGTTTCTGGGACTGTCCCTTGCGGCTTCCTGCATCCCGATAGCCGCCGCGCAGGATCCATCTTTGGCACCCATGAAGCCACCGAAGTACCTGCAAGTCACCGTCGAATACACCAAGCCCGGCAAGGGCGGCCTTGCCCATGACAAGACCGAGAGCGCATACGTTCAGGCCATGATCAAAGCCAAGTATCCCATCCATTACTGGGCCTATAACTCAATGTCGGGCCATCCGCGAGCCATTTTCATCTCAGGATTCAACTCTTTTGGCGAGTTGGCAAAAGCCAACAAGATCTTCGATAACCCGGGTGTTGCTGCGGCCGTCGAGCCCATCAACGTAGCCGATGGCGAACTTCTGCGGGATACCAATCAGTTGATCCTGAGCTACGCGGACGATATCAGCCTGCGTCCGGACGTTGACCTTTTTCACCATCGCTTTCTTGAAGCCGACATCCTGCATGTTCGTCAAGGCCACATCAAGGAGTTCATTGAGTTGGCCAAGATGTGGGTGGATCTTGGGCAGAAGGCTGGCCCCAGCGCGCACTGGGACTGCTTCCGTGACGAATACGGCGAAGACAACGGCTACTTTGTTTGCCTGACGCCCGACGATTCGATGGACGACATCGACGCGGCCGACGCGGACTTCAACAAGGCCGAAGCCGGCCTGTCCGACGAAGAGAAGAAAAAGATGCGCGACCTCCGCGCCGCAGCCCTGGAAGAGGATCGTACCGAGATCTATTACGTCAATCCTGCCCAGAGCTATGTGCCGGAATCGTTCATCAAGGCCGATCCGGCGTACTGGGGGCCCAAGGCGGGAGTCACCGCGAAGCCTGCCGCCAAGAAGACCACCCCGTAGACCCGCGTGGATTCAAAAATCACAAGCTGTGGAGAGGCCCCGGTTGCGCCGGGGCCTCTTTTCTTTGCTAGGCCGGACACTTCGGACCGGAAGGAGGACTAAGCCATCGCCTCCGCAGCTTCCACAGTGGCCGCAATCGTCAGAACCTTGTCCAATCGCGTGATCTGCAAGACGCCGAGGACGCGGGGAGTGACTCCGGCAAGCGCGAGCCGGACATGGTGGTCGCGGCAGTAGACCTCGTGGCTGATGATCTCGTTTATGCCCGAGGAGTCCATGAACGAAACGCCAGTCATGTCCAGGATGGTGAGACGAGGCGGTTCGCCACTGCGAAGGTGAGCGCGAAGCGGAGGAAGATTGGCCAGGGTCATTGGCCCGGCGAGGCGCAAAATCATCGTTCCCGGAGCGCTGCCGGGAATAGCGTCGATGGTCAGTGTGGATTCGGCGGCCATGCTTGGAACAGTGTACCTTCGGCATCCCCCGCCCGTTCACACCCTGATGCATTCGCCGCCGCGTTCCCTTGTTCCCCGCTCGCTTGTATCCTGTACTCGTCCGGGAAACTTCCCCCCGAGGAGGCTCCCATGCCCGCATCTGTCAATCGCCGCACCGTCGATCTCAGCGCCTATCCCGATCTCGTGGTTGTCTACCTGGGCATGCGCGTCAACCGCCTCACCGGCTTCAAGACTCTCTTCGGCTTCGGCCCCAGAATCTCGAAGTCTGTCGCCGATCAACCTGACGGCCTGCTGCGCCACGAGAACTTCATCTTCTCGCTCTTCCCCATGCATGCCGGCATGCGCCAGTACTAGCGCGACATTGACTCGCTGCTCAAATGGACGCGCTCCGAACCGCATCGCCAGTGGTGGAAGAGCTTTCTCCGCGACTCAGGGGGCACCGGCTTCTGGCATGAGACGTACACCCTGCGCGGCGGCGTGGAAGCCATCTACGACGACATCGCGCCGAAGATCGGCTTCATGGCGTTCGCTCCGATCGTCCCCGCACGCGGGTCGATGTTTACTGCCGCGCACCGCTCAAAACAGGGCGAGAACCTGGAGCCGGTGGTCTCGGAAACCGACCTTTACGGCAAGTGACAAAACGAGCGAACGAAACGTTAGAAACAAAGGGGTTGCGGGGAATCAATTGCACCTAACTTGACGTCATTTTTCGCTGTTTCCGAGATAGTTTTGTTGATTATAAACGAGTTAGATGGATAAAAGTAGGCGAAACATCCTAAATTTTTTCTTAAATAAATTCCTTTGACGGAAACAAAGGAGTTAGGGGCTAGCAGAGTTGGCGGAGTTAGCGGGGCTAGCGGAGCTAACGCGGACCACGGAGAGACGCAGGTAGCCAATAGCCGGGAGCTGTGCTGTTTGCGGATCATGGAACGAGTATGCGCCCGAAGATGGAAATGATCGGCAAACTTGGCGGGAGAGTTTGCGGAGTGTTTTCAAGGGTTTGCTGGGAAAGTACGGGGTCAGGGACTTGACACGCGGTTTGACGCATCAAGGAGCGAAGGACTCTGAGCGCGGGTCTTTCGAAGCGGACGGCGAGTAGGCGGGATTGCCCCAGATCCTCCGTCCGCGGACAGGTGTTCCTCCACGCCTTTACCGTTCAAGCAGAATGCTGAACGTCGATCCCCGCCGTTTTCCCGCCGTCGAAGACCGCAGCTGAATTCGCCCACGATGCTTTTCAACGATCTGATTTGAAACCCAAAGCCCCAGCCCGGTTCCCACCTCGACCTTTGTCGTGTAGAGCGGCTCGAAGATGCGCGACCGTTTCGCCGCTTCAATCCCGCTGCCATTGTCGGAAAACGTGATGCGGATCCCCGGTCGATCGTCACCGAGGGTGCACAGCCCGACTCGCAGCTTTATCGTCCCACCTTCGTCCACCGCATCCAGGCAATTCGCGAGCAAATTCGAAAACGCCTGGCGCAGCTCTCCGGCGACGGCGCTGATCTCCAGCGTCGCGCGCCATTGCTTCTCAATACGCACGCGCTTGGCTCCGATTTTTCTCTTGAGCAGCGCGATCACCGACTCAATGAGACTATTGACGCTGACGTTCTCCGGCGCAGTCGACTCTCGGTAGAATCCCAACGCCTGCCGTGTGATGTGCGCGACCCTCTGCAGCTCCGCGTCTGCCTCACCAAGCCAATCTCGTGCGTCGCTCGGCAATCCCGGAGCCGTGCTTGCCAGGTACAGCAGATTCGTCACCGCTTCAAGCGGATTATTGACCTCATGGGCGATAGAGTTCGAGAGACGGCTAAGAGCAACCAGTTTCTCCGACTGCCGAACGGCGAACTCAGCCTCCTTTCGCCCTTCGATGTTCTCTGTGGTGCCGTACCACTTCACGATGCGCTTATCAGCGTCGCGGCGAGGAACCGCTCGCGAACAAACCCAGACATACGTTTCAGAGGCATCGCGGATCCGGTATTCAACCTCCAGCGGCTCACCGGTGAATACCGAGTGCGCCCAAGCTTCCCGCGTGTTGTCTATGTCGTCGGGATGCACGACCCGTAGCCACTTGTCGCCAATGACCTGATCGAGAGAAAGCCCCACCCATGACAGCCATCGCGGTTCAAAGTACAAAAGCTGCCCTTGAGCATCTGCTGTCCACGGGATCTGCGAGCCGAGGACGACTAAGTAATGAAGATCCTGCTCACTTTCGAACAGTCGATCCTCTGTCTTCTGGTATCGGGTATCGAGCAGTCCATAGTCCAGCTCGAGCTTCGACTCTCGCTCTTTCAAATCGCGCAAAGAGATCAGCTCTTCTGAGACTCGACGAGCCAGCAGGTTCTCCGGTAATTCGGCCGCGTCTGCAAGGACGCGTGCGGCAAGGGCCTCATGCGCGATCAAGAGTTGATTGATGTCGTCTTCCAAAACCAATTCAGGATGTATTTCCGTCCAGTAATGCGCCGTCCGAATAAAGGCAAGAAGAAGCTTGGTGTACTCCAGCGTCTTTCTGTCGAATACACGCTCGAGGGCATCGAGCGCCCTCGGCGCATCCGGAGTTTTCAGGAAGACATGTGCTGCGCAAGCAAAGACCGCTCTTTCCTGCGCGCTGTTTGGCTCCAGAGCCAAAGACATTAGATCCATCCTCTGGCACAAGGCGATGTGCTGATCCAGTTCGGAATCAAAGGGAAGATCATGACTCAGCAGGGGCAACACTTCTGCGATTGATTGCGGCAGGCACTCCGGGTCGCCCGCTGGACGACCCAAGCCCACCAAGAATCCAATATGTCTGGCGATACAGTAGCGAACCCTGCAGCAAAGGGATAAGTAAACAAACAACCTCTCCTTTAGAAGAGAAGGCAATGGATTATCCAAGTAAGCGAACTGAGCGAATCCCCACAGATTTGTCGTAATCTCAGGATCGTCTGTCGTGAGGCAAAAGAAGTTTGGAAGAACTCCAAATCGTGCCGAAACTTCGGATTCCAGTCGTGTCTGCATTCTTTCTCCCTTCGAAACAGCTGATTGCTCCGGCGACGATTTCAGTCACCGGAACTCAACCTGGCAACTAACGACACAGGCTGGTCTCTCGGCTCGAGGCCAAAGACCTACATCAACCTGCTCTCAGCGATGCAGTATCGGGCGGTCCGCTTGGGGGAAATGGACCTCTGCGGCTTCCATGCGTCAGGGCCAACTCGGGTGTGTAACACATGATTGAACGAGTTGGAAAACGGGGGCTTCCACGTGGACAGTGGGGAACCGGGGAAGACCCCTCCATTTCAAGTTCTGCCCTTAGAGGCGGGCTTGTGGTGTCTTTCCAGAATGGTTGCACGACGAAGACGTGCATTCTGTGCAGTTTTATACGCCTCAATCTCAATTAGGATGACGTTTTCGTTTTTGCGTTCCAGACGCTTGGTGGTCAGGCCGTCGATTGCTACCAGGCTAACTGTCTGATTTGACAAGCCAAAAACCGATGGGCTCGCTTTCGTTGGAGTGTCTCTTGCCCGGCACCGCGAGATCGCAGGAATATAGCTGACGCGGCCAGCCAGGGCGCTGGAAAGGCGTGAGCCGGAATGACCATCTTTCTCATGCGTTGATGAAGAGAATGGGCGAATAGCCTGATGAACGCTTCAGAGGCATAGGAGAAGCACACCATGTCCCCATCGCCCCGCCCAGATTTCCCGCATCGCCGAAAGCCGAACGGCACGTTCGACTCGATTTGTACCCGATGTTTCCTCACGGTTGCCAACGCGGACACAGAAGCCGAACTCAGGACGGCTGAACGTGCTCACGACTGCAAGGGCTTTAACATGGGCGAGATCATGCACCTTTCGGCGCATGATCGCCGGCCAAGCCGCTCACAGTAGTCCGTCAGCAAGACGCTGCCGGGGCGTAAAGAAACACCTCGCACGCCCACCAACCGTATTATCCCGAACGCAATCCGGCCCCCGCCGCTGCACAAACCGGAGTCGAAGGATCTGCGGCTGGTTTTCGCAACGCTTTCACACCACAAATCAAATCCTGCAACATTTGCGGCGTGACTGAAGTCAAGCCCTGAAACAAAGCCCCGCCCTGGCAGGCGGGGTCTTATTGATGCGTTGATTATCGCCGTCACGCTTAACCTTTTTTGGGGGGTAGCGTTTTCTTGGTGTTTACACGCTGTCGAATGGGCCTCAACTCGAGTAGTTCTTCAATTACATACGCGCCGGTCGTCCCGTCTGAGAACGTCACAATCAACCCATCATCGCCGTCGGGTTCGGTGGTTAGTATCCGTATCGTTGTGGCTGTCATACGGGGTGTGTACGCCTGTTTAACGACCAATTTTTGTACCGTTTTGATCGTATTGCCCTCGTGGCCTCAGAATATGACTTCTTAGAACCGCACGAGCACCCGAAGTTCGGCGTAGACTGCGCGTATGGCACCGAGACCGGAATTGCAAATCGACTATGGCGCGAATTCACATCCAGTCGCCGCGAAGTGTTCGGCCTGCAACGCTCAAATGCCTCTCATGGAATCGAAGGGCGCTTCGTCAGCGGAAAGCAGTAAATGGTTCGCAATTCAATTCGATCTCCACATGAGACAGAAACACATCCACGAAACTGCACGGTAAGCTGCGATGGCGAAGCCCAGCCCCGGCCTTCGGCTGGATTCGTCGCTGAGTGGCTTCTCTCACTGAATCTGCAACGGCCCCAACCCCACCAACGCCGTAGCCTTGCAACCCGTCCTTTTCGGCCCTGATGAAGCAGGCATATTGCTGCCGCGCCGATCGCAGGATTCGGCAGCACTCATTTTCAGAAGTGGGGAGGGAACCCCCTGTTCCGTTGAGTCGTGTTTTGACGATGGCGTGCTAGTTCGTCACGGTGCCGGCCGTACCCGCCGAGACCAACTGATTGGATCCGGCTGGGGGCTGTTGCTTGTCCGAGGCAGGAGGCGTGGTGCTGGCCGGAGGCGCCTGCGCGCCAGTCGCAGGCTGCGTCTGGGTGTTCTGCGGGGCGGGCTGCGCAGGCGACGCGCTCGGCTGCGGCGTGCTGGACTGCTCGTCGGGATCGGCGCCCGGCGTGTTGTCAGAATGCGGCTTGGGGAATTGCACGGGGCGCATCTCACCCGCGCTGTGGTCCGTGGGCAGCGTTTCGCCGGGCTTGCGCAAGCTGGGCGGCGCAGGCGCTTCCTGCTTGTCGGGATCGACGTCTACATCGCCTTCCTTGATGGTGCGTGTTTTTGTTTCGGCCAGCTCCGGCGTTCCGGCAGCCATCAGCATGGGCGAAACCACGTCGGTGGTGAAGACTTGCAAGGGGCGCCCGTCCTTGGCAATCTCCACGCGGATGACGCGGTTGCCATTAATGCGAACAAAATCGACTTCATCGGGCGCGGTGCCGTAGATCCACTCCTCGAACGGCATCTGGCCGTCCATCTCGCGCGACTTGGAGTTGGGCTGTCCCTTGGCGAACATCACCATGTCGGTATTCATTCCGACCAGCACCTTGTGGCTAAGGATGGCGTCTTTGAGGGCGTTGGGCAGGGTGTCAGTGTAGGCCTGGATGGGTGACTTCACATCGAAGGAGATGAGCGGGGCCAGCAGCGCTTTAACCTGGGCCGATGTGAGATCGGGAACATAGTTGGGAAAGACGAGCGTGATGCGCGAGCCGGCCGGATCGCCCTGCTGGTCAATCAGCGTGGGATCCGTGTCGGGGTCGTCCATCGGTCCTCCGGCGGAGATCTGGATGTGGCGCAGGAACCGATGCTTGGCGTCGGGGCCTCCGTCGAAATCGAGGATGATGCGGGATTTGTCGATCTTGATATTGCTGACCACGACGCGCGTGCCGGGCTTGGCGGAGAGCCCCTCATTGACCACCATGTTGAGATAGCTGACTCCGGCCGGCTCAAGCTTGCCGTTGGCCTGAAGGGTTAGCCCCTTGTGGCCGCGGGGAAATGGGCGATTGGCGAATCCCTGGTCGGACTGCATGTCACGTTCAAGCAGAATCCGCGACTTGGGGTCGAGCTCGGTCTTGGGCAAGTCAACCTGGGTGGGTGTGATCTGCGAAAACTGGCGATCGACCTGGCCGGGAGTCGCGACTGGGCCTTTGCCACCGCCGGTATCGACAGTGATGACCTGGGCGGTGACGACCTGGGTACTGGACGCTGCAGCTATGAGCATCGCGGCACATGCGCAGGCGGGCGGGATGGCGAGGAGGCGCGTGCGCAGGCGGCCGAACGGGGCCGGGCCGAATCTGCTGGATGGGCGGATGGAGAAAATCGCGGGGACGGGCAAACGCCAGTTCATGGGAGCCTCCCATGGTTGCGACGAACGTTAATAGGCAAACGTTAGCTCCAATTGGGGAGAAAAGGCAAATAAGAGAGGGACTAGGGACTAAGGGACTACTGGGGCGGATCGGGTGGTTTGGGTTTTTCTGTTTCCTGTTCCTTGATCGCAGTTCCGCTTCCTACGATCTGGACCAGGCCGGGGGCTGCGGGTGCCGCGGCAGGGCCCATGGCTGCCTCATGCTGCGCGCGCGCGGCGGCATCCAGGTCAACCGGGATTCCGCCGGGCACAATCACAGGGGCGTTATAGCGGAAGTCAAGATCGCGCGTGACGCGATAGACCATGGGGATGGCGGCGAGAAGAACGATGCATGCCAGCCAACTGCCGTTGAGCCCGAAGGCTCCGCCCGAGAGCCAGAGGGGCCCCATGGGGTCGCCCTGAATGACGGGCGAATGGCTGCTGACACCGTTGACTGCGAGGCCGAAGACGAGCGCCTGGCTCGCCTTCCAGCCAAAGTTGAGGCCCCAGCTGACCCACAGCGCGCGCGTGCGGAGATAGGCGGTGGAGAGCAGAAAGCTGAAGGCAAGCGAGACGATGAAGCTTACGCGGCTGGCGGCGGGATTGAGCGCCTGCATGATGGCGTAGATTGCGGCGAAGCCAAGCACGGCGCCGGCCGGCCCAACCGCGCGGATAAAGCACTGGAACGCGTAGCCGCGATAGGCAAGCTCCTCCGCCAGGGCGGCAGCCGCGAAAAATGCGGCGTCGGCTACGAGCCAGCCCCAGGATGAGGCCTGCGTAAAGAGAGAGATGGCAATGCCGCCTACAACCAGCATCGGCAGCACGCAAACCAGCGCCGCTCCCCAACCGATGGCCAGCCCCAATCCCATTTCGCGCGGCCAGCCTTCGCGGCGCGGCAAGCCCTGCTCGCTGATGGGGTGGGCCTGATGGTCGAGCCAGAAGCCCATGGTGGCAAACCCCACCAACAGCAGAAACGCCAGCATGGCCTGCTCGACGAGCGGAAACCAGGCATCGCCGACGAACCCCTGAGCGCCGTGAAAGGCCAACGACCGCGCCAAGAAAAAGTAGAGGATCGCGGCGAGGAATTGCAGGTAAGCGCGCAAGCGGCCGCCAGTGTAGCCAGGTTGGCTCATGCGGGCCTCCGGGCCGGGATCGAGCCGCAGCGGCCGGCTCGACAGGCCGCGCAGCGTGTGGCGCGCACATTCACTCGATCATGCTTCATGGTTGCCACATTGGCGTTCCCGCCGGCCGCAGGAGATTTGGATAGTCAGCTTTGCGTATAGAACTGGGCGATGTTGCGGAACTTCTGCTGCCGCGCGGAAACCATCGCGTCGACGGGCATGGCTTTCAATTCTGCCAGGTGCTTTTTGAGCGCCGATCCCAACATTCCGGTTCCGGCCTCGCGATCGAGGTGGATGCCTTGCGGCGGCTCGACAACGATTTCGTCCACACAGCCCATGGCGGCGACTTCGGGCGCTGAGATGCGCATGGCCTCGGCGGCCGCCTGCTTATGCGCCGCGTCGCGCCACATGATGGCGGCGCAGGACTCTGGAGTGATGACAAAATACAGCGCATTTTCGAGGATCAGCACGCGGTCGCTTACGGCCAGCGCCAGCGCTCCGCCCGATCCGCCTTCACCGCTGATGACCGAAATCGTGGGTACGCGCAGGCGAGCCATCTCGCGCAGGTTGCGGGCGATCGCCTCAGCCTGACCGCGCTCCTCAGCTCCCACACCGGGATAGGCGCCAGGCAAATCGATGAAAGTGATTACAGGGCGGCCGAATTTCTCGGCGAGCTTCATGGCGCGCAGCGCCTTGCGGTAGCCCTCTGGATGCGGCATGCCGAAGTTGCGGCGCACGCGTTCCTTGGTGCTGCCACCCTTGCGGTTGCCAATCACCATCACTTCATCGTCGCCCAGTCGCGCCATGCCGCACGCCACAGCCTCATCGTCGCCAAAGGCGCGATCCCCGTGAATCTCGCTGAAATCGGAAAAGATTCGCTCGATAAAATCCATGGGGTAAGGGCGCTGCGGATGCCGCGCCCGCTCGATTCTGTCCCACGCCGGCGAAACGGGCTGCGTCTGGGAATAGACCTCTGTTTCCTGTTCACTCATTGATTTTCAGGCGCCGTACGCGCATACTACCGGCCCTCTGGTCATTCTACGGGGCCGAGCCGGTTGGGACAAATGCGACGCAGGGACTAAGGGACTGAGGGACTAGGAACGTAACGACAGAAAGTCGAGGCGCGGGTGAAGCTTCTTTTTTGGAGCGGGCCCAAGTAGAGATTAACGCGCTCCGTTGGGGTGGGTGGAACGCCGCGTGGCCAAGCGGCTAACCTGCTCGCTTTGCTTCACCATCTCGTGGACTGCGAATCCCTTCTCAGCGAGGGCGCCGGTGGGGCAAGCCTGCACGCATTTGCCGCAAGCGGTGCAGCTCGAGGCGTGTCCCCAGTCGTCTTTCAGGTCGCTCACAATGCGCGAGTAGATACCGCGCGAAGAGACCTCCCAAACATTGGCTCCCTCCAGCTCGGCGCAGACGCGCACGCAGCGCGTGCACAGGATGCAGCGATTGTGGTCGAGGACGAAGCGAGGATGCGTCATGTCGACGGTCAGGCGGGGATTGCTGTAAGCGTAGCGAACATGCGTGACACCGAGCGACTGCGCCATGGACTGAAGCTCACAGTGGCCGTTCGAAACGCAGGACGAGCAGATATGGTTGCGCTCGACGAGGAGCAACTCGACGGCCATGCGCCGGTAGAGGGTGAGGCGCGCGGAGGAAGTCTTGATCGACATTCCCTCCTGCACAGGCGTAGTGCAGGCCGGCAGCAAGCGGTCGGTTCCTCCCAGTTCGACGACGCACAAGCGGCAAGCGCCGACAGCGCTCAGGCCTTTGAGATAGCAGAGTGTTGGAATGTACTTTCCATTCGCCTGCGCCGTTTCCAGAATGGTGTCTTCCTCGTGCGCGGTCACGAGTTCGCCGTCAATGCGGAGGGAGACGTTTTTGGCTGCTTTGACGTTGGTGTCCATTGTCTACCGACTTTCGCTCCAGGCGGCTAAAAACGTTTTTGATTCAATGCCGATTTCCATTTTTTCCTCAAACTGTGCGGAAAAGACGACGCAACCCCTCATGACCTTTCTGCACTAACCGGCTCCCTGGGCATTGCGCAAATCACAACGCAGGCAGCGGCGGCACTCTTCCAACGCCTCCTGTTGACTGAGTCCGGTGACGACTTCTTCCTGCGAGCGCACGCGGCTGCCGGCGGGCAACGAAGCTGCGGCGTGACGGCGCGATAAGCTCGGCTCTCCCGGCGCTTGATGGCTATATTCGAATTCGGGAAAGAGTTGATCCCATCGGGCAATTCCCGCTGGACCCGCTTGCTGCTCGCTGCCCGACTGGGCCATCAGGCGCTCGTCGATTTTCCGTGCCGCCTGCTTGCCGCCGCTCATGGCATTGGACATGTTGGAAGCGCCAGTGATTACGTCGCCACCGGCATAAAATCCGGTGCGGCTGGTCTCAAAGGTAAAGCGATCGACAACGATGGTTCCTTCCTCCTTGAGCTCGAGACCTGAGGCGCGGCAGAAATCCATGTCGAACGTCTCGCCGACCGCCATGATCACGCTGTCACATTCGAAACGCTGGACTTCATCGGTGGGAATGGGGCGGCGGCGGCCGGATTTGTCGTATTCGCCGAGTTTCGTTTTGACGATCTCGATGGCCTTTACGCTGCCGTCGGCGCCGCCCAGGATGCGATGCGGCGCGGCGAGAAAGACAAATCGAACACCTTCCTCCTCGGCCGCCTGAATCTCTTCATCGATCGCCGGCATGTCTTTGCGCTCGCGGCGATAAAGGATGGTGGCTTGCGCGCCCATGCGCATGACCGTGCGCGCGGAGTCTATGGCCGCGTTGCCGCCGCCGATAATCGCGACGCGGGCGCCGACAGGCACCTTTTCGCGGCGCGCCACCGCCTCAAGGAACAACAGGGCCGGATGCACATTTTTCAGCTCGGTGCCAGGCAAATAGAGCCAGGATTCCTTCCATGTGCCGATGGAAATGAAGACGGCGTCGAAGCGCGACGCCAGATCGTTGAGCGCCATATCGGAGCCGACACGCGTCTTGAATACAAACTTCACGCCCAACCCTTCGATGAGATCGAGCTCGCGGCGCAGGACGGCTTTGGGCAGTCGGTACTCGGGAATAGCGAAGCGCAGCATTCCGCCGGCTTCGCTGCGCTCTTCAAATACGGTAACGTCGTGGCCGAGCATGGCGAGATAAAAGGCGGCAGTGAGTCCGGTGGGGCCAGAACCGGCGACGGCGACTTTGCGGCCGGTTGGCGCGAGCCTGCGCTCCTGAATGCGCTGCAACATGGTGCCGAAGCGATCGGACTGATAGATGGAGTCCGCGATGAGGCGGTGCACCTCGCGCATGTTCACGACTTCGTCAAAGGACTGGCGGCGGCAACGGTTGTCGCATGGATGCTGGCAAACGCGCCCCGTCGAGGCGGGCAAGGGATTGTCGAGGATGACCGATTCAAACGCATCTTCGAGGCGGCCCTCGCTGTAAAGCTCAAGAAAGCGCGGAATATTCATGCGCAGCGGGCAACTGTTCTCGCACGGCGAGAGGGCGAGCTCCTGACATACGCCGGCGCGACAGCGATGCGCCACGATGTGGTCCTCATACTCGTCGCGGAAGTGGCGAATGGTGGTGAGCACAGGGTTGGGAGCCGATTGGCCGAGCGCGCAGAGCGAACAATCGCGGATCATGCGGCCCAACTCGTCGAGAAGGTTCATGTGCTCCGCGGTGCCGCTGCCGGTGGAGATGGCATCGAGAATCCGCAGCGCCTTGTTGAGGCCCACGCGGCACGGCACGCACTTTCCGCAGGATTCGGAGTGCGTGAACTCGATGAAGTAGCGAGCGACGTCGACCATGCAGTTGTCTTCGTCCATGACAACCATGCCGCCGGAGCCCATGATGGAGCCGAGTTGCGCGAGACTTTCGTAGTCGACCGGCGTGTCGAGCATCTCCACGGGAATGCAGCCGCCGGAGGGCCCGCCGGTTTGCACAGCTTTCACGCGCCGGCCAGCGACAGCGCCTTCGCCAATGTCGTAGATGAAGCTCTTGAGCGGCGTGCCCAGCGGCATCTCAACCAGGCCGGTGTTCTGCACCTTGCCCACCAGAGAGAAAACCTTTGTGCCCGGGCTTTTGGCGCTGCCCGTCTCAGCGAACCACGCGGGTCCGCGAGTGATGATGGGCGCGATGTTGTACCAGGTTTCAACATTGTTGATGTTGGTGGGCCGGCCCCACAATCCCTTTTGCGCGGGGTAGGGCGGGCGCGGACGCGGGCGGCCGGCGAAACCCTCGAGCGACGCAATGAGCGCGGTCTCCTCGCCGCAGACAAAGGCTCCCGCTCCCTGCACGAGCTCGATGTTGAAGTTGAAACCGCGGCCAAGGATGTTTTGGCCGAGCAGGCCGTACTCGCGCGCCTGCTCAATGGCGCGATTGAGACGGCGCACCGCGAGCGGGTACTCCGCGCGCACGTAGACGATGCCTTCCGTCGCGCCCATCACGTAAGCACCGATGATCATGCCCTCGAGCAGCGAGTGCGGATCCCCCTCTATTTCATTGCGGTTCATGTAAGCGCCGGGGTCGCCTTCATCGGCGTTGCAGATGATGTATTTGGCATCGCCTTTGGCCTTGGCCATGAAGTCCCACTTGTTGCCGGTGAGGAATCCCGCACCGCCGCGTCCGCGCAGACGAGCGGCTTTGATCTGCTCAATGACAGCGTCGGTGCGCCCATCGATGAGCACTTTGTACAGCGCCTGGTAGCCGCCGACGGCAATGTATTCCTCAATGTCGCCTGGGCTGACCAGCCCGCAATTGCGCAGCACGATTTTCTTCTGGCCCTTGAAGAATGGAATTGCATTCCATGATGGAATGTCAGGATAGTCCTGGCCATAGCGGATGTGCGCTGTGACGTGGTCCCACTCTTCGATCTTGCAATAGATGAGATCTTTCGGTAGGGCTCCCGATGTGACACCCTCTAAAATGCGGCCGGCGTCGTTGGCCTGCACTCGGTGCAGAATAACGAGAGGATTGGAAGGCAGGCGAACTCCCACCAACGGCTCCTGAAAGCAGGAGCCGAAGCAGCCGACACTGGCCAACACCACCTCGAGGCCGCTGCCTTGGATAGCTTCGTTCAGCGCATGGAAGACCTCTTCCGCACCATTGCCGCGGCCACAGGTGCCCATGCCGACCGTAATTCGCGGAATGGATGGCGTGAGCTTGGCAAGCCCGGACTCGCGCACCGCATTGAAGGCGCCAATATCCTGAATGCGCGGCATTACTTCCTCCCCAGAGTCAAGGTCTTCACCTCGCGTTGCAACGTGCGCTCATTCACATGGCTCAGAATGTGATGGTTGACTTCCACCACCGGCGCCAGGGCGCATTGCCCGAAGCAGGCCACGGTGCGAATCGTGAAGCGGCGATCCGGCGTGGTGATGGCCATTTTGTCGGCTTCACTATTTTCATCGGCTTCGTGTTCGCTCACGCCGAGGTCGAGGCAGAGCTTGCCGAGCAGATCGCGCGAGCCGCGCGTATGGCAGGCGGTGCCGCGGCAAACGCAGATCACGTTGTCACCCTGCGGATCGAGGTTGAAGAGCGCGTAGAAAGTCGCCGCACTATAAACACGAGATGGAGGAACTCCAGTTTCCGCGGCGATGTAGCGCAGCGCATCCATGGAGAGGAATTTGTGTGCGTTGGCAGATTGAACGGATTCCAGAATTCCCAGCAGTGCTCCGGGCTGGTTGCCGTTCCTGGCGATGGCCTGATCAATGAGCAGGCGTTCTTGATCGTCCAGGCCTTCACGGGCGACGTCGTGGATGGCGCTTGCCATGTCCCCTCCTACCCGGCCCGGCACAGACAGTTTGCGCGGGGCCCTCCCGCGTATCGGCGGACTCCCGGGAAGAAGGAACAAAATGAAAGAAAAAGTCCTGTAACATCGTGCCCCAAGGCCATCCCGATTCGATTCGCCAGTACCCCAGGCACACTTAAACCCGTTGGAGTTCTCCCCAGAGAATGTCCGGTTGGAACTCTGAACCTCATCACGGACTTTCGGATGTGCTTGAGGTCACATTGGCATGTGACAGTGGGATTGATGCGCAGGATTGAAGCTGCCCTTCCCCGGCGGAATTTTCGTCGAGGAAAAGCTGCGACTCATCGATGTGCGGCAGATCCTACTCTATTCTCTCGGCTTGCGAGGCCGCTTTTTTCGCGGTTTCGTGTTCGGGGTGGGTTTTGGCTTCGAGGTCGGTTTGGGGGAATCGCTGGAAGCGGCGAGTTTTCCTTTTCCAAGCAGCACGTCGACGCGGTATCCGGCGGACTCGGCCGACGCCAACGCCGCTGCAACGGCCTGGCTCAACTCTTCGACGACAGACTGGATGGGTACGGTCTCGCTGGCAATCTGCAGCAGAGACGGCATGAGCAGCCACCAGAGCAGTTCTTCGTAGCGCTCGCGGATTAGATAGTCGTGACCCTCGGCTTGGTGCACGCCGCAAAGCCAGCGCACGTCGGGATCGAGCCACAATGCGGGTGGGAGGGCCAAGTTCTCAGCGTAAGCCTGCGAGGATTCGGGCGCAGCTGGAGGTGCGACCGTCGGCTCGGCGGCTTTGGGCTTTGCGTTTGCCGATGACGCGGACTCGGACTGTTTTCCGCTGGCAGCGGTTTCATTGCCGATGCCGGCACTCACCAGCAGCAGCACTTTAATTCGCGCAGCCACGCGCCATGCTTCTTCACCCTCGAACCCGAGGGCGGCAAGCGCGTGTGCGAGGGGCTCGCGTAGGCGGAGACGGTCGAAGAGATCGAGCGCAGTGCGTTCGGGCCGTTCCTTGTCGATGAAGTCAGCGAGCAACTGGAGCGCACACCAGGCCAGCACCGGGCCCCACATCGCCGTTGCAGTGAACTGCGGACTGGGGCTGGGCAGCATGCGGCGAGCAGCGGCGGTCCAGGGCGCGGGGAACTGCGCCTCGACTTGAGGCATGCGCATGGCTGCGCGCAGAAGTTTCGTAAATTCTGCTGCCTCGGACGCGGCTGTTGCCGCCTCATTCTCATGCGCAGGTTGATTCTCCGCTTTGAGCCGCATTGCGTATGCTGCCGCGGCCTCGGACAGGAATTTGCCGTATATCGTCCAGGCCTGCTTGAGGAATTCGCTGCGTTGCCGATCGAGTTTTTTCGCACGCACTGCGCCAACGGCCCGCGGATGCTCGGCAATATCGGCGAAGTGCCGAACGACACCGGGATCGAGAAGCTGCCGCAGCGCGTCGTGCACGGGCTTGAGTTCCAGATTGACGAGCTCGTCGGCAAGATTGAGAACGCCGCGCCCGTTCAGCAAGTCCGAGAGCCTGTCCCAGGGCTGCTCCGCCGTCGGGTGCAGTTCATGCCAATCGAGGAAAACATGGCACTGGTATGCGTGGAGATTGAGAGTGAAGCCGCGGTTGAGCAAATCTTCGGCGCGGCGCAGATATTCGAGGCCAGTAAGCGAATCGCGGAAGGCAACGACAGCGCCGAAGTCGCCGCTCAGGCCGAGGCCCTCGCCCAATCGACGGCGCTGAAGATGGCCCGATCCCTTGTCGGCAAAGGCGGCGGAGAAATCGACGGTCCCATGCGCATTGGCGTGGCGGTTGTTGTAGACCACCAACGCGCGCTCGCCGCCATTGCGATTGGAATATGCAAAGACATCCTCGTTGACCGAGCCATTGTGGCTAAAAAAGTCATAGAGCAGGAAGTTGCTGCTCTCGGCAAACAGCCAGCGGCGCTTGAGCAGCGGCGCGATTTCGCGTTCGTGGCGTTCCACCAGCGCGCGGTCGGGATTCTCCTCGTATCGCGGCCAGCGGTACTCCATTCCATATTTTTCAGTGAATCCTTCAATCTGACCGTGTCCGAACATGGGCAGGCCGGGAAGCGTGGACATCATGGCCGCGACGCCAAAACATTTGTCGCCACGGCCGAACTGATCTACTGCAGTTCTTTCATCGGGATTCGACATGAAGTTCACGTAGCGCTTCATGATGTCGGGATCGAATTCAAGCGTGTTCTTGATGACCGAGCGATACTTGGCATTGTCCTCGTCGCGCAACATGATCATGAAGGCGCTGTTGTACACGCGATGCATGCCCAAGGTGCGAACGAAGTAGCCTTCCATAAGCCAGAAAGCCTCAGCCAGCAGAAGCGTGCCGGGAACCTCGGCGGCGACGCGATCGACGACTTCGCGCCAGAATTCGTGGGGCATTGCACGGTCGAACTCGGCCTGGCTCATGCCGTACTCCGCGCGAGAAGGAATGGCGCCGCTCGAGCCAGGGCCAGGAAACCAGAGGCGATGAAAGTGGCGCTTGGCGAGCGTCATCGCAGCGTCGAAACGGATCACGGGAAACAGCCGCGCAACGTGCAGGATGGTTTGAATCACCTGCTCGCGCACGGCAGCGTTCAGATAGTCGAGCTGCGCCGTGTCGTTCCAGGGGAAGCTTGTGCCGTCGTTGCCGTGATAGATGTAGCGCGTTTCACCTGTGGCCTTGTCGCGGCGCCGGAACACCACGGCGGCATCGGATTGCTCGTAATAGTGGTCTTCGATTTTGATTTCCACGCGGCCGTCGTGGGAGAGATCGGGACCATTGAAGGTGTAGGCGGGATAGGGCGAATCCCAGCGCGAGATGAACCACTCCGGGTGCTCGATCACCCAGGGCGAATCGATGCCCATGTGGTTGGGCACCATGTCGCTGGCCAGGCGAATGCCGTGGTGATAGCAGCGGTCGCGCAGGTTAATGTAAGCCGCTTCGCCGCCGAGATCATCGGCAATGCGATAGTCGAAGAGCGAGTAGGCCGAGGCGACGGCGTCGCGGTTCCCGCAAAGCTGCTTGATCGTCTTCGACGCCCGGCTGCGCTCCCATACGCCGATGAGCCATAGAGAATTGATGCCGCGATGGGCGAGGGCCGCCAGTTCTTCTTCAGGAATCTCGTCGAGCCGCCCGATGTGACGGCCATGCCAGCGGCTGAGTTGCGCCAACCACACGTAGGTGCTCTTGGCCATCAGCACCGCGCCCGGCATCCACGCTTGATCCGGCGAGAATTTCTCGTATTCCTGCATCGAATCGGCGAAGCTGGGCACGTCAGCCTGGCTCATGAACGATGGCCACTGCTGCGGTCCGCGGCGCGTTCCGGGCGGGTTAAACTGCGCCCATACGGCCAGTTCCTCCTCGCGCAGAACTTCGCTGGCCATCAGGAGAAAGCGTTCGAGGGCGTCGCCGATCAGCGGCTTCCAAAGCTGGCGGATGATCTCCAGTTGATCGCTGAGCGATCGAGGCGAGCGCAGCGCGGGTGCGCGCAATAAATCGAGCAGGCTGATCGGCTGCGCGCCCGGCAGCGGAATCAGCGGCCGCGATGCGAAATACTCAGGCATTTGCGCAGTGACTTGCCGGTAGACTGTCTTTTCCGCCAGAGTCCGGTCCTCGAACAGCTCGTCAAATGGCCTAAAAGCTTCGTTGCGATTGGCCGACCAAAGCAGAAGCAGCTCTTCAAGCGCGGCGGCCCGGTGATGCATGTCGGCCGTTTTGCCCGCGAGCCACTCCGCAGGGGTCTCCTTGCCGCGCATGACGCTCTGGCCCGGGAACTGCTCCACGAAAGCAAGCAACATCTTGTCGAGATTGTCGGTACCGACCTGCGCGCCAAACCAGTCAAGCGCCGCGGTCATCACCTGGGGATCAAACTGTTCGCGAAAGCGCGCCATCAACACGTGGCTGGCCTCGTCAATGAGTCCCATGGCAAAGAGCTGACCGGCGTGCACTGCCTGGTCAGGATTCTTTTGCACATCGCGCACTTGGTTCATGCGGTGCGCGAACTCGCGGCAGGCCGGCAGGTTGGCCAGGATCACATTGCCGTTGTACGAGAAAAGGGATTCCGCGAACCCGTATCGTTCCCGGGCCTTCCGCGAAATGTGGAACTCCATCGTCAAAGACTCGCTCCCCGGTGGTCCATTCGCCAGTCTGCCGCATCCCTCTGGTGCAGTCGTAACCAAAGCAAACAATACACCAACGGGTTAGATGCGAGCCGGAAACTGTGATTGTAAATTGCTCGAGCCACTGCTGGCTGAGGGCCAGGGGCAAGGTTGGTGCAGCGGCCCCCTGAGGAGACCGAAGTCACCCATCTCGCTAGGTGCCGGGCCGTGCGTAGATCCCAATGATTTGACCAGCAGCCAGCACATGGCCTCGAATCGCGGACTCGATCTGATCCCTCGACGCACCGGGCGTCAAACCGAGCTCGACGTCGAGCACGTAGATCCGGAACAGGTAATGATGCGCCTTGCCGGGGAGCGGGCAGGGACCTCCATATCCAAAGCGGCCGAAGCTGTTGGTTCCCTCGGCAGAGCCGGCAGGCATTGCGCCGTGTGTCGACACGCCTTGTGCGAGTTCGCGAGCGCCACCGGGAATACTGAAGGCGATCCAGTGCGTGGAGTCGGCCGGAGCGTCCGGATCGCTCATGAAGATTGCAAAGTTCTTCGTTCAGGCGGGCGGACTCGGCGACTGCAGCTCGCGCGAGTCGTCGTCGCCGTCGCATGTGAATCGCCGCGAGAGGCCCCCTCTATCGGTAAAACTCCTGCTTTCCAGCCGTAGAATCGGATGGCGATCCTGCGCGTGCACCGGGGCAGATTCCCGCGGCCAGGAATCCGAAGTAACGAGTATGCACAAGGCGGACGCAATCGCCGCTGCAACAATCGCGCTCGCGATCTTCCGGGCCTTGTTTGCCCGCCGCTCCTAATTCATGGCTCCTCCCGCATTGGACCTCACAACTCGGGGAAGACCATGATTATGCGCCCAAATTCAACCCGCGCAACGGCGCCGGGCGCCGCGTTCAGGCTGGGAATCCGTTCGCCGCGCGTTGCAATCGTAGCTGGTTTACTAATAAACTAGCCAAGGCCGGTGTTCCTGTGTCGCTGGCAAAGCCGTTATGAGCGCGTCGTATCGCACTTATGAGTGCTTCTTGAAGCGATGGCCAACGCGGAGAGGTGGCAGAGCCCGGTTGAATGCACCTGACTCGAAATCAGGCATACCTTTACGGGTATCGGGGGTTCGAATCCCTCCCTCTCCGCCATATATCCTTTTCAATAAGCTAGTTACGAACCGCTCATAGGAAGCTGACCGTGTTCGCCTTGTGCTTGCAATTCTGGACTGTGACCAATTTTGTGCCCACCTACCTGCCCGCTGGCAAAATTTCCGAATGCTCTTTCGATAGCGTCCGCCTGAGGGTGGCAGTCCTGTTGGGCGGTCTACTAGGTATGGTGCTTTCATTGTCATTGGGGCGAAGTAGCTAACTCAGGCGGCGGCTTCTTGCGTGAACTTCTTGTACTCCAGCACGGGCGCTTCGGCCTATTTCAACGGCTGGACGAAAGCCCGTTATTAACTTTCGCGCATCCTTGCGCGAGAAAGATATTAGCAGGCTCCGTGCCGGACAAGGCATCACGCCCAGCTCGTGGTCACTTCACGGCCGAAGGTTCGTCTCTGACTTGCCGAGGTGATAGCTGAACCCAGCGCTGTACGACATCGAATCGAATCCCGGATTGCTGGGTACAACAAAGGCGTTGGAAAAGTGGAAGTAGAGCGCCCCTGCGCGAAATTCCCACCGATCATTGAGCCTGCACTGAAGACCGAGGCTGAATTGGAGAGTGAAACTCTCGTAGCTAGCGGTTGGCGAAAGTGCCTTTTTCGAAAACCCGATCATTCCGCCTTTCGAGAAAGCGTACGGCTTGACACGCTTGCCGTCTCTCCACAACATGCGCAGGCCGATCGGCGTGATTGCCAGGCCCGCAACATGCTCCATGATCGTGGAGAGCGGGTTGCCCCAAACGTCGGCCTCAGTTGGCTGGGTCAAGACTGCAACGGGCAGAACCTCGGCAACGTAATCCATGCGTGCGCCAAGGAACTGGCCCCAGGAATTGCGGTCATATTCCAGGCCGCCGGCATGAAAACCTGCTCTCACTCCGGAACTGGTAAAGAGATGAAAATGGCCGATGCTTCCAAGATCCTCGAACACCAATTCGTTCTTGACCGGCTGGCGTTCGACGCGGTTGCGTCCGTTCTCCTCGGTGGAATGTCCCTCCAGATGCGGAATCCAGACCAGCCCGGCGGAGATGCGAGTGAAGTTCTTCGGATAACCCGGTAAGTGGTACGGATATTTATCGGTCACGCTTTTGTACAAGGCAAAATTCGCGTATTGATAGTCGCCTTCGAATCGCATCGCCAGGTGCTTCGACACCGGAGTATCGACGCCTCCGCCGAGCAACGCGGCAAAAGAGGCCGAACTTCCCGGCGATTTATTGGGGCCCCAGTTTCCATTGAGACCGCAATCGCCGATGAGTCCTTCGGCAAACAGTTTTTCCTTGCCGAGACGATGGTCGTACTGCCCTCCGGCGACGATGAAGTAGGGGTGCTGTGGCGCACCCAGATTACTGCCCAGGTAGCCAGAGTAATCGATCTTGAAACGCAGATTACGCCAGGCGGGCGAAGCCAGAGAAGCTTCCCAGCCAAGCAGGGGCTGTCGCGCGCCCGGAACGCCGTTGATCGTATTGGAAAGATAGGAGAAGCCGCCCGAGATCTTATAGGAAGAGGAGTCACTCGACTGCGCAGATGATGTCAGCGTAGTTAACAAAAAAACGAGAAGCACCATCCACCGGCCCCTCGTCGGACTGGCGTCGCCAACGCGGCTTGAAATTGAATTCAAAGGACACCTTTGATCTTCTGTATCGATGAATCAGATTCTGTGGTGCTTCAAAGGAAACTGGCAACGGGGCGGAAGAATAGCGGAGACTTCAAAATCTATAATAGGACCTGCTATTAACTTTGCTCAAGTGTTCGGACCAAGTTTAGGAGCGTGAGGCAGGCGAAGGCGAGGTAATGCAGGGAGGCCAAGGTTGCGGGCAGCTACTCGTAGTCACGAACCAGTCGGCGAAATTTCGCCGCGCAAGGTGAAGTCCCACTCGACGAACCTCCAGCGGACGCTGAAATTGTCACTTACGTCGCTCGAGTAATCGCAACAGAGAGTGACGGTCAGGAGTGCGCATCCTATGGCGACCAAAGACTCTCAAGGAGTTCTAAGCGCAACAGATTCCGGAGGCTTCCCCTTTGGCTCCGCCTAGTCGAGAGCAGCCTCTACGTCCCTGGTGAAAGCGCGGAAAAGAGCGAAGACGAGATACGCTTTCAGGGTTATTCCATTCTGGACGGGAAGCCGGTGAACTTTGACGGGCTGGCGGAGACGATCAGAGCGGCGCGGAAGGAAGAGAATAGAAAATGACAACTGGAATTCGGCGCTCAAAGCAGCGGGTCCACATCCGAATAAATGAAACCCTTTTCGGCTAACGCCTGTCTGCGCTGTTCGTATCGTTCCTTGGCCTCGTCCAGAATCCAGAAACACTCGATTTCTTCCTGATCCCACATGATCTGTCCATCAATCTCACTCCACTTGCCGTGATCTGCTCGATCATGTGATTGCGCTCAACGAATTGCATTTGAGACGCCTCATGAATGAGCACGTCCGTTACGACCACGAAGACCGCGCCCACTTCCCACTTGCCAAGAAAACTCCAGCCGGGCGTGAGACTTTGAAAAATCCCGAAGCAGGTTGCGAAGTCGTATCCATGCCGAGACTTGGCGGTCTTCATCATCGGTACGATCTCGCGGCTCGAACCGCCGCTGCGGGTCACTTGCGGCGCCAACGGCAACAAGAGCACATGGGTCTGCCGGTTGATCATGACGCGCCGGACGAGCCATTTCAGACGTGCGCCAGTTCGCACGCACAATAAATCCCCCTCGGACCGATGTTCATGGTTGCTCCGCCTGTGCCTTAGCAGTAAAGCGTGAGTCGTTTTCCCGCCAGATGGAGTTTTGGCGAGTCACAACCGGCAGAGTCATTCCCGGCAGACGTTCCCCAGGCGGCAGCAGTTGCGCCCCGCGGATTTTGCGGCATAAAGCGCGCCATCTACTTCGCATAAGATTTCTTCGAGGGGCCGTGTATCCGAAGGGCTGCTGACAGCAACGCCCAAGCTCATGGTAATGGGTATTCGTCCGTGCGTGGTGCGGACGGGCGAGCTTCCGATCGCTTTGCGAATCTCCTCGACCCGATCCACGGACTTTTCCGCGACACAGTTATTCAGAACCACGAGGAACTCTTCGCCGCCGTAGCGTCCGACAAAGTCGTAAGAGCGGACTGATCCGAGTAACCGCCGCCCGACCTCGCGAAGAACTTCGTCGCCCATGATGTGTCCATAGGTGTCGTTCACCAGCTTGAAATGGTCAAGGTCGCCGAGCGCGATGCTGACGGAACTTTTGTCGCGCCGCTTGCGGTTCAACTCGCCGGCCAGCAGTTCGAGAATTGTCCCGCGATTGAGCAGCGATGTGAGCGAGTCGTGGGTTGCTTTATAGCGCATATCTTCGCGCGCTTCAAGCAGGTTGTCTTCAAGTTCGAGAATGCGCATTCCCGTACGCAGGCGGGCTTTCAGTTCTCCGAGATCGAAGGGTTTGGTGAGGTAATCGTCGGCGCCCGACTCCAGACCTTCTACGATGTCCTCTTTGGAGCTTTTTGAAGTGAGAAGCACGAGATAGACATGGCTCTGGCTACGCTTGCGCCGTACTGTACGACAGACGCCCGGCCCATCGAGTTGGGGCATCATCCAGTCGAGGAGGGCGAGGCGCGGACCATCGGGACGGCACAGCTCCTCCGCCGCTTTACGCCCATGGCTGACAGCGGTGACTTCGTATCCCGCCCGCTCCAGAGTTTTCTCGAGCAGGCGAAGTGAAACCGCGTCGTCGTCTGCGATCAGGATCTTCATGGTTCACTCCCCCCCATGAATGCGGCCACAGCCGGCAGTAACCCGGTTTCCTCCGCGTTGAAAGCATCCATCGCCAGCTGGATTTCGCGCGCATCTCCGGCGCGCGCCGCCGCTTCGATGTTGGCGGCCAGCTCTGCGCCGCGTTGGATCGATAAGTTGGCCAACATACCTTTCAAGGCATGTGCAGCCTCCTCCACTTGGCTCGGAACGTCGGCATGGACCGCGTGGTGCAGGACATCCCGGAGTTTCGGAAAATCCTTGATGAACAGCGCGAGGAGCTCCGCAAGCAGTTCGCGGTCGTCTTCAACGCGAGCCAGCAGCTCAGGCATATTCACGTATCGATCGATCGCTGCGTGCTCTGACTTCGTCATGGCCGCACCTCGATATTACGGCTGAGGGGGGACGGAGGAAGCGCGAATTTCAGCTCGTTTCGACCCATAGGCGTGGAGCAAGGCATCCAGCTCCTCGGGGCGAATGGGCTTGGCAAGGTAGCCGTCCATGCCCGCCGCCAGACACCGATCCTGGTCACCCTTCACGGCATATGCAGTGAGCGCGACAATGGGCTGGTGGAATCCGGTTGCTTTCTCGCGCTCGCGAACCAGCGTGGTGGCCTCAATCCCGTCGATCAACGGCATCTGCACGTCCATCAGCACCAGGTCGTAGCTGGATTGCTGCAGCAAATCGACAGCCTCCCGGCCATTGCCTACCACCTTGACCCGATGTCCGCGTTTTTCAAGCATTCGTGTGGCCAGGCGCTGGTTGACCGCGTTGTCTTCCGCCAGCAGTATATTCAGAGCGGCTCCGGGAACAACAGCGCGCCGTTCCACAACGGGCGCGACCGTTCCCGCTGCGTCAGCGCGACGCCTGTCTAACGCGCGGACGATGGCATCGCGTAGTTCATTTTGGCGAACTGGTTTGGTAAGGGATGCGGAGAGGCCGAGTTTCTGGCAGCGCGCCAAATCTCCGCGGCGGCCGGCGGAACTCAGCATCATGATGGTGGCTGCCCCCAGGTCCGGCGTGTTCCGAATCTGCTCCGCCAGACCGAACCCGTCCATGTTAGGCATATGCATATCGGTCAGTATCAATCGATAAGGACTACCCGACTCGCGTGCGGACTTGAGTTCTAAGAGAGCCCTCTGTCCACTCTCCACACAGACCACTCGCATGCCCCAGCGGGTGAGCAGCCGATCGAGGATGCGGCGGTTGGTCTGATTGTCGTCTACCACAAGCACACTGGCGCCGTGCAGCATCCCTATAGGCAACCCGATAGACAAGTGTGAAGCAGTGGTGTTGCCCACGCCTACGCGGGCCGTGAAGTGAAAGTCGCTGCCTTTGCCAGGCTCACTATTCACCCAGATTTCGCCACCCATCATGGCCACCAGTCGCGAAGTGATGGTGAGGCCTAGCCCTGTTCCCCCGAACTCGCGCGTTGTGGAAGTGTCGGCCTGGGCAAACGCGTCGAAGATCAGCCTCTGCTTGTCTTTGGGGATCCCGATGCCGCTGTCGGCAACCGTGAAATGGAGGACGCAGTCCCCGTCCTCCTGACGTTCCACTTCCGCGCTCAACGCCACCTGGCCTTCGGCAGTGAACTTGATGGCGTTGCCCAGCAGATTGAAGAGGATTTGGCGCAGGCGCGTTGGGTCGCCGCGGATGATCGCGGGCAGCTCCGGAGCGATGTCGCAAAGCAGCTCAAGTTCCTTTTCCTCTGCGCGAAGAACCAGCGTGCGCAACGTGGTCTCAATACACTCCCTGGCGTCGAACTCGATCGACTCCAGGTCGATCTTGCCGGCCTCGATCTTGGAAAAGTCGAGAATATCGTTGATCACGTTGAGTAGGGAGTCGGCGGAGAGTTTCACCGTTTCAAGATAGTCGCGTTGCTCGGGATTCAGATCTGTGTCGAGCGCCAGATCTGTCATGCCGATGATGCCATTGAGCGGGGTGCGGATTTCGTGGCTCATGTTGGCCAGGAATTCGCTCTTTGCCCGGCTGGCTGCCTCGGCCTGAATGCGCGCCTTGATGGCCTCCGCTTCACTCTGTTTCTGGGCCGTGATATCGCGGCCGATACCAATGATGCCGCTGATGCTTCCATCGCGATCGCGGAAGGGCACCTTCGTAGTCAGGAGCCAGCGTTCCAGCCCCCCTTTGTCCTGCACGCGTTCGGCCTGGCTCACCAACTGCTCTCCGCTGCGCACAACCGCCTGCTCGTCGTTGCGGAAAGCTTGGGCCATCTCTTCGGGATAGAAGGAAGAATCGTCGAGCCCAAGCAAGTTGCCGTCAGGTGAGCCCGTCATATAGGTCCGTATCGCCCGGTTGGCCAGCACGAAGCGGCTATTCGCGTCCTTGATATAAATCAGGTCGGGCAGGCTATCAAGTACCCTGCGCACCATGCGGAGTTCCGTCTGGTTCGCACTCTGCTCCGCGCGTCGGGCTTGCGCTATGATCGTGTCGCGGCGGAAAAGGACGTATCCGGGCCACACGAAAACCACAAGTACAGCTAAGGCGATGAGCGCGGACGGGCCGGCCGCGAGATGAACGAACACAAGCTGTCTTAGAAGGAAAGAAGCCGCCAGGACGGCTGCTGCCAGAATTCCTGCGGCGACGAGAAACCGCTTCGTGTTCGCGCCCGATCCCTGTTCTGCCATCCTTTGGCGCGCGGAGTCTTCTTCACTCTGCATCGGAGCATCGTCCCCATCGTTCGGCCGATCGCATCGGCGCGAAAATACAGAATTCTCGCATTTTCCGTATGCGGCAATAGTAGCAGCAAATCAAACGCGCGGAAGCGTATGAATTCAAGCCTTTCCGCCCGAACCTCAATGATTACCTATTGAATGGGAATCCCAAACTCCTCCACCAGCCGCTTCCGTCGGTTATTTTCGTACTGCAGTTACTTCATCTCTCGGAACTGGTCCGACTTAAGCCCAGCCTATTGCTACTTCCGCAGCAGAACCTCTGCTCGCTAATCTCCGCCCTCCGGATCAGCTCCGCGGTCAGAACTCCCACCTCGGCCTCCGTCCATACCCCAACGATCCGCTTAACGAAAAAGGGTCTCTTCTTCATTGGCAAAATCCTCCGTCCTTGCGAGCACGGTTACGGCCGAAGACTAAAGGTTTTCGTGTTTTAAAACACCCGGGGCCGATCTTGACCTCCGGAATTGCCGACGGCGATAATACCTGACCATCAATCTCCACAATCCCTTTCCAACGATTCGGGACCCATGGAGCTAACACTGGTCCGGGACCGCTGTTCCCAATCTGTTCGTCAATAGGCTGGTCAGGGCTGAGGCGCCGGATAAGGCGACGCTGAGAACACTGGGATGAGACGGATGATCGCTGGCACATCTTTCTCAAAATCGTCCGGGTAATATGCAATGTGAAGAGCGCCTTTATCTTGTACCAGGCGTGCCTGCTTTGCGAACAGGCCCGCGGCCACCGGCTCCTTGTTTCGCCAGTCAACCGACTGCAGTTCGAATACAGTCTTCTGCGTACCTCCGGGTGCAGCGGCGACGGTGCGGACTAGGTTCGTGAGCCACGATTTAGATTTCCTGGCGTTCTCGAGTTCCGGCATCGCCATCAAAGCAACAATATTGTAGTTGGACAAAAACGCAGGCAAGGACTGCGCATACCAGGACTCTGCATCGGGGTGAAGCACCGGTTTCGCAAACAGATTGCGGACGGTCGCCAGCTCGGGACTCCAGTGCTGAACGTGAGCCGCCAGTACGTTTGTGAATTCGATCAGCGCGCGGGTGCGCTCAGGACCAGGCGGCGGTACATTTGGACCGAGATCGTCCGTGTCTCGCAGAATGGCATCGTCGCTGAACAGTATCCCTGAGACCGGAGCCGCTCGTCCTAAGTCTTCGTAGATTTCGCCAGTGATCCTTCGGGTTTCCGGGAGGAAGGGGTTGAGTCGCACCGGAGACTCAGGCGCGACGCCCGGTTTTGGCCGAATCTGCAAGCGTGCCTGGAGGGCCTTGTCCGGCAGTTGCCAAGCGAGCACCGGCATCCACGCGTACACCTGAACGCCGCAGCGAGTTCGCAGTTGCCAGGCGGCCCGCGAGAAGAGGTCCGCGCGCATCGGCAGTTCCCGATTTGGAAAGTAAACCGATGCCGGCGCGCCGCTGCCATCGGGATCCGCAAAAGCCTGCAGCCACACCTGGGTCGCACGAATCTTCTTAATGCGGTCTAGTAGCAGGCTCAGGTTTCGCTCCTGCTGCGCAGCGTCTGGATCATAAACATAATCCAGATCCACTTGAACCGCTCGAATGTTGCTCGTCTGGTAGAGATGATGGAGCGACCACACCATGTCTCCGACCGAGGGATTCGACATCAGCACCAGACGCGGGATCGCCTTGAGCCCCGTTTCTCCGAAGGTCTTATCGGGAAACGTAACCGGCAGATTTAGGGTAAACGTTGCCGACATGCCGAGCGATTCCGCAACGGACTCTGCGGTTTGCGTATAAGCACCATATGGCCACATGATCGCACGGGGAGCGCGTCCAAGCTCAGCCTCAATCTCTCGTGAGCTTTGCGTGAGGTCGGCGCGGATGCGTGCAGTGTATTCTCCATCGGTCTCGTATCGATGTGTCTTAAGGTCGTAAGCATGAGCGATCACTGCAGGAATGACACTTCCCTGCGGATTAGCAACAATTCCCCGGTGCAGGTCCCACGTGTGGGAGGCAATCTCGACCAGGCCGCTATCCTGCATTTCGCGCAACTCCGTCCAGGTTGCGAAATCGTCGCGATTGAATTGCCTAAAACCGTAGTCCACTTTTCCGTCGGCGGGAAGATCAGTCCATGCCCCAACTACCGCCACAACAGCGTGATAGCGATACGCCTTGAGGAGTGGGAAAACTTTGGTGTAGGTGCTCTGCAAGCCATCGTCGAAAGTTAACAAAACGGCCTTGTCGGGTAATTTTTGGCGGCCGGTACGAGCATCGATCAGCTGCTGCAAGCTGATGACGTGATAACCGTGCGAATACAACCAATCGAATTGCGAGGCAAGATTGTAGGTGCTGGTGGCGTATTGATCGGGATCGAGGTGCGCGCTTCCCGAGGTAATCTCCGCGCTGGGGTTTCTGTCGGTCTTGATTGGTGCAGCTCCGACGTCGTCTCGCACATCGTGATAACAAAGCACCACCACATCGGAGGTCTGCGCATGCACAATTAGAGAGGATGCAAGGAGAAAAGCAAGTAGGGTGATGGGTCTCATTGAGCACCCCACTTGAGGCCAAAGCTCAGGTCGGTGTATGGTTCCCTGCTTCCATCATAGGGCTGGCCGTTCCAGGCTACCTTACCGAAGAACTCCAGCCGTTTGCTCAGCTCCCAGTATTGCGCATAACCGGCGGAAACGGCTCCGTTCGTGCCATAATTCTCCTCCCAGTACGGGGCGGCGTACACGGTGAATTGCTGACGAAGGCTGTGGTCATAGTGGCGCCACGTAATCCAATTCACTTCGGCGCTCAGGCCCAGCGAGAAATCATGCTTGGGATTGAAATAGATGCGGTTCTGATCTTCGGAATTGGCCGAAGTCCACAATTGAGGACTAATGTCGACCAGCAAGCGTGGCTGAGTCAAAACGCGCTGATTCCACGCCCCGGAGACGGCGGAGCGCTGATTGCCGTCGCTGTACAGCATTCTTTCGATACCCGCGTGAATCGAACTCAATTCGCTGTCCCGCCACTCCGCGGTCACGCCCCCACTGCGCGCGCGAACGCCGGCAAGAAGTGCGATCAATTGCACGTCGGTGACGTTGTCCGAGTCACCTTCCGCCGTAAATTTCCAGTGGTCACCCAGGCTAAATTGACCGCCAGCCGCTCCTGCAGCAATCGCCCCGCCATTTCCTGAATCTCCGGCCGCTTCCCCCCAGAATGACTGTCGGTCGTAGTTGTAACTGATACCCACGGCCGCTCGCGACCGGTAGGCGGAACCTTCAACGAAGCGCCCCGAATCACCGAGAGCACGAGCAAAAACGCGCCATCGGTCATCGATCAATGGGCTGTAAAGATGGGCTTCGGAATGTTGTGTGTTGCCGAGAAACTGTCCGCTGGACCATTCGTACCCCCACGATATATCCGCCTGCCAGCCACGTTCGATAGCGCAGTCGGTGAGGAACTGGTCGACAGGGGGGCTGTTTCCCTCGCTTTTCAGTAGGGACCCGAGCAGTGCATCCACCTCTTGACGCCTGCCGGCGCCCTCCAGAATCTCTGCATCTTGCAAAACTGGAAGCCCACCCTTCTGTTCGAAGCTGTCC
>JBEKRG010000008.1:0-63065 GCA_049518955.1 Occallatibacter sp.
GAGACGCCCATCGCCGCGACTACTCTGGCTGAACCGCCCTCGCTTACCGCCGCCCGCGCCGCCCTCCAGCCCGTTCTCACATGGAAGGCCTCAGTCGCTGGCGTACGATCGATTGCTGCCGGAGCAACTGTCGGCTATAACGCAACCTTCGTCGCCACCGAGCCGATGCGCACCGCGCTGGTCTCCGCCGGATATGGCGACGGCCTCACGCGCGCTCTCGGCAATCATTTCAGTTTTTTGGTTCGCGGCCAGCGCGCGCCCGTTGTGGGTCGCGTGAGCATGGATCAGATTGTTCTCGATGTGACGGAGATCGCCGGCGTCGAGCACGGCGACGAGGTCGTTCTTCTCGGCGCGCAAGGCAGCGAATCCGGCAACGAAACCATAACGGCCTTCGACCACGCCGATGCCGCGTCCACCATTCCGTGGGAAGTCTTTACGCGCATCGCGCCGCGCGTCCCGCGCATCGCGGTATAGGCGCCGCGTCGTCAAACTCAATTTTGGAAGGCTAGCTCGCGACCGATTCCGGCGCAGCTGCGCACAATCCTGCCGCGCACTGCACCGCGTCGATCATTGCCTGGGTCCCGATGCAGGAATTGAGCAGCATGTGATAAAGCCCGCGCGAGCACCACTCCTGCTGATAGAACCTGCGAATCACCGCCGCGCGCCTCCGGTCGAATGCCGCCAGTTTTTGCTCCGCTTCTTGCGCCTGTTCCGGAAACGCGTGCGCGAACCAATCCTTCTTGGCACTGGCCGTGGCATACACAAAAATGTGAAAGCAGCCGGGCTTTCCGGCCAGTACGCACGCAGCGCCGCGGCCCACCAGCACGCAGTTGCCTTCATGGGCCGCACTCAAAATCTCTTTCCGGATCAGCTCCAGCATGTGTTCGGAGTCGAAGATCTTTTCATCCTCGGTGGTCGCGGGCGCGTACACGGGATCCTTCCAGAACATCTTGCCGTAGCGGTAATACCAGGGGTCCAGCCGCTCGTCGAGCTTGGCTGCAAGCTTCGGATCCACTCCCGCCATGCGTGCCGCGCCCGCCACCAGTTCCGAATCCATCAGCCGCCAGCCCAGGTGCTTGGCCAGGTGGCGCGCAAACTCCCCGCCGCGCGAACCGTATTCGCGCTCAACGGTGATCACCTTCACCGGCGCATGTGTCATGGCCCGATTGACCCCCAGGGGAAAGAACCCCTGCCGAGGAGCATAACGCTACTTGTTCTAAAAAACAAAACGGGCGCGAAAGGCTTTGCCTCCCGCGCCCGCTTGCTGCCTGTGTTTTCTCGCCCCTACTGCGTAACCGGTTGCTGGGGCAGCGTTTTGTTGCTCTTCAGGTGCGGAGCGTTAGGAGCAGGCGGCGCGGCGGGCGCGTTTGGCGCCTTCCCCGCGGCGGGTGGCGTGGGCAGAAAGGCCGATCCCTTCTTGATGTGCAGGTCACCGTTGCTCGTGCTGATTTGGATATGCGCTGTGCCCGATCCGATCTTCCCGCTCACGGTCTTATTTTCATCGCCGCTTATCGTCAGCCCGTAGTCGGTCACAATGTCTCCGTTGTGAGTCTGTCCGTTCACCGTAGCGGAGGCATCCGGCGGCAGCGTCAGCTCAATGTCGCCCTTGTCGTTTTTGGCGTCCACGTTGTAAGTGCCGGCCGGCGCCACGCTGATGGTTCCGTTACTGCTTTCGACGGATGTGTCGCCGTAAATCTCGCTCAGGTCGATATCTTTCGAGCGCGTCGTAACGTGTACCAGGCCCTTGGCGTCGCTCACGTGCAGATTGTCGGAGTCCAATGTCATGTCGCCGGGAAGGCTCGCAATCTGCAGGTCGGTATACGGGGTATGCAGATTGATCTGCGCTCCGGCATTTTCGATGTGCGTCTCGCCAAAGAGCTCCCCGTTCAGAATGATCTTCCCTTGAATTTCTGAAAGCGTCACGTCGTTGCAATTGCCGCTGGCATCGATGTCGCCGTCGATCTGGTGTGCCGAGAAGTCGTGTTTGTCATTGGAAAAGTGCGCGGTCACGGTGCCCGTAATCGCGTCAAGGTGCGTATCTCCGTGGCCGGCGGTCACATCGATTCCCGCGCCCAGCCCTGAAGCGGACACGTCCCCATTTCCCGCGTTCACCGTTACCTTTGCCGTTTTTGGAACCGTCACTGTCAGGTTCACGCGGCCGTGGTCGTTGCCATTCGACTGCACCAGCACCGCGGTTCCGCTCACTGTCACATGCGAGGCTTCACCGTCGAAGATCTTCTTCGCTTCAGAATCGGAGTCGGCATACGCCATCTCGTGCGCCTGCACCTGAATGCTCGGCTCGTCGCCCGACGTGATGCTTACATCCCCGCGTGGATTGAGAATTTGAATCGTCGCATTCGCCGGAATCGCCGTCGTGTCCGCCGGCTGATCGAGGTCGTGCTCGGGAAGGCCCCAGAAGTTGAAGAAGTCATTGTTGCTGTTCCAGCCGCCCATCCATGGCCGCATATGGTTCCATCCCGCTGCACAAAGACCCAGGAACGCAACCAGAAAAAGGATCCCCACAAAGCTGCCGCTGCGGTGGACGGGTGTCGGCCGCCGCATGTCCAGCGCCCACTCTCCCAGCAACGCAAGCCCTGCCACGATCAGCAGCAGAGGCCACCAATGCCCGTACCACGAAGAGAAGGAACTGGCATCGATATGCCCGGTCACCAGCAGCAGGGCAATCAGGCCTACGCAAATCAGAATCACCGGACCCACCACGGAAGGCACTCGAGGTCCATATGCGCCGACGTAGTTGGCTTTCCACGCGTGACGCTGCGCCCGCCAAGCATCGCGTTGTGCCCGCCACGCGGCGCGCTGCTGTTCGCGATACACGCGCCACTGCATCTTCGGGTCGTAGGGCGGAGGCGCTCCGCCGCCCGGAGGCATATTCGGAGGTGCGCTGCTCATGACTGCCCTCCATGAATCTCGTCGCCATAGTCGTGCGATTCAGACGGCACGTTCGCCGTGCCCGTCGTTGGCTGCGTGCCCTGGCCTGTTCCCGACGCAGCGTTTGGCCACGGCGTACCCGGAGGGGGTGGATATCCTCCCGCCGCAAGCGCCGCGCGCTCTGCCAGCAACAACAATCCGATCAGGATCAGGATCAGGGGCCAGCTCTCGCCCCAGCCAAGAATGTTTGCCTGCGCCAGCAGAGCCATCACGCCAATCAGCAACAAAACCGCCGGCCCACGCAATCTGCGAATCATGATGTAGCGATTCATTGTTGCCCTCCCTGGGAATTCGCCTGCGAACTCCCCTTCGTCTCGCTCAGGCGTCGCACGATCAACCACACTCCCAGCCCAATCAACAGAATCGGCCAGGTGAATTCAAGCACGCGCCCTGAAAACCAGTCGAAGTGCCCCAGCAGGAACAGCACACCCAAGGCGATGAGAATAATCGCTCCAATCGGCTCCTTCCGCCGCCAGTACACAGGTGGAACCGGCGGAAGATCCGGCAACGGATAACCAGGCGGCACAGTCGGGCCCTGATTGGTCGTTTGGTATGGCGTCTGGTACGGCGGCTCATACTGCGCCTGACTCGGCGCCTGGCCGGGTGCCTGATACGAGCTCGCCGGTCCCGCTCCAAAAGGCCCCGGCGCGCTCCCCGGTTGCCCTGCGGGCGGCATTCCCTGGTTCATTCGTCCGCCTGTACCGAATAGGTTGGTCAGCTCGCTCAGCCCCAGTGGATCAGGCAACGGTTCGCCGTCGCGCCGCGCCTTGGCCGTGTGATAGGCCTCGAAAGCCTGATAGAAGATCCACGCGGGAATCATGAGACCGAAGAAGATGTCCAGATCACCGTGCACTGCACTGGTCATCGAAACCAGCACCGCGAAGATCAGCACATGAACGAGCCCCTTGATCAACTGGCCGTTGTACATTGCGCCAACGCCGGGAATCAGGCCCAGCATTGCCGCCAGCACCGGATTCGGCGCTCCCACGGGTGGTGGCACAAAAGGCTGCTGCCCGCCATTCCACGCCATCCAGCATGGCTCGCAGAAGATCTGTCCACCCGCCCCCGTCTTCACGCATGCCTGGCACAGTGGCTTTCCGCAATTCTGGCAAAAAGCCGTCGCATTTACACCGCTATGATTTACGCAATCCATACCTTGCTCCCTTCCCGTGCTCTCCTTGCGGAGCTGTCGGATCGCCCTCTGTTACCATGCAAGTGAAACGAAGTTTCCACAAAGTCACTCATGACGCCGGATGCCGGCTGTGCCACTGAATTGTCCGGCGGCTGCTGAGGGTCCAGGCGACCCCCACCATCGTTCTTCCCGGGATTCTGTTTCGTCTCTCCGGGTGTCACCGGCTGTCCCTGTTTCTGATCCTGGTTGCCACTCGGCGTCGCGTTCTCATCGCCATTGCCTTGGCTCTCGCTGCGCAGTTGCCGCACCCGCGATTCCACTTCGTACACAAACCGCAAATGGTCGTAATACCGAACGATGGGCACGGAAGCCATGTTCAACTGCCGCTCCATATACGACCGCACCGCAACCGGCCGCAGATCGGCCAACCGCAGGGTCGAAAGGTGCACACCAGTCAGGTTCAACGTGAGCGCAATCGAGAAGAACGCCATCGCTGCCGTCATCAAAAGCCCCGGTTGCATCGCTTGCCGCGTCCGGGCAAAGAATCCTTGCTGCTGCCATACTGGCGGTACAAATGCGGGAACGGATCCCAATCCAGCCAATGCAGGCACCGGCATGCTCGCTGAGTGTCCCGGAGCCGTGTGCGCCAGAATCTTTTCCAGCAGCCCTGCCGGCGCCTCCGGCTCGGGAGAGAGAAACTCCAGCCACTCGCGCCCCTTTCGCGCTTCCTCATAAAGCGCCGCGCATGCTGCGCAGGTGGCCTTGTGCGCCGCGAACTGCGCTTCGTCCTCGGGCTTCAACAGCCCGTCCAGAGCATCCGCCAGCAGCGTCTCCCACGCGCCGCAGGCCGGAGAATTCGGAAATTGTGTGCGCTCTGTCATCGCTACATCACCTCCAGCTTGTTACGTTCCAGGAGCCTTGCAAGTTCCGCGCGGCCCCGGCTGATGCGCGATTTCACCGTTCCCTCGGGAATCGCCAATACTTGTGCAATCTCTTTATAATCAAGGTCTTGAAGGTCTCTCAGGATCACCGCTTCCCGCAGCTCCACGCTCACCTTCGCCAGCGCGCCCTGAACCATGTTGGCCAGTTCCTTGCGCGCCGCAAACTCGTGCGGAGAAGGTCCTGCCGCTACCAGCCGGTCGGCCGATTTCAGTTCTTCTGTCTGGTCCCACCCGTCATCCAGCGAGCCGGTCGCCCTCTGGTTGCGCGTCCGCCTGAAGTTGTCCACCAGTAGGTTCCGCGTCATGGTGGTAATCCACACTGGCAGGCTGCCGCGTGTGGCGTCAAAACTGCCCAGATTCGAGTAAATCTTCAGGAAAACGTCCTGGGTCAGGTCTTCGGCGTCCGCCGCATTCCCCGTAAACCGGTAGCACAGCCCGTACACACGCTTCTGGTGCGTGCGGACCATCTCGGCCCATGCGCCTGAATCTCCATCCATGCAGCGGTGGACGATATTCGACGAGTCTTGCTCCAGCGGTCTCACCTCCGCGCGCGCTGCGCGGCTCGCCGGCACCTCAGTCAAGGCCCCGGCGGAAAACTCCTGGGCCCTCGGCCGTTTTTTTGCCGGGTCCCGGGCTTCGCAGCGTGCCATTGCGGCACCCCAACCTGCCCCGCTCCAGCTTAATGCACCCACGCACTCCATGGATTGTTCATACGGAATTCACAGTCCTTTGGTTCCTTTCCGGAAATCCCCTCCGCCGACTCCATTTGCAATTCCCGGCCCTGGACGCGTGCTGCTCCGCCTAGAGAAGAATTCCCCTGGCTTCGCAAGAAAACCGCCCCATCTTCCGGCTCGCACCGTAAACTGTGCAGAAACGGAGGTCAAAACGTGGAAGATTGGAAGTTCGTTGAGAAGGATCCCTCGGAAGCCCTGGCCAGATTGCACTTCTTCTCCATCAAGAAAAAGCATGCCTCGGGCGAGGTTGAGGCGCGCATCACGGTGAAGGAATTTGCCTCGGCAAAAACCACCGACATGAAATTCTTCGCAGTGGCCGATCTTGAGTTGAATCAGAAGACGGCGAAATTCCAGCCCTGCGGCTGGGCCGAGACCCTGATGGGTGCGCTCACCGAGTGCCTCAGGAATTTGCGCAAGTTCGAGTATGAGGGCCCCGAATTGCCCGCAGCAGCTTCCCCAACTTGCGATCCGCCGCAATCCAGCTGAGTCCGAAAGCGCCGTCTACTCGACCGAATAGCCCTGCCCAAACTCCGGGTCGACAGGATTTTCGAACATCGACGCATCCCTCGTCACGATCGTCAGCCCCGACGGCGTCACGAAATACCGGCGCTTGTCCTCGACCGGGTCGTACCCAATTACCGTACCCTCCGGGATGTGCACGTCGCGGTCGATGATCGCTCTCCGGATTCTGCAGTGCCGCCCGATATTCACGTGCGAAAAGATGATGCTCTGGTCCACATCCGAGTACGAATTCACGCGCACGTCCTGTGACAGCACCGAGTTGTAAACCGACGCGCCCGAAATGATCACGCCCGCGGTGATGATCGAGTTCACCGCCATGCCTGAACGGCCCGGCTCCCCGAACACGAATTTCGCCGGCGGATACTGCCGTTGCCGCGTGCGGATCGGCCAGCTCTTGTCGTACAGGTTGAACACCGGCGACACCGAGCACAAATCCATATTGGCTTCGTAGTACGCGTCCAGCGTCCCTACGTCCCGCCAGTAGAGCGCCTCTTTCTTGTTCTCGTCCACAAAGCTGTAGGCCATCATCTTTTTCTGTCCCAGCAGCTTGGGCAGAATGTTGTGGCCGAAGTCGTGCTTCGATTCCGTGTCGTCCGCATCCGCGATCAGGGCCTTCAGAAGCGTCTCGGTGTTGAAGATATATATCCCCATTGACGCATCCACGGCATCGGGATTGAACGGCGACCGGATGCTGGTTGACGCCGGCTTCTCCTGGAACCCCAGTACTTCTCCCGTTCTGCCCACCTCCACCACTCCAAACCGCGAAACCTCGTCGGGTGAAACGGGCAGCGTCGCCAGCGTTACGTCCGCGCCCGAATCCCTGTGGTACGCCAGCATCCGGCTGTAGTCCATCTTGTAAATGTGGTCGCCCCCGAGGACAATCACATGCGCCGGCTGCTCGCTGCCGATCGAGTAGAGGTTCTGGTACACCGCGTCCGCCGTCCCCATGTACCAGTTGGCTCCCGTGCGCTGCATGGGCGGCATCAGCTCGAAAAACTCGCCCAGTTCCTGCGCCACGACGCCCGTCCAGCCTTCGCGGATATGCCGGTTCAGGCTCAGCGCCTTGTACTGCGTCAGGATGTACACCCGCCGCAGCCCGGAATTGATGCAGTTCGAGAGCGTGATGTCGATGATGCGATAGTGCCCGCCAAACGGCACTGCGGGCTTGGCACGGTCACGCGTAAGCGGAAAAAGCCGTTCTCCCGCTCCGCCCGCAAGCAATACGGCCAATGTGTCTTTCATATCCATCAGGCACCCATCCTGAATTGACCTCTGGCCCGGATATCCCGGCGCGGCTGGGAAGCGCCGCTGTCTGAAACGGTGTCCTTTCAGGCGGCACTTTCCCTTCCCCGCCGCTGAACGCAGGAGAATACCACACATACCAATGCACTTTGCAGCCCCGCTATCTTCCTGATGATGCCGCGAGCCGAACGGTTGGCCCTCTTTGCGTTGGGTGGCCCATCCTTCGCGAAGCGAAGGGTGGGAACGAACTCCGCTAGCTCCGCTGTCTTTGCCTACCAGCCCGATTTCCAGTTCGTCTTCTTGTTGGTCGAGCGCTTGATCGAAGTGAACTTGTATTCCAGTCCTACTGAGATGGCAAAGTTCACGTCGTATTGCCCGTAGCTAAGAGGGGAGTGTGGCGCGTCGCTGAACGTGTAGTGGGTCATCACCGCGTCGGGCGTGATGCGAAACACCCAATGTTCGTTCCGGTTCAGGTCCATATGCCCGCCGATGATCCCCGCCGGAGCAAGCTGGTTGTAGTAAAAGCCCACCACTTCAGGCGGCTCTCCCCGCAGGTCCTTCTGGAAGTCCCCGTACACCCCGCCGAACATGGCGTGCGCAATCAGCGCACCGTGCTTGTTATGCGGACCCAGCCACTCCGCTCCGCCCACAAAAAAGTACTGCTTCACCACGGGGCCCCGGATCACGATCTGGCTGCCGTCAGGCGCAAGTTCGGAATTGGGAGCCGCGCCGCTCGTCCCGATGTATCCCCGGCCCGTTGCTTCGATACCCCAGTTCCTGGTCAGCCAGTACGAGCCTTCCATGTCCAGCCCGCCCAGGTTCGATCCTTGCAGCAGAGTCGGCCCCGCCTTCATGTGGTCGTACGCGAAACCCAATGACATGTCGTAGCGGTTGTCATAGCGAACCCTGGCCAGCGGATCGACGGCCGTGTAGACCCCGTACTCGGGAGTCTGTGCTGGCTGGCCCTGTGGCGGCGCTTGTTGCGATGAAGAGGACGAGCCCTGCTGCGGCTGGGAGCTCGGCTGCTGCGCGCCCGAATCTTGCGCCTGCACGCACGTTCCCGCGCACACACACATCGTGAAAACAACGGCAATCGTTGCAGATAACTTGACTGGGAGATGCATCATAAACAAGCTTACAGGAGCCCCCCGAGGGCGGACAACGCGGCGAACAAGCATTCCTTCTTAGACTCGCAATCGCCCCGCCCGTCTGATCGATCTCAAGCCCTCCGGTTCCAAAGCCCGGCTAAGAAGGGCAGCGAGCCGAGACCCTCATCGAACGTCAGGAAGGACACTGGGCGGAGTAATGTCCCTGACTCTATATTCCTTTGGAACCTCAAACAGATCGCTTTTCTGGTCTCGTGCCGCAATTCCTGAGAGCCGCATTCTGAAGTTCCCGGAGAGCGGGTCTACGCCTTCAATCAGCACAACGACATTCATTTCCTGATCGATCCACACATCTCGTGTAACCACGATGTCCTTCTCTGACCCGACTTTCGCCCCGGGTATCAACTCCGTGTATCGCGTTCCTGTGGCGTGAATACCGTTGATGACCCTTTCTCCCAATGGTGCGCTCTGGCACGTGACGCCGCCCGCGCGGCAGTTATACAGAGAGCGGCGAAAAAATCCGAATGCGCTCGGAATGGCAATGTCCTCGAAATAGTTGATCGCGGTGTTTCCAAAATGCCCGGGATTTATGGATAGCGCTCTTGTAGTGCCACTACCTCAGGAGGTTTGCGTCCCATCCGGCGTAATGAGCAAAGTACCGAACACACGCGAATCGCTTGCAGCGGAACCGCTGCTTATCTCCGAGTCGTCGAGTCTTACATTTCCTGCAGCGTCTCGCCAAATGTTCCCTTTCGCTTCGCGGTGAAGTGACCCTCCGCCCGGCACAGCCAAACTCCAATCGGCACTAACCGTGGCGTGGAACGGGTGACGGGTCACGCCGATAGCGACTTCCGGCGGCTGCATAAAGAAGAGCGGCAAATTTGAGTTATGAGGCGCCGCTGAGCTTTGCGGTGCCACCGGATTCTGGGAATGGCTGGATGGCGGCGCGAAGACCAGCGCCCCAAAAAGAACAGCAATAACTCCCGTCATTTTTCTTTGCATGACCACCCGCCTCTCTCCCGCACCACGATCCGCTATCCACTCATCACTGCACTTCGCACTTGTCCACCTGCCGGGCCCATACCAGGTAGCGCACCGTCTTCAGGATCTCCATCGCTGTCATCGCTCCGTTCGTCCACGGCCCCTCCGGCTCGAGCCCTGGCGCCGCGTGCGTCCGCCACTTCAAGGGCAGCCGGCTCAGGATCAGCCCTGCCCGCGGCAAATGGCTCGCGCTTGAAATCACCTCCGCCGAATCCCATCCGTGGCTGCGCATGATCCTGAGCGAATCGCACGTGTTTTCCATGGTGTTCAACGCCGTTCGCTCTTCCACAATCGCGCCCGCCGGAATCCCCTGCGCCTCGGCCACGCGCGCCATCACGTCGGCCTCCACAAACCGGTTGTGCGCCGAACCGCCCGTGATAATCATCCTCGGCGCCACGCCCCGCTCGTATTCGTTCACCGCCTCAGTCACGCGCGCAAGTTCGATCGGCGTTGGATTCCCGTCCGCATCCGCCGGGCTTCCGAGCACCATCAGCACATCAAAATGTTCCTGTGTGTTATTCCCTTTGGGCGCGAGCGCCCGCGCGATTGCCGCCCATGCAATGAGCGCCGCCACCACTGCCGCGCACACGAGGATTCCGTGTCCCATCCATCCCAGCGGCTGCCGCCGGATGCGCAATCTTCGCGGGCCACTGCGGCGGATCTTCGACCCCGGAGCGGGAGGCCTCGTCCGCCTTGGTCCACTTTGCTTCCGTGTACGAGTCTCGCTCAAGAAACAATCGCCCCCAAGCTTCAATCTACCGCGCGAAGCGTCGATCGCACGAACCCATCGCCGCTGCCGCAACGGAAGAAAAATGCATCAGACCATGTTGAACGCATGCTGGAAACTTCGCTCTGCGTCGCTTCGCCTCGCGACGAGCGAGCAGATCAGCGCGAGATCCATCCTCGACAAGGAGATTCATTGATGACGACGAAGAAAAAACCCTCAGAGAGAAAATTCGGTCCTGCGGCCGGAAAGCAGGTAGAGACCGAAATGCGCGAATTCAAGCGCGGCAAGCTGAAAAGCGGCCGTAGCGGCAAAACGGTGACGAGCCGCAAGCAGGCAATCGCCATCGGCCTTTCAGAGGCCCGTAAGCAAGGTGCGAAGGTGCCGCGCAAGAAATCGTAGTGAGAGCTTGCGGCCAATCTTCTGGAGGCAGTGAGCCAGACTGTTCCTGATCGCTGACAACTGCGAACTGTGAAGTACGAACTGTCTTACGGATACATCCGGTTCAGCATTCGCGGAAATGGGATCGTCTCCCGCACGTGGTCCAGCGCGCACACCCACGCCACCAGGCGCTCAATGCCCATGCCGAAGCCCGAATGCGGCACGCTACCGTAGCGGCGCAAGTCGAGATACCACTCGAACGCCGCGCGCGGCAGCTTGTGCTGGTCAATGCGCGAGCTCAGCAGTTCGTAACTTGACACGCGCTGCGACCCGCCGATGATTTCGCCGTATCCTTCCGGCGCCAGCACATCCACGCATAATGCGTATCGCGGATCCTTCGCGTCTGGCTCCATGTAAAAGGCCTTCACATCAGCCGGGTAGCGGTGCACCATCACCGGCCGGTCGTACTGCGAGCTCAGCCACGTCTCGTCGGGCGAGCCGAAGTCGTTTCCGTATTCGAACGGCGCTTCCAGCTTGCCATCCTTGTACGCCTGGTTCAGCATCTCCGCAGCTTCGTCGTAGCGCAGCCTTGGGAACGGCGCTTTGATCGCTTCCAGTTTCGCAGAGTCACGTCCGATCACGTGCAGCTCCGGCGCGCGGTTCTTTACGACACTCTGAACGATGTGCGAGATGAAGTTCTCCGCGAGTTCCATGAGCCCTTCGAGGTCCATGTAGGCCACCTCGGGCTCGATCATCCAGAACTCCGTCAAGTGCCGCCGCGTCTTTGACTTCTCCGCCCGGAAGGTCGGGCCGAAGCTGTAGACCTTGCCGAGCGCCAGCGCCGTCGACTCGATGTAGAGTTGCCCGCTCTGCGTCAGGTATGCTGGATCGCCGAAATAGTCCACCGGAAACAGCGTCGATGTGCCCTCGCACGCTGCCGGCGTTAGAATCGGCGGATCGGTCCGGATAAACCCATTCGAATCAAAGTATTCTGCCGCTGCCCGCATGATCTCCGCGCGAATGCGCAAAATAGCCGATTGCCGTGGGCTGCGCACCCACAAGTGACGCCGCTCCTGCAGAAAGTCGACCCCGTGCTCCTTCAACGTGATCGGGTACGGGTCCGACTCCGGCACACGCTGCACCACCTGCACGTCTTCCACGTCCAGCTCATACCCGCCCGGCGCGCGCTTGTCCGCACGCACCTTCCCCGTAACAATGACCGACGACTCCTGGGTCAACCCCTTCAGCTTTTCAAAGACTTCCGGCGTCACGCTCTTCACATGCGCCACTCCCTGGATGGAACCCGTTCCATCGCGGAAAATGGGGAACAGCAGCTTCCCGCTCTCGCGCGAGTTGTAAAGCCACCCCTGCAAGGTCACAGATTGCCCCTCGTGCCGCCCAATCTCGGCAATGGTCGCAACAGGAGGATCGTTTTTTGGAGTCTCGGGGGCAACGGGAGCGGTTTCTTCGGGCATCTTGCTTCCTTTAGCGGCTGGGGCGGCCTGACTCTCCAGAATAGCGCGGTTCCCGAAGAGCGGCACTGCGCTCGCCCCTTAGCTGGGCAATTTCGTGCTACCAGAAATTGTTTTGATTGGACAACAAATGCCGCTGACATGCATCCTAGCTTCGTAAGGAGCGGCTATGACCGATCAGGTCGAGACAAATAGGGTCGAGGCAAACGGTGACGAGGAGATGCACAAGACCATGGCGGATGCCGACACCGCCGAGCGCTTCATTACCGAGAAGCATCTGGGCGAGCGCATCCGGCGCCTGCGCCTGAAAAAGTCGATGGGTCTGGTGGATCTCGGCAAGCACACTGGCCTTTCAGCCAGCTTCCTTTCGCAGTTGGAGACGGGCCGCGTGGTGCCCACGCTCCGCAACCTGGCGCGCATCGCGATGGTCTTTTCCAAAGATCTTTCGTACTTTTTTGAGACCGAGCCGTCGCCGATTTTTCGCGTGCACCGCAAGAAAGACCGAGTGCGCATTCCGCAAACAGGCGTGGAGCCGCCTACCTACACCTTTGAAAGCCTCGGCTATATGGTGGCCGACCGGCACATGGATCCTTACTTTGCCGAGTTCATTCCCTTGGCTGACCATGTTGAGCCCAGGTCGCACATGCACACGGGATTCGAGTTCCTCTACGTCGTTGCGGGTGAACTGGCGCTGCGTCACGGGGAACAGGAGGCTAAGCTCGGCCCCGGCGATGCCGTCTATTTCGACGCCGGAACGCCGCACTCCTACCGTTGCGCGGGAGCTAAATCCGCTGAAGCCGTCATTGTGACGATGCACCAGGCGCCTGCGGATCATCCGCAGTCGATGCGCGCTCCAGCCGTCGCCGCATCGGCGCGTCCCGCCCAACCTATCTTGTTGCCGAAAACCAACCCGGCTGATGTCAAGTAGCGGCTACCTACTTCGTTGTTGATGGTCGGTCCGGCTCCCCGTAGGTGGGGTACGGTGTGGGGGCGGTGCTCGTAGGCATTGTGGCCAGCGTCTTCAGGTCCGTCTGCACCTGAGCCCATGCGTGGGGCTTTCGCTTCGTCGTGATTGGGGCGTCGGGGTTGGAATAGTACGCCTGCACATCGCTCTTGATCCCGGGGGGAATCGGCTGATTCGGGTCGCGCGTCAGGCGGTGCAAAAGCGCGGCGTAGGTCTCGTCGGTCAATGGATAGCCTCCGGGTTTGACCACTTGCCCGGTGTCCAGGTCGCGATTGGGCAAGGGATGCTGTGTGTTCGGTGGACCCAATGGATCTTCAGTTGAGGCCGTTGCATTTACGGGCCGCTCCTGCCGTGCTTCCGTAGGCGTGAAAAGTGCCAGGCGATTGCGAAGCGCTGTGGTGGCTGAGACCAGGCTGTGCATGTAGTCGGCCTCGGCCGCCTGGCTTGGGCCCCGGATTGCGACCATCGACAGCGGACCCACCTTGGGAAGAATGCGGAGGACGCACGCAATGAAATGCGTCTCGAAGCCGGCTTTCTTGCGATAAGCGGCCCAATCGTAGAGCGCCGCCGTCTCTGCCGATTCCTTCTCAATTTCTTTCGCATCTGCCGTATCCGGCTCCAACACTTCATGGCCGCGGTTCATGAGCACGACCGCGTAGGCCACGCGGGGAATGAACTTTCGCGTCGCGAACTGGTACTCGCCCACGTCGAACTTATGCCGAGCGCCTACGCCGAAATCGTAGGTCACCCCGTATGTCTCATAGAACGCCAACGCAAGCTGGTGCGTTGGAACCCTGAACCCGATGAGACGCAAATATTCCAGTGGCGCCACGCGATGCTTCGCAATCTGATCGATGTCGAAAGCGAATTCCACCTGCACGTGTTGGTGCCGGCCTTCGGCATAGTTCACACTCGCCCCGTAGCGCGCCGCCAGCTTGGGAAATTCGAGCGCAACCGCACGATTGGTCGCCTCTGAATGCCCAATGGAATCGCCAATGTAGTGCGACAGTGCGCCCACCGCAAAGGCCAGCTCATTGACGTTGTGCGCGTTGCGGAAGAGCGCCAGCACAAAGTCGCCAGTGCGCACGTAGTGCGTCAGATCCGAGAAAAACCCGTCGCCGAATGGGTAGTACCCCATGTCCTGAACCGCACACCCGCCATAAGCGAAGGAGCGCGCGCGGTCCAGCTCGGCGGGCGTCAGATTCGGATAGTGGCTTTTCAGCAAGGGAACGATCGAGTCGTTCCACGTGAGGTCGATGAGTTGCTCGTGCGTGAGCAGGGAATACGCAGCCGCGTACCTTGGAGCGCATATCGGCAGCAGCAGCATCAGCGCGACGGTTCGCAGTCGGTTGCAACGCATCTTCATAGGGTCGCGCGGGTGGCGTGGGGAGAATTTCGCGGCTTGAAGCCTGGAGCCCACATTCATTGTATGGGAACCGCGTCCCGGCAAAATGCGGGCTGGGAAGATTGAGATTTGATGAAATGGAGCGGCTTTCGCGAATCAGATTTTCTGATTGCCCTCGTCTTGCAACATTCTGTGTCAAGACTCGAAGATTCGTCCACACGGCCTGAAACCATCGGGACCCAGCCGCCTTATTGCGTCGCCGCTCGCCACAGTCAGGCAGCGCCAACCGATTGGGAGCGCCGCGCAACCGCAGGCTGACCTGCCCAACCAAGCCGTCCCTCCGGCCTGGCTTCCTTGATTGGCTTGGCCTTCAATGGCTCGGTTTCGGGCGCCGTCGACTGTTCCGTCACCCTTGAGAGGGCTGCTCCCACTAAACAGCCCACCCTCTGGTGTCCCAAAACGCTCAAATGTTCGTAGTCGGCGAAATTTGCACGGAATGCTTTTCCTTTTGGAAAGGATTCGAGAAATGAGAAGATGTCGACGAAAGTGCAGCCCTATTTTTCTGCTGCTGCCTCGAAGATCGGTACCACCCTTCGCCGGCAGAAGCGCGTAAGGGGGTCCGGCGTCGAGAACGGCCCAACCAAAACGATCCCTCGCAAGGGCAGTTCCTTCAAACTCAAAAGGATCGAATTGAGAGAATCGGCAATGGCCGCGGGATCGAACATCTTCCTTTTTTTCCCGAGAGCAGCGATCATGCCAGCTGCCACGATTCTTCGGAGTTCAATCGGCGTAATGAAGAGGGCGGGCCGGTACTGCATCTCCGGCTCAGGCTGCCAGACCTCAGTCGCTCTCTTGACTCTGTCTTTTTTCTTGCCACCCAGCCCCAAAGTCTTTTTCAAGGGCTTCGGCGCTTCATAGTGACCAAGCTGCAAGACGATCACGTCCGGCTTCAATTCCCGGCACGCGGCCAGAATCTGAGGGCCTGAGCGAAGGTTTGATAGAGGCAGAACGTCAAGAGACGTATTGTCCGGGTTCGAAAGGCATCCCAAGGCCACATGCGGGAACGAAAATTGTGCCCCCACCGGAAAGCCATTCAAGTGGCATCCGCCAACAAAGAGAACTCTCGATAAATTCCCCACGTCGTCTCCCTTGAGGGGAAGAAGGGCCAAATCTGCTACCTGGCACACTTCATCCACTGTCGATCCTTGCACTGGAATCGACTCTTCTTGGCGCGACCGAACAAAATCGCACCCGAAGGCAGACCATGGCGGGAATTCAAAACCAAAACTGTGTCAGATTGGCACCCGTTCGGGCGTTCCATCTGAGTCTCAGTAAGCTTGAAATATATCGGCATCCGACCACTCATCCCGTTTCCAGATAGATGAGCCAGATCACAGGCGTTTGTGGGCGCCACGTAACCGCGGGTATCATGATCCTTCATGGGATCTCCGCCGCCAATTCAGCTCGCCACGTTGAGCATGTGGGACACGCTCATCCTCATGGCCCTCGCGTTGGTGGTTTTTGGGCCCCGACGTCTTCCCAAGATCGGTCGCCAGCTTGGCAAGCTAATGTATGAATTTCGCAAGGCATCCAACGACTTCAAATTCCAGATGGAAGAGGAGTTGCGCGCTTCCGAAGAGGCTGATCGCCGCAAGAAGGAAGAAGAAGGAAGGCAGCGCGCTCTCGCCGCCGCCCCGCCGCCGGCACAGCTCGAAGCAACAGCCTCACAAACTCCGCCACCTACCCCCGGAACCGAGCAAGCCGCCGCTCCGTTTTTAGCGGAAAGTCCCCACTCTGAAGGGACCGACCCCAATATCGAAGCGAAAGCACAGGTTGTAGCGGAGCCAGCGACGCCCGCTACCCAACCAACCGAAGTCGCATCCGCGGCTGTCCCGCACATTCAGCCTCCATCCACTGGCGAGACCGTTGCCGCCGAGCCGCCTGCTAAAACCCAGGGAAACCTCTTCCCTGAAGCCGAAAGATCGGAGCCGGCTGCTCACCATGGTTGACCCGCTGGAAGCCATCGATAAAGCGCGCAACGCCATTACCGAGCGCGCCGAGCTCCCCGGCATGAGCCTCATGGAGCACCTCGAGGAGCTGCGCAAGCGCCTCGTCCACTCCGCTATTTACCTTGGCATCGGCTTCATCGTCGCTTACGCCTTCCATGAGCGTCTCTACGGCTTTGTCCAGGCCCCACTTACCAAGCTTGGCATGAAGCTCAATTACACCCACCCCATGGATCCGCTCAACCTTTATCTCCAGGTCTCGCTCATCGGCGGAGCCATCATCGCTTCACCCTTCATCCTCTATCAGGTGTGGCTGTTCATCGCGCCCGGACTCTACCAAAAAGAGAAGCGCTTTGTCATTCCCTTCATGACGGCTACCGTCGGTCTCTTTCTTGCCGGCGCAAGCTTCGGTTACTTCTTCGTCCTTCCCGGTGCGCTCAAGATACTTATCATCGGCTTTGGCAGCAAATTCAACCCCATCGTTACCATCGAGGAGTACACCGGCTTCTTCCTTTCCATCATTCTGGGTTTAGGCATCAGCTTTGAGCTGCCTATTCTTATCTTCTTCCTCGCATTGTTCGGCATCGTGAGCCCGAAGTTCCTCTGGAAAAATATTCGCTACGCCATCCTCGCCGTTTTTTTGGTTGCCGCCATCATTTGCCCCAGCCCCGATCCTGGCACCATGTGCATCTACGCTGTTCCCATGCTGGCTCTCTACCTCATCGGCATTGGCGTCGCCTGGTGGGTCCACCCCGCCCGCAGAAAGAAAAAGGAGGCTGCGGGATGAGTCTTTCCCGGTCTTGGACAAGAGTCACGGCAGTGCTCCTCTTCTTAACTCCGCTCGCCGCACCCGCTCAGCACTTCGATGGGAACGCCGCCTACGAATACGCGCGTGAGTTCGCGGCCATCGGCCCGCGCTGGCCCACCGGCCCCGGCCACGTGAAAGCCGAGGACTTTCTTCGCAGCCACTTCCTTCGCGACCACGACCAGCTGGAGCAGGACACGTTCACCGCCGACACTCCCATCGGGCCCGTGCCGATGTGCAACTTCATCGTGCGTTTTCCGGGCACCAAGCCCGGCATCGTCGTGCTCGCCTCGCACTATGAGACCAATTACCCGCTGCGTACCATCAACTTCGTCGGCGCAAACGACGGCGCATCCACGACGGGCTTGCTGATGGCCATAGCCGACCGTCTCCGCGAACAGGCCGCGCACTCTCCCGCGAAAAAGCTCGACGGCTACTCTGTATGGCTCGTCTTCTTCGACGGCGAAGAGGCCATTCAGCAGTGGTCGGCCTCCGACTCCACTTACGGCAGCCGTCATCTTGCCGCCAAATGGGGCCGCGACGGCACCCTCAATCAGATCAAAGCCTTCATCCTCGCCGACATGATCGGCGACAAGGATCTCGACATTCAGCAGGAAACCCGTTCCGCTCCCTGGCTGGTCTCGGACGTCGCCGAAGCCGCCAAAAAGTTCGGCTACCAGCGCTATTTCTTTCAGCAGCAGATGGAGGTCGAGGACGATCATCTGCCCTTCGTCCAGCGTGGCGTGCCGTCGATTGACATCATCGATCTCGATTACGGGCCCAACAACAGCTATCACCACACCGCGCAGGACACGATGGACAAGATCAGTGCGCACAGCTTGATGATCGACGGCGACGTGTTTCTGGAAACCATCCGGCTCGTCGATCAGAGATGAAAGCTCAATGAGGAGTTGAAAGTGTCTCAAGCAGAAATCGGCATCATCGGCGGTAGCGGGCTCTACTCCATGCCCGGGTTTACCAACATTCATGAGGAGCGCATCGAAACGCCCTTCGGCTCCCCTTCTGAAGCCTTTGTCCTCGGCGAACTCGAGGGCCGCAAGGTCGCTTTCCTGGCGCGCCACGGCCGCGGTCATCGCATCCTTCCCTCCGAGCTCAACTTCCGCGCCAACATTTACGCGTTCAAGCAGCTCGGCGTCGAGCGCATCGTCTCCGTCTCCGCCGTCGGATCGCTCAAGGAAGAGCACAAGCCCACTGATTTCGTCATGCCCGATCAGTTCATCGATCGCACCTTTAATCGTGTCGCCACTTTCTTCGGAGACGGCATCGTGGGCCATATCTCATTCGGCGATCCGGTCTGCGCGACCGTGGCCAAAGCCGCCTTCGATGCCTGCGCCAAGGTCGGTGTCGTCGGCAAGCTTGGCGGCACTTATGTTTGCATGGAGGGCCCGCAGTTCTCGACCCGCGCCGAGTCGAACCTCTATCGAAGTTGGGGCGCCGACGTGATCGGGATGACGAACCTTCAGGAGGCCAAGCTCGCTCGAGAAGCGGAAATCTGCTACGCCACCATTGCCATGGTCACCGACTACGATTGCTGGCGCGAGGGCCACGACGCCGTCACCGTCGAAGAGATCGTCGCAGTGCTCCACAAAAATGCCGACAACGCCGCCAAAGTCGTCAAAGCCGCCGTCGCCGCCATGCCACGCGAACGCACATGTTCCTGCGTCTCCGCCGCAAAGTACGCAGTGCTCACCCAGCCCGACGCCGTTCCCGCCGCCGTCAAAGAGCGCCTCAAGCTGCTCTTCGGCAAATACAATGGCTGGTAGACCAGAAAGCTGACTCGGACGAGACGATGACGGCGATATCAAAATCCTTACCATCGACCGATCAGCAGCTTGCTTCCAATTTGGCAAGGCTTTGGCCGCATCGGGAGCATGAGGCGCCCTCTCTCGGCGGATTCCTTTGCAGGCTGGGCCTGCATCGATGGCGCTCGCTCGACACAAGCGAGATCGCGCCTCAAAAACGTGTGCGTTTTTGTTTCCGGTGTTCGGTCGTGAAGATCAATGGCCGCATCTACGCGCCATGAACCGCAAAGCAGAGGCTTCAATCATTTAGGAGACCAATGTCCATTACCGTAGTCGGAAGCGTAGCCTACGATTCCATCGAAACCCCCGCCGGACGCCGCGAGCGCTGCCTTGGAGGCGCGGCCACTTATTTCTCACTCGCCGCCAGCTTCTTTACAAACGTGCGCGTCATCGCTGTCGTCGGCGAGGACTTCGGCCGCAAGCAGGAAGCCGTCTTTGCCGCCCGCAACATCGATACGCTCGGCATCGAGCACACCGCCGGCAAAAGCTTTTTTTGGGAAGGCTCATATCTCGAAAACCTGAACGAAGCCAAAACGCATAACACTGAACTCAACGTCTTCGCCTCCTTCGAGCCGAAAATCCCCGACGCCTACGCAGACTCCGAATTCCTCTTTCTCGCCAACATCGATCCCGTGCTCCAGCGCCGCGTGCGCGAGGCCATGCCCAACGTCAAGCTCGTTGCCGGCGACACCATGAATTACTGGATCAAGGACCATCGTCCGGCCCTGCTTGAGGTTCTCAAGGGCCTCGACATTCTGCTCATCAACGACACCGAGGCTCGCATGCTCGCCGGCAACAACAACCTCGTGCAGGCCGCGCGCGCCGTCATCGCTCTCGGACCTCATGCGTTGGTCGTCAAGCACGGCGAGTACGGCGCGACGTTGTTCTACAGCTCACCGGCCAAGAAAAGAGGAGAAGAGCTCCGCACTTTCAAGGCGCCGGCACTTCCGCTCAAAGAGGTCATCGATCCTACCGGCGCGGGCGACAGCTTTGCCGGAGGCTTCTTCGGCTATCTGGCCTCGCAGCCGGAGCTCACGCCTGCTGCCTGGCGTCACGCCATGTTCTACGGCAGCGTCATGGGCTCCTACGCCTGCGAGCGCTTCGGCACTGAGCGTCTGCAGCAGCTCTCGCGTAGCGAGATCGACGCGCGCTTCAATGTCTTTCGCGAGATCACGCACCTTGACTGAGAAGAAAATCTCCGATGCGGAAGGCTGGGTGGTCCTGGCCTTTTGCATGGCCGCCTCAGCGGTCGCCATCGTCTGGAGCTGGCGTCACGGGGCGATGATCAACTACGGCGACGCCATTGCCCATTTGCATATCGCGCGCCGCGTCTTCGATTCCCGCACGCCACGTTTTTCCGAGCTTGGCTCGGTGTGGCTGCCGCTCCCGCACATTCTTCTTCTTCCTTTTGTGCAGAATTACTCCTGGTGGGCCACGGGCATTGCTGGAGTTATTCCATCGGCCCTGGCATACCTCGCCTCCTGCGCCGGCATCTACCGCCTGGCCCGAAACTGGCTCGACCGCGCGCCTGCCGCACTGGCGCTCGTCTTCTTTGCCCTCAATGCGAATCTCCTGTATTTGCAGACAACGGCCATGACTGAGCCGCTGTTTCTCTGCGAATTCATCTGGATCGTCGTCTGGCTGGTCGACTGGCGTGCCGCTCTCGATGAGGAGACGGCAGCTGCCGGCTCCAACCCGCACTCAGCGCCGTCCGCGCCGCGCTCCAGCATTGCGCGAACAACGCGCTTCCAGATCTGCATCGCTATCGCCCTTGTCGCCGCCATCTTTACCCGCTACGACGGTTGGATCATCGCCTTCTTCGCATGGTCCGGCGTCGCATTCGAGCTGTTTCGCCGCGCCGCTGCCGGGGATCGCGCACGCCTCGCTGCGCCGGCCTTTTGGCTTGCCACTATTGCAATCGTTGCCGCGCCGATCCTCTGGTTCGCTTACAACTCTGTCTGCTTTGGCGACTGGCTCTACTTCGCGCGCGGCCCCTTTTCGGCAAGAGCCATCGAACTTCGCACCGCAGCCAATGCTCCCGGCTGGCCGCCACATCCCGGCTGGCACAACCCGTGGGTCGCTCTCCTCTTCGATCTCAAAGTCTCTGAGCTCGACTCCGTCGCCGCGCCCGGTTGGGGCAATTCCTGGGGCAACATGGTTCTAGCACTCGCCGCGCTCGGCACCGCCCGCGCTTGGCTCGTCGAAAAAACCCGCCGCCGCGCAATTGCCTGGACCTTTCTCCTCTGGCTGCCCGTTCCCTTTTACGCATGGTCGGTCGCCTACGGATCGGTTCCCATCTTTTTCCCTGCATGGTGGCCCTACACCTGGTACAACACACGCTACGGCCTTGAGCTTTTGCCCGCTCTCGCCCTTGGTCTTGGATTTGCAGCTCAGCTCGTTGCCAACGCACTCAGCCGATCCAAGCTCCCGGCCATCGCGCCCCTTCTTCCCAAACTCGCCTTCGCGTTCCTCTTTGCTCTCGCCGCCCTCAACGTCTTCGCGATCCTGCATGCTGGTCCAATCGTCTATGTCGAGGGCACAAAGAACGCCAATGCGCGCCAGCCCTATGACGATTCCATTCCTCCGGCACTCCAGTCCTTGCTCACTCTCGATCCGCACGCCACCGTGCTCATGGATACATCCATCTACCCTGAGATCGTCGCCTTCACCGGAATTCCTCTTCGCCAGACCATCAATGAGAGCGACCTCGGTATCTATCGTTCCGCACTCGCCGCGCCCGCCGCCCATGCCGCTATCGTCGTCACATTCGATGGCGATGAGATCGACACGGCCGTCAAAGCGCATCGCGCCGACTTCACCTTAATCGGCAGCTTTACCGCCAGGAATCAGCCATCGGCCGCCATTTATGCCTCCACTAAATGGCTCCATCGCGCCCCCGATTTCTTTTGAGCGCGCGCTCTTGCATCACTCGGCACATTCCCCGACTCGCGCTCAACTGCACGCCCTCATCGGTGTTAGCATCGGGCTAAGAAAAACCGTGATTTTCGAAGCCGCACAACTCGTTCAACCATTCGCCGCACCACTCCACGTCCGCATTCCGGAGGAAGATTGATTCCCTTCACCAAAGCTCATGCGTGCGGCAACGATTTCCTCATCGTCACCGAAGAGGCCGCCGCAGGCCACGATCTTGCCGCTCTCACGCGCCGACTCTGCCAGCGCAATACCGGCATTGGCGCCGACGGCATTGAATTCTTTGCCTGGAAAAACGAGTCTGGGACGGGACCCAAAGCTGGCCGCGTCCGCCTCTACAACGCCGATGGCTCCATCGCCGAAATCAGCGGCAACGGCACGCGCTGCGTCGCTGCCTGGATGGCCGAGTCGCTTGGTTCCAAGCCCGGCGACACGCTCGAAATCACCACCGATGCCGGTCTCCGCACGTGCCGCATCGTCAGCGTGCGCAATGAAGGCGAGTTTGCAGTCGAACTCACCACTGCGATGGGAGTGCCCCGGTTTGTGCCGCACACGCTCAAGCTGATTGACGGTGTTGAGGTCATCGGCGTCGAAGTCTCCACCGGAAATCCTCACTTCGTCATCCTCGTCGAAAAGCCGGACTTCGCTGTAGGTCACCGCGCCTGGGCCGGGATCGGCGCGGAGATCTGCACGCATCGCGATTTTCCCCATCAGACGAACGTCGAGTTTGTGCGTGTCGTGAGCGAGCACGAGATCGAGATTCGCATCTTCGAACGCGGAGTAGGCCCCACCAGTTCATCCGGAACGGGTAGCTCGGCCGCGGCTACTGCGGCGCTCGCGTTGCGCCGCTGCCTCTCGCCGCTTAAAGTGGTTGCGCCCGGCGGCGCGCAGACCGTTGCCTGGGACGGTCCCGATACGGTGCTGCATCTCACTGGCCCAGCCGCGCTCATTGCCCGCGGGGAGGCCTGGTCAGGAGGCTTGGTGAAATGAGAGTCCTCCTCAAACCGCAGTCCGTCGCGCCGGATGCAGCCATCAGCATCATCGCCTCGGCATCTCCAGCAAAACCCGAGCGCGTCGAACGCGGACTGGCAGAGCTCCGCTCGTTGAGGTATTCGCCGAAAATTGCTTTGAACGCTCTTCTGCGCGAGCCACCCTACTTCGCCGGAACTCCCCTCGAGCGTCTGGCCGATCTCCACACTGCCTTCGCCGATGCTGACACAGCCGCCATCATGGCGATTCGCGGCGGCTACGGGTCGAACTACCTGCTCGAGGGCCTCGATCTCGAGATGATTGCCGCGCATCCTAAGCCATTCTTTGCCTACAGCGACCTCACCGGCATTCAGCTTCACCTGCTCGACGAGATTGGCCTTCCCGCCTTTCACGGCCCCATGCTCGCGGCGGATTTCTACCTACCAAACCGTGTGCACCTCGAAAGTTTTCGCGCCGCTCTTGCCGGCGAACTCTACAGTGTTGGCGCTGCGGAGGGCATGCGCACGCTCAAGCCCGCCGCATCTTCAACCGCAGTGCGCGGCACCCTGTATGGCGGCTGTCTCAGCATTCTCGCATCGCTTGTCGGCACGCCATGGGAGCCAAGCACCGAAGGCAAGGTGCTTTTTCTTGAGGACACTGGCGTCAAGCCGTACCAGATCGATCGCATGCTCTGGCAACTGCGTCATGCTGGAAAGCTCGACGGCATTCGTGGCATCGTCTTCGGCGAAATGCTCGATTGCGCATCGCCGGGAGCGCCGCCGTCGCTCCTTGAGGAATCCATTCTCAGCGCACTCGTTGGCGTCGACGTGCCCATGGCCATCGGCCTCCGCAGCGGCCACGTTTCGCGCGAAAATGTCACGCTCACCTTCGGCGTCGAAGCCGAGCTCACCGTCGGCGATATTGCCAGTCTTCGCATCCTCGAGCCGGCGGTGGCGAAGTGACCGCATCGCCGCGCCACATTCATCTCATTGGCATCTGCGGCACCGCCATGGCTTCGCTCGCAGGGCTGCTCCAGCTTGAGGGCCACCGCATCACCGGCTCCGACAAGGCCGCCTATCCTCCCATGAGCGATCTGCTTCGGGCCCTCGGCATCCCAATCCTTGAGCCGTATGCCGAATCGAATCTCGATCCCATACCCGATCTCGTCGTGGTTGGCAATGCGCTCTCCCGCGGCAACCCAGAAATTGAGCGCGTCCTCGACGAGCGCATTCCGTTCACCTCCATGGCCGCGCTGCTGCGCGAAGAATTCCTCAAAGGTCGCGAATCCCTCGTCGTCGCCGGAACCCACGGCAAAACCACCACTACCAGCATGCTTGCGTGGATCTACCAGGTCGCCGCGCGCACAAATCCCTTGCTCGAGCCTTCGTTCCTCATCGGCGGCGTCGCGGAAAACTTCGGCACAAGCTTTCAGCTCCGCCCCACGACCAACTTCATCCTCGAGGGCGACGAATACGACACGGCGTTCTTCGACAAGGGCCCTAAGTTCCTCCACTACTTTCCCGCTACGCTCATCCTCACGCACGTCGAGTTCGACCACGCCGACATCTATGCCGACCTCGAGACCGTTAAGACCGCGTTCAAGCGGCTCGTTAATCTTGTCCCGCGCCGCGGCCTTATCGTTGCCTACGATGGCAGCCCCAACGTGACCGAATGTGTAAGCCACGCCTTTTGCCCCGTCGAACGCTATGGATTCACCGACGCCGCCCATTGGCGCATCCGCAATCTCCGATACGAATCCGGCCGTATGCGTTGGGAGGTTTTTCGTGCCGGCGTCGCCTGGGCCGATTTCGGCATGCACCTCGCCGGCGAGCACAACGCCCTCAACGCCACTGCCGCTGCTGCCCTCGCTGCTGCCGCCGGGATTCCCACTGCTCCAATCACCGAATCCCTCGCCACATTCAAAAGCGTCAAGCGCCGTCTCGAGGTCCGCGCAGAGATCAACGGCATCACTCTCATTGAAGATTTCGCGCACCATCCCACGGCCATCCGCGAGACCCTCCGTGCGCTCCGTTCCATCTATCCTTCACGGCGCCTTTGGGCCGTACTCGAACCGCGCTCCAACACTCTTCGCCGCAAGGTTCTCGCGCCCGAACTCATTGAAAGCCTCTCGCTCGCCGATCGTGTGATTCTTGCCGCCGTTTTTCAGCAGGAGCGCGTTCCCGAACAAGAACGCCTGCACCCTGAAGAAATCGTCCGCGCTCTCAATGACGCAGGCACGCCCGCCGAGCTCCTCGCTGACGCGGACGCCATCGTCGCCAACCTCACGCCGCAGCTTGCGCCCGGCGATGTCGTCGCTATCCTCTCCAACGGCGGCTTCGACGGCATATATGAGAAACTCCCGGCACATCTTCGCGAGCGCTTCGCTGCTGCAAAGTAGCATCAAGGTTCAAGCATGATCTGGTCGCTCATCTTCATCGCCAACATGGTCGTCCTTGGAATCCCCTCGGCCATCCTCTTCATTCCCTGGTGCTGGATTACGGGCAATGTGATGCCGCTCTACAAGGCCACGCGCTTCATGTTGTATTCAAGTTGCCGCTTCGCCGGCGTGCGCTTTCAGGTCGCGGGCCGCGACCGCATCCCTCGCGACCGCGCTTGCATCTTCATGTCGAACCATGTTTCCAACCTCGATCCGCCCGCACTCATCTCCATCATTCCCGGCCGCACCTCTGCCTTCATGAAGCGGTCACTCATGAACCTGCCCATCCTCGGCACCGGCTTCCGCCAGGGCGAATTCATCGCCGTCGATCGCAGTGGCAACGCCGCAGACGCGCAGCGCAGCGTGGCCGAGGCCCAGCGCGTACTTGCCAAGGGCGTCCATATCACCACATTTGTTGAGGGCACCCGCTCGCCCGACGGCCGCATGCTGCCGTTCAAGAAGGGCCCGTTCTTTCTTGCCATGGCCGCGGGCGCGCCGTGCATTCCCGTCTCGATCTACGGCACAGAAGCGCTCCTGCCCAAGGGCAGCAATCGAATTCATCCCGGCCGAGCCCACGTCATCTTTCACGAGCCTATCGACCCGGCCAAATTCGCCTCGCGCGGCGACCTCATGCGCGCCGTGCGCACCTCCATCGCCTCCGGTCTGCCCGAGTGGATGCGGATGTAAGGCCAACGTCCTGACGTTTCTCACGTCTCTGACCCCTGATCCCTGAACCCTGACACCTGTTAATGCGATACTCGTCTTACATACTCATCCTGACCGCCTGTCCTTACCGCTTATGCTCGTTTCGCTCTTCGTCTTCGTCACCATCGTCGTCCTGGCCGTTCCCGCAGCGATCATCTTCTTCCCGTTTACGCTTCTCACCGGCGACGTCGGTCCGCTCTATGCAGTCGGCTCCTGGATCGCCCGCGTCGCCATCCGTGTCGCAGGCATCCGAATTCAAATCCAAGGCCAGGAAAATATTCCCGCTGGCCGCGCCTGCATCTTCATGGCCAACCACATCTCCTATCTCGATGCGCCCGCGTTGATGTCCAATCTTCCCGGCCGCACTGTGGTCTTCCTCAAGAGCTCGCTCATGAAGATCCCCATCCTCGGCTACGCGTTCAAGCTAGCCCACTTCATTCCGGTCGACCGCACCGGTGACGTAGCGGAGGCGCAGCTCGCCGTCGGAGAGGCGCAACGCGTCCTCGCCTCAGGACTTCACATCACGACATTTGTTGAGGGCATGCGCTCGCCCGACGGCCGCATGCTGCCCTTCAAGAAAGGCCCGTTCTATCTTGCTAAAGACTCCGGCGCGCTCTGCGTTCCCATTTCAATCTTTGGCAGCGAGAAGATTCTTCCCGTGGACAGCAAGCGCATCCACCCCGGCGTGGCGCACATCGTGTTTCATCCACCGATCGACCCCGCGGACTATGCAACGCGCGATGAGCTGTCAGAAGCGGTCCGAGCTGCCATCGCTTCCGGGTTGCCGGAGTGGATGCAGGGCTGAACGCCGCGCCCTACGGCTGCACCATCGCGTTGTATCCGTCCCCCAACAGCCTCATGGACATCCGGCTTGCTTCTTCGTGCGTCGCGAACGGTCCAATGCGCACATGCACCAGCCCATCCGAAGGCATGCGCTGCGCCGTTGCCGCGAACCCACGATTGCGCAGCGCGTTCACCAGCACATTGGCATCCTCAGCGTGCAACACCGCGGCGATCTGTACCATGTACCCTGACGTGGCGCTGGGATTTGCTGGACGCATCGCCGGTGCGGTCTGTTCGTTTCGTGGCTCATTTGTTCGTGTTGGGACTGGCGGCTGAACCGGCGTTGATCGAGGCGCAGATGCGGGAGTCGGCGAAGCAGGAGCCGCAGGCTTGGGCGAAGGTGAACTCGCTGGCGTATGGGACGGAGGGGTCGCCGCCAATGCCTGCTGGGGCGGCGTCGGTGCGGGGCTCGTATTGCTCGCTGGTGCCGGCGTCGTACCGTCGCTTTCCGGCGGCGGCTGCGTCGGGGGTACCTGGGCGTCCGCTGAAGGCTTGGGAAGCGTCCCGTTCCCTTGCAGAGGCTCCTGGTCCGGAGCGGCCGTCGGAGCGGTGGGCTGCGTCGCGGCTGTTGTTGGAGCCGAAGCCGAAGGCTTGTGCCCCACCCAGTATCCCAGCCCGAAGCACAGGCCGCACATGAGCAAAAGGCAGAAGACAATCCCCAACTGCGCAGCCGTGCTCAGCGTTACCTCGGTGTCGTGCCTGCGCTCCTCTTGTTCCTCAACTTCCGGCTCGTCGTTGTCAAAATATCCGCGCATATCCTCGCATCAACGCCCTTGACTTCAGAATTCCCAGCATCACGCCGACGGCCTATGTCCCGATTGTCGAACTGACCACAAAAGGGCCACTGGCAGACGGCCGATAACCAATAGATGCATGTTTACGGCTTCTCAGCCGGCCTCATCTGCGCCGAAAACTTGTTCAGGATCGACATCAGCTCCATCGGCAGTGGGAAGACGATCGTCGTGTTCTTCTCCACGCCAATCTCGGTCAGCGTTTGCAGGTAGCGCAACTGCAACGTCATGGGTTGCGTGGCCAGCAGCGCGGCCGCGTCCACCAGCTTTTGCGCCGCATTGAACTCGCCCTCGGCATGGATGATCTTCGAACGGCGTTCGCGTTCCGCCTCGGCTTGTTTCGCCATGGCGCGTGTCATGGTCTCGGGCAGATCCACCTGCTTCACTTCCACGCTGATGACCTTCACGCCAAACGGCTCCGTGCGCTGGTCGATGATTGATTGAATCCGCAGGTTGAGCTGATCGCGATGGCTGAGCAGCGTGTCCAGCTCCACCTCGCCCAGCACCGAGCGCAGCGTGGTCTGGGCGAACTGCGAGGTCTGGTAGATGTAATTCACCACCTTGATGGCCGCGGAATTGGGATCGACGACATAGAGCGTCACCACGGCATTCACTTTGATCGTCACGTTGTCGCGAGTGATCACGTCTTGCGGCGGAACTTCCAGCACCTCCTGCCGCAGAGAAATGCGCACGATCTGGTCGATCGGCCGGAAGACCAGGATGATGCCGGGTCCCTTGGGAGCTCCCAGCACCCGACCCAGGCGGAAGATGACGCCCCGCTCGTATTCGCGCAGAATCTTGATCGAGTTCAGCAGGTACAGCACGACGATGGCGATGATCACCAGGGTCGGAATCGACATATCGCCAATGGACATGGGAACTTCCTTTCACTACTCAGCAGGGATTGTACTCCTCTGCTGTGATTGCGGATGTTCACTTGTGGGCGCCGTCGGCTCCACCTGCAACATCAAATGGTCGTGCCCTGTCACGCGCAGTTGTGATCCTTTCGCCACAGGAGCGCTCGCAACGGCCTGCCAGATCTCGCCCTCCACCAGCACATGGCCCTGCGGATCGAGGGCTTCCATCGCTGTTGCCGGATAGCCCACCATCGCATCGGCGCCGATGCGCGCCTTCCTTCTTCGCGCGCGCACGGCCAGCCGCACCAGAAACACGGTGATCGCGCCAAACGCCGCGCTCACGCTGATCGCCACAATCGGGCTGATCCCCATCTCCGGCACCGGGGCCGCCACGAGCGTCAGCATTCCGAACGTCAGGCAGAGGATTCCCGCGATGGCCAACGCTCCGTGCCCGCCAAACTTCGCCTCCAGCAGCAGCAGAACCATCGCCGCCACCAGCAGCAGCACCGCGGTGTAGCGGATCGGCAGCAGATTCAAGCCGAAGACACCCAGAAGTACCATCAGCGTTCCCAGCGCGCCGGGAACGATGGTGCCGGGCGCATTGAATTCGAGATAGATCAGCAGCGCCCCGCCCACCAAAAACAGCAGCGCGATATTCGGGTCCACCAGCCACCCCAGCAATTGGTCGCGCAGCGTGGGCTTGATCAGGTTGATGCGCGCACCGGCCAGGTGCAGCGTCAACTTCGATCCGTCCATGCGCGTGATCTCGCGCCCGTTGAGCGCATTCAGTAGCTCCGAATCACTATTGGCGATCACATCGATCAGGTGCTGGCTCTGCGATTCATCCGCGGTGTAGGAGTGCGACGATTCGACGGCCGCCACGGCTGCATCCGTGTTTCGATTCCGCTTGGCGGTATACGAGCGCAGAAACGCCTCGGCGTCGTTCTCCACCTTTTGCATTTCGGTGTTGTCCGGTTGCCCTCCGAACTCAAACACAGGATGAGCGGCGCCGGCCTCGGTACCGGGCGCCATCGCGGCCACGTCTGCCGACTCCAGAATGAAGAACCCCGCTGAACCCGCGCGCGCCCCTGAAGGCGCTACATACACGATGACCGGCACGCGCGAACGAAGAATTCCGCCAACCATGTCGCGCATCGATTCCAGCAGCCCGCCCGGAGTGTTCATATCGATCAGCAGCGCACTGGCGCCGTCACTGTTAGCTCGATCGAGAGCCCGCGTCACCTCATCCGCGCTCACCGGTTGAACTGTGTCATCCAGAACCAGCTTGTCAACAATCGGCTGCGCGGGCGCGGGCTGCTGCGCGAAAACCGAAACACTCAATCCAAAACCTGCAACGATAAATAGGATCGCCGACATCGCCCAGGCGGCAATTCGGCTCTTCGTAACGAAGTCTTCCATGGCTCGCCTCTTTCCAACTGGAACGCGAACTCGGTTTTCCGCGCTCGATGCGTCGCCGTTCTCGCTTCTAAGGGTTTGGACGCGGTGTCCTCGAGTCCCGCACAGAAAAAGTGATTCCTGCCGGGATCCCCGACGAGTGATTCTTGCTCGTTGGGGTGGCTGAACCCTGTTCCCTGACACGCAGCGTCGACTACCTTCCCGTTTTCGCCTCGATTTTGCGTTTCAGATCCTGCGCCGCCCGATTGGCCGGCTCCAGCTTTAGCGCGTCGTCGGCTTCTGTATTCGCCGTATCCAATGACCCTGCCGTAAAGTCCAACTGGGCCAGCACAAGATACGCATCCGCTGAAGGCCCCAGTGCCAGCGCTTCTTGAGCCTCCTTGCGCGCCCCATCGGCATCGCCGCCGCGTTCGCTCACTTCAGCCAGGCCGGCATGCGCCAGCGGGCTCGTGCCATCGGCAGCTGCTGCATCCCGATACAGCCTCTCTGCTTCCAGCAGCAGCCCACGATCCAGAAAGCCCTTCGCCTGCGTGCAAAGCGTTCGCGCCTGGTCATGCGGGGTCAGCGCCGCCAGTCGTCCGGCGTTCACCTCATCCAGCATGGCCGCCGCCTGCCTGAAGGCGGTCTCGTCGAATGTGCGAACAATCCTCTCCAGCGGCTCCGCGCTTGAATTCGCTCCGTTGGTCCCGTCGGCTCCGGGCTTTCCCTTCCATGCATCATTCAGCGCCTGCGCCTCGTTGTCGCTTGGACGCAGCTTCAAGCATTGCGCCAGCTCATTCAGCGCTCCTGCGACATTTCCCTCGCGTTTCAGGCTTACCGCCAGGTTGAAGTGGTAGTCCGCGGAGTTGGGATCGGTCGCCGCCGCCTGAATGAAGAGCGATATCCCATCCTTGCCGTGACGGCTCTCGGCCACTCCTTCGTTATTGATCACCTCGGCCAGCGGCAACACGCGCGCAACCTCGGCAAACGCCTGCTCCGCGTGTGCGTAGTCGCCCAGAAACATCAGCGACAGGCCGCGGTAAAAATCTGCCTCGAGGCCGTCAGGCCCGTTGTGATCGACTTTGGCGAAGGCATCGGCCGCCTCCTGGTACTGTTGCCCGTTGTAGTCTTCGCGGCCAAGCGCCATCCATGCCGGTCCGAAGTCCGGGCTCAGTTTCACCGCATTTTCGAGGTGCGTCAGTCGTTCGGCCTGGTCCGGCTCGGTGATTCCGCGGATATATTGCTCGAATGCGTCCAGCCGGATGTTTTTTCCCGCCGCGGCAAACGTCTCCTCGGCCACGTTGAACCGGGGGTCGAGCTGTTTCGTCAGCTTCCACGCCAGCTCGCCAAACACGGCGATCATGTCCTTCATCTCGCCGCGAGCACTCACCTCCGGCAGCATCCGAAGGTTGGGCACGTCCACGAGTGTCGCTTCGGCCACAATCCCGCTTCCATCCGTCGTATAGCTGCCCACGACAATCGAATCCGCGTCCAAAGTCTGCGCCAGCTTGAGCGCACTTGCCCGCGAAGGCTGAAAGCCCTGCGGCAGCCCCAGGTGGTCCAGCGCGTACATCCGGTCGGCGCGGCTTGTGGGCTGGAACCCCGCCGAAGCAAAGCGCGTGCTCAAAATCTGAGCCGCCGCTTCGCGCAACCACTCCAGGTTCGGCTGTCCTGTACGGTTGTCGAAAGGCAGCACCAGCAGCACCTGCGAGCCGCCAGCCTCTGAAGCGTCTCCGCTCGCCTGCCCGCGCGCGCAGACCGCGACAGACAATGCGCAAAAAACGATGGCCGCCGCAGCGGAAGAAATCCTCCGCGCCCACCGCGGCCGCATTGATTCACGTCGAAGCACGTTATGGAGATTATAGGCGTTGTGGCATTTAACTACGCGTCGTGCTAAGGCCCAGTGCCGCGCCGCCCATCCGATTTCGCTTTGCCGCACGAATCTCCGCCGGTATCATCGCTCCATGTCACCGCTGCTCACTCCGCCTCCGAGAGTCAAACCCATCTGGCGCGTGGTTGTGGAGGTCGCGTTTATCGTCTTCCTCTTCTACTCGAATCTGCTTATGGGCGAGTTCACTGGCGTCAACGGCCAGGGCAAAACCTTTGCCTTTGCCTTGCATGACATCGTTACGCCAACGAATTTTCTCATTGCGCTCGTCAGTTCTCTCATCGGCTACGGGATCTTCGAGTTCCTTCGCAAAAAACTATAGAGCCGGCAACGACTCCGCTCGGCGCGAAAGTCATCACAGGCTCTAATCACGAATCACTAACCACTAATCTGCGAACGCCGGCTCTTCAACCATCACTGCCGTCGGCGGCAGCTCCGGATAGTACGCGTTGCGCGCGTACTGTTTAACCATGCGGTTGGTATTGAAGTACGACCCGTTAAACGCCAGCGTTGTGCGCATCAGCCGCGCCCACTTCTCCGGCGTATCGCGGTAGAGCGGAACCACCGCCGTTTCCAGCTTGGTGTAGAGCGAATTTGCTTCTTCGGCGTCGTTGGCTCCATCTTCGATTGCCCATCCGGTCACGCCTTCGATGCACCCCTCAATCCACCATCCGTCCAGAATCGACAGGCTAGGCACGCCGTTCATCGCCGCCTTCATTCCGCTTGTCCCCGACGCCTCATACGGCCGCTTCGGCGTATTCACCCACACATCCACGCCCGCCGTCAGCTGCGCGCCCAGGTCCCATGCGTAATTTTCGAGATACACAATCCGCAAGTCGCTGTTCGAGAGTTTCGCCGCTTCGTCCACAACCTGCTGGATGAGCGCTTTTCCCGGCTCGTCCTGCGGATGCGCCTTGCCCGCATACAGAATCTGCAAGCCGCCGGCCTTCGCCGCAATCTCCTTCAGCCGCTCCGGATCGGTGAACATCAGCGTCGCGCGTTTGTAGGTCGCCGCACGCCGCGCAAATCCCAGCGTCAGCACTTTGGGGTTCAGCACCAGACCTGTCCGAGACCCCACTTCGGCCAGAAGATTTTCCTTGGCCCGCGCGTGCGCCGCAAGCATCTTCGCTTCCGGCAGGTCGATCGCGTTGCGCAAATACAAATTGTCCCGACGCCACGCCGGGACATCCTCGTCCAGCAGGCGCTCCACCGGCTCGCTGATCCACGTTGGCGCGTGCACGCCGTTGGTGATCGAGCTGATTGAGAATTCCGGGAACATCGCCTGCGAAACCTTGCCGTGCTTCATCGCCACGCCGTTGGCATAGCGCGAGAAGCGCAGCGCCAGAAGCGTCATGTTCAACAAGCCGTCGCGGAAACACCCCAGCTTTTCCAGGCGCGCCGTCCGTTCTCCGCCCAGAATCCGGATCGCCTGCTCGGTCGAAAACCTGTCGTGCCCTGCCGGAACCGGCGTATGCGTCGTAAACACGCACTTCCGCCGCACGATCTCGATGTCCGAATCCGTGGCCGCGCCCTCCGGGCCGCCACCCAACTGGCTCTCCAGAAGCGCCAGCGTTAGCAGCGCCGCGTGGCCCTCGTTCATGTGGTAGACGTTGATGCGCAAACCCAGCGCGTGCGCCATGCGCACGCCGCCCATCCCCAGCACAATCTCCTGCTGCAGGCGGTAGTTCGTATCCCCGCCATACAGGTGATCCGTCAGCCCGCGATCCCATCCGGAATTCTCGTCCAGGTCAGTGTCCAGCAGATAAATCGGCACCACGTGCCTGAATTGCCCCTGCAGATCATACCGCCATGCGCGCAACGTGACCGTGCGCCCTTCCACCGCAACCGTCACCCGAGCCGGCTCTTCCGTGCAGTAGTCCGCCGGGTTCCACGGCTGAACTTCTTCGGTCTGCGCGCCATTCGGGTCCAGATGCTGCTGGAAGTACCCCTTGCGGTGGATAAGCGAAAAGGCCGCCAGCGGAATGCCCAGGTCCGCCGCCGATCGCAGCGTGTCCCCTGCCAGCACACCGAGTCCGCCGGAGTATGTGGGCATCTCAGGACGGATCGCGATCTCCATGCTGAAGTAGGCCACCTGGCCCGATTGAGGAATGGTCTCGTGCAAGGATGATTTCGAGGGAGTGGGTTCCATATATTTTTGTTTCAGCCAACCAGTCGTCCAACTTGCCAGCCCCAGATTGATTCGAACCCGCTAAGGTCGGATCAGTTGCCTATTTCATCGGGGCAAATACCTCACAAGTTTAGCAAGGAATCCGCGCCGGAAAATGTCCCGGCCCAGTTGCGAACATGGTTCTTTTGTGGCAGTTACTTGCAGGCTTCTGCCGTGCCAGATAAATCTTTTCAAATCTATTCCAAGGGGCTGCAGGCGGGAAACCGACGCATCAGTCGATTAGCCCGTTCAGCAACGCCGACTCGCTGACCTGCCAACTTGCTGCCTTTTGCTTCATTCCAGCCTATGTGCCCCTCCTGATGCGTGGCAAATGTGAATCTGTGGCTCGATTCCCGTTTTCGCAGCGTAACGCGCGCCAAGCGACTCGGCGAATTTCCCAGCCTCGCTCTGCTCGACCAAATTGATCGTGCAGCCGCCGAACCCTCCGCCTGTCAGCCGCGCTCCAATCAGCCCCGGAAGATCCTGCGCCAGCGCCACCATCGCATCGGCCTCCACGCAGCTGCCTTCAAAGTCCTGACTATAACTACGATGCGCCTCGGCCATCAGGCGTCCCAGCTCCTTCATTTCGCCCTTCGCCAGCGCTTCGCTCGCCGCCACCGTACGCAGGTCCTCGCTGATCACGTGCTTGGCGCGCAGATAGCTCTTCGGCTCCATCTCGTGACCCCACTTGTCCAAATCCGCCAGCGTCGCGTCGCGCAGAAACGGCACGCCTGGCCGGTGGCTCGCGATCACCGCGCACGCCGCCTCCGATTCCCGCCGCCGCGTCGGATAATCCCCTCCTGCCACCGAGTGCTTCACCATCGTATTCGCGATCACCAGTGCCACATGGTCCGGAATCGGCGCCAGCTTGTAGCTCAGGTCGCGGCAATCGAGCAGCAGCGCGTGATTTTCTTTCCCATTCACGCTGATGAACTGGTCCATGATGCCGCAGTTCGATCCCACATACTCATTTTCCGCCCGCTGGCAAAGCCGCGCCAGCACCGGCCCCGGGTAACTCGCTCCCACCAGCGACATCACTGCCAGCGCCGTCGCCACCTCCAACGCCGCTGAGCTTGAGAGCCCCGACGACAGCGGCACATCACTCCAGATGCTCAGGCTGAACGCCGGAATCTTGTGCCCCTCACCCGTGAGGATCGACACTACGCCCATCGGATAGTCGCTCCACTGCTTGCTTCCCTTCGCAGGCAGCGCCGCCGCGTCAAAGGTCTTTTCCTCGCCAAGGTTTTCGGAATAGACCACGATCTTCCCATCGGTCCGCGGCGAAATCCCTGCCAGCGTGGCGAAGTTGATCGCCGCTGGCATCACAAAGCCCTCGGCATAATCGGTATGCTCGCCGATAAGGTTCACGCGCCCCGGCGCCACAAAAATCGCCGGCTCAGCGCCAAAGCGTGTCCGGTGCATGGAACGAAATATTGCTGGATCGTGCATCTTGCTCAACTCCCTCTCGCGTTCTCTCCCTTAGACTTTCAGGCCGCCGAAAACAGCAAGCCAGGCCCTGCCCATGATAACGTTTTCTTCCCAATGTCTATCCATCTCCGCGAAAAGGTATGTTCACCCTCCCATAACTTCCCCGGTCGCCGCGCTCAGCCGCTCCCAGATCTCGCCCGTCCATGCTTCGTGCTCTGGCTTCATTAGCACGCTGCGCAGGTACGTCACCGTGCCCTCTTCATTCTTCGCGCCGTCGCGCGGCCCAAGCCACGACCGTGGCAGTTGCACGAGCGCCAGATGCAGTCCCCGCCGCGCGCATGCGTCGAACACACTTCGCGATTGCTCCGAAGCCTTCCGAAGGTCCGCTGCATGCAATGCCCACACCACAATGTCCAGTTCCGGGCCGCCGCCGGCCAGCGCATCAAACCGTGCATCGCCCCGCAGTCTCCGGTCCAACTCCGCCGCCGCGCGCCGCCCCTTCGCCAACCCCTGCGCAAAGTTCCCGCCTGGCACCAGCGGCAGCAGCCTCTGCGTCGCCCAAAGCGCAACAGCCGCCGCTCCCGCCCGCGAGCACTCCAGGCTGATCTCGCCGAGGTGGAGCTCTTTCGACGTGAAGTACGTATACGGCGAATCGTGCTTGTAGAACCGCCCTTCCGCCGGATCACGAAACAGCACGCATCCGCATCCATAAGGCTGCAGCCCGTGTTTGTGCGGATCGATCACAATCGAATCTGCCCGCCCGATCGCGGCGTACGCTCTGCGCGCCGGCTCATCAAGCTCTTGGGCAATCAGCCCAAAATACCCGCCATACGCCGCATCGACATGCACCCTGAAGCCGTATTTCTCCTTCAGGGTCAGAATCTCCTCAAGCGGATCCACCGCGCCCATCGCCGTCGTACCGAGTGTCGCCACCACTGCGCCCACATCGCCCTTGCGCAGCTCGCCTTCCAGCGCATTCAGATTCATCCGCCCGCGTTCGTCCGCCGCAACACCCGCAAATTCCAGCTTCAACACTCCGCTTATCCGCTGGTGCGTGTAGTGCGCCTGCTCCGAGCCCACGATCCGCCGCCCCGGCGTCAGTTGCCCGGCCATCCACAGTGCTTCCAAATTGGCAAAGGTCCCGCTCGACGTCAGGTGCCCCAGAAACTCCTTCCACCCGAACATCGCGGCAATCTCCTTCACCGCCTCCACTTCCATGGCAGAACTCGCCCGCCCGCCATCCAGCGCATGGTTGTTGGGATTGATCTTCATCGCCAGCGCATACGCCGCTCGCGCCACCGGATGCGGCGGCTTCAGCATTTGCCCGGCATACAGCGGATGGAAGTAGGGATAGTTTTCGCCCAGGCGTCGCGCCGTCTCTTTAAGAACCGCTGCCAGCTCACCGGTGCCCGGTCCCGGCTCGGCCTCAAATCCCGGCAAGGCCGCAAACTCTGCCTCAAGCGCCTCGGTGGCGCGAGCCAGCAATTCGGGAACGGGATCCTTCCGCATGGCGCCCCCACCATATCATAGGCGGCAATGCGCCGTTAAACTCCAGCGGTTCAATAGCTTCCGACACCTAACACCAACTGGTGAGATGAAACACACAATTCCTGCTGATTATTTCGACGAAAATGGTAGAATATGGTCAGCGTTAGAACCGATTCGGGCGTGAGCAGTACTCGCCCAAAAGCAAGATTCTGCCAGTGTTCGCTCCGATTCATCCAGCGCAATTCAATACAGGAAATACGAACAAAATGGAACAAGGTACTGTGAAGTGGTTCAATGACGCGAAGGGCTTTGGCTTCATCTCGCGCCAGAACGGCGAAGATGTTTTCGTGCACTACTCGGCCATCAACTCAAGCGGTTTCAAGAGCTTGCAGGAAGGTCAAGCCGTGCAGTTTAACGTTGTCAAGGGCCCCAAGGGATGGCAGGCTGCTGACGTACAGCCGCTCTAAACAGAATTAGCCGGATTCCGGCAGAATCTAGCTCGAAACAGCAACAGGGCTGGGAACGCTCCTGAGCACCATCTGGAGTGAACCCTGCCCTTTTGCGTTTTTTCGGCCCTCCTGGCGCACCGACCAATCCGCCAGCCGTGCCGCTGCTACCGACCTCTTGAGCGCTGCTCGGCTCGCTTTAATTCAGCCGCCAGAATGCCGCATTGAGCAGGGTGGCAAAGCTCACCCAGGCCAGGTATGGCGCCATCAGCCATCCGGCGTCGAGCTCAACCCGCCCGAACGCCAATGCGGTTGCGCCAATTGCCGTTCACAGAACTGCAACCTCAATCAGCGCCACTCCGACGGCATGCTTGCGAAAAAAGATCCACGTCCATGCTAGATTCAGCGCCAGTTGCGCCAGGAACAGCCCCAGAGCCCAACTTCGTACTGTCGAATGCGGCGTCAGCCAAATGCGCCAGGCCGCGAAGGCCATCAACCCATAGAGCAGTGTCCATACCGGCCCAAAGACCCAGTCCGGAGGTGTGATCGCGGGGCGCGCGAGCGTACGGTACCAGCCGGTAATTTCGCCGGCTGTCCATCGTCCGCCAACGCCTGCCACTGCAAAACAGAGCGCGAACCAGAAGACCAACGCAAGCCAATGCAATGTTGCTCTCCCTTCCTTTTCATCCCGGCTTGATCGATGTTAGCCCTGATAAATGCTCTGCGGAAGGCCCGCAACGGGCACTTATAGATCCATCTCGGCCCTCGACTTCACGCCTTCAACCCTCTATCCTCAAGTGTTGGCCGCATCATTCTTCATTCCAAGGCCGCAGCGGACTCCACCAAACCTATGAGCACGAACATGATCGCCGTACACCTGCCCGACGGGGCCATTCGCGAAGTGCCCTCCGGTACAACGCCGCTCGACATCGCCAACTCCATCTCGCCGCGCCTCGCCGCGGCCTCCATCGCCGCGCGCATTTCTCCGGTGACCGCAGCCGCCGTCCAAAACCGCGCCAGCGATGACCAATTCCACGGCCAGTCGGCCGACGAAGCCGCCATGTACGCCGCGGAAGACGCTGCCGCACCCCGCCTTGTCGATCTCACCGCGCCCCTCACCTCCGACACGCGTCTCGAACTCGTGAAAGAAAACGATCCCGACGCGCTCAAAGTTCTGCGTCACTCATCCGCGCATGTTCTCGCCACCGCCGTCCTCGAGCTCTTTCCTGAGACCAAGCTCGGCCACGGCCCCGCAACCGATTCTGGTTTCTTCTACGACTTCTACCGCGAAAAACCCTTTACGCCTGAAGACCTCGCTGCCATCGAAGCCAAAATGGCCGAGGTCGTCGCTCGCAACGAGCCCTTCGTCCGCGAATACGAGCCGCGTGAGCAGGCCCTCGCCGAATTTGAAAAAGACGGCGACTTCATGAAGACCCACTTCGTCACCAAGTTCACCGCGCCCGGCGATCAGGTCAGCTTCTATCGCAACGGCAACTTCGTTGACTTCTGCCGCGGCCCGCATGTGCCCTCGACCGGACGCGTCAAAGCCTTCAAAGTCATCAGCCTCGCCGGCGCTTATTGGCTTGGCGACGAGAAGAATCCGCAGCTTCAGCGCGTCTACGGCACGGCGTTCTTTTCGAAAAAAGATCTCGACGATCACTTCGCCCGACTCGAAGAAGCCGCGCGCCGCGACCATCGCGTCCTGGGTAAACAACTCGATCTCTTCAGCATTCAGGACCTCGCTGGCCCGGGCCTCATCTTCTGGCATCCCAAAGGCGCAATCATTCGCAAGGTCATGGAAGACTGGATGCGCGACGAGTGCCTCCGCCGCGGCTATCAGCTCGTCTACACGCCTCACGTCGCCCGCATCAATCTATGGCAGACCTCGGGCCACGAAGGCTTTTACGCCGCCAACATGTTCACGCCCATGGAGCTTGACGATGCGCTCTATCGCCTTAAGCCCATGAACTGCCCCTTCCACATCCTCATCTACAAAAACTCGCCCAAGAGCTATCGCGATCTGCCCGCGCGCTACGCCGAGCTGGGAAATGTTTATCGCTATGAGCGGTCCGGAACCATGCACGGCCTGCTGCGTGTGCGCGGCTTCACACAGGACGACGCCCACATCTTCTGCATGCCTTCGCAGATCGAAAGCGAAGTCGCTGCCTGCATCGATTTTGCCCAGGCCGTCTTGAAAACCTTCGGCTTCTCCGAGTTCAAAGTCGAACTCTCAACGTGGGACCCGAACGACCGCGCCCACTACGCCGGCTCCGACGAGAACTGGGACCTCGCCAGCCGCTCGCTCGACAACGTGCTCAAGGCGAAAGGCATCCCCTATAAGACCATCCCCGGCGAAGCCGCCTTCTATGGCCCCAAAATCGACATCAAGCTCGTTGACGTGCTGGGTCGGCTCTGGCAGCTTTCAACGGTTCAATTCGATTTCAACCTTCCCGCGCGCTTCGAGCTTGAATATGTCGGCGAAGACGGCGAGCGCCACCAACCGGTCATGGTCCACCGCGCGCTGTTCGGTTCTGTCGAGCGCTTTTTCGGCGTCCTCATCGAGCACTACGCCGGCGCCTTCCCGCTCTGGCTCGCGCCCGTGCAGATCGGCCTCGTTCCCATCAGCGAGAAACACACGGCCTACGCGGCCAAACTCGAAGCGGAGCTAAAGGCCGCCGGCCTCAGAGTCGAAACCGACGCCCGCAACGAAAAGATGAACTCCAAAATCCGCGACTTCGCTTTGCAGAAGACGCCTTACATTCTCGTCTTTGGCGACAAGGAAGAGTCGGCCGGCTCGGTCAACGTGCGTACACGCGGCAAGCAGGAGCAAACCTCCATGCCGCTCGCCGATTTCATCGCCAAAGCCAGGAATCTGGTCGCCAACCAGTCAACGGAGTTGGAAGGCTCGTATCAGCGCACGACCGGTCCGCTCGCATAAGACGATTGCTGGAGGCCGCCATGCTTCGGAACGTACGCCCCGATGACGCACCCGCGGTTGCGGACATCTACAACCACTACATCCTCAATTCGCCGGCCACGTTTGAAGAAGTCCCGGTGAGCCCCGACGAGATGCGGCAGCGAATCCTCGAAACTACTCGCGCATATCCCTGGCTCGTGTGCGAGGAAGACGGAAAGCTTCTGGGCTACTGCTATGGCCGCAAATGGCGAGAGCGCGCGGCCTATCGCCATTCCGTCGAGGTTTCGACGTATCTCGATCCGGCTGCGGTCGGGAAGGGAAGAGGCTCAGCGCTGCTCGATGCGATCCTCGTCGAGTTGCGCCGCCGCGGGTTTCATTGCGTCATGGGGGGCGTCTCCCTGCCCAACGACGCGAGCGTTGCGCTCCTGCAAAAGTTCGGATTGCGCCAGGTAGCGCACTTCAAAGAGGTCGGCTATAAATTCGATCGATGGATCGACGTCGGCTACTGGCAACTGCTGCTGTAACGAGCAAATCTGGCCAACCGGCCATTTTGCGCGAAGCGCGTCTTCTCCGCCGGAGGTGATTACGCGTTGATCGCCATCCCCTCCACCGCGCCGTACCCATCCAGCATCGCTTCGCTCAGCGTGGGGTGCGCGTGGATCGTGAACATCAGGTGCTCAACCGTTCCTTCAAGCTCCATTACCGCAACAGCTTCGGCAATCAGCTCCGTCGCCTGCGGCCCGATGATGTGCACGCCGAGAATCTCGCCATACTTCGCGTCAGCCACCACCTTCACAAATCCATCGTGGCTGTCCACAATCGTGGCCTTTGAATTCCCCGCGAACGGAAACTTGCCCACCTTCACTTCGTGGCCCTTTTCCTTGGCCTGCGCCTCGGTCAATCCCGCGCTTCCAATCTGCGGCTCGGTGTAGGTGCAGCTCGGAATCCGATCCCGCCGGACGGGTTTGTAGTAATGACCGGCGATCTTGGCCATCGCCACCATGCCGCTCATCGCGCCCACATGCGCCAGTTGCGGCAACCCCGCCACAATGTCCCCAATCGCAAACACGCCTGGCTCCGCCGTCTCCTGCGCTTCGTTCACTTTCACAAACCCGCGTTCCAATTCGACTTTTGTTTTCTCCAGGCCAATCCCGCTTGTAAGCGGCCCGCGCCCCACGGCCACCAGCACTTTCTCAGCTTCCTTCACCTGCGGGTTCCCGTTCGCATCCGTGTAGCTCACCTTGACGCCGTCCGCCGTCTTCTCTACCTTCTCTACCTTCGCTCCGGTGCTGGTCTCGATCCCGCGCTTGCGGAACACTCGCGCCAGCTCTTTTGAAATCTCCTCATCCTCCACTGGAACCATGCGCGGCAAGAACTCCAGAATCGTCACCTCGGTCCCGAAGCTCCTGAAAATTGACGCGAACTCCACGCCCACCGCACCCGCTCCAATCACAATCAGCGCTTTCGGCGGCGCGTTCAGGCTCAGAATCTCGATGTTGGTCAGAATCGTTCCGTCGGCCTTCAATCCCGGCAGCAGTTTCGCTTCCGACCCCATCGCCAACATCACATTTTTCGCCTTCACCGGGTTCTTCTGGCCGCTCGTCTCAACTTCCGCCGTGTGCACGCCACCTTGCGCCGGCCCAGTCAGTCGTCCAAATCCTGAAATCACCGCGATCTTGTGCTTTTTCATCAGGAATTCGAGGCCCTTCACGTGCTTCGTAATGATCGCGTTCTTGCGCGCCAGCACCGCCGTCCAATCGAGTGACCGCGCCTCGACCCCCTTGATGCCAAACTCGTCGGCTTCCTTGAGGTAATCCCAAAGTTCCGCGTTGAACAGCAGCGCCTTCGTCGGAATGCAACCCACGTGCAGGCACGTCCCGCCCAGCTTCGGGCTTGCGTCAATGAGTGCGACCTTCAGCCCATACTCCGCCCCGCGAATCGCGGCCGTATAACCTGCCGGCCCGCCGCCGATCACTGCCACGTCATAAATCGTTTCTGGATTTGTCTCTGCCACAGGCCACTCCATTCCCGCACGATCAGGGTTGCCCCATCCTAAAACTCGAAGCGAAGCAAAGAGTTTTAGGGTGGGATAGCACCAATGCCTAGTCTAAATTGGATGCATTGATGACAGGCGCAGTCGCAGCTTGCAAAGTTTCCGCATCGTCGCCGAACCCCTCGATCCACCGTACGTCCGGCTCGCGCCGGAACCACGTCATCTGCCGCTTCGCGTAATTGCGATGTCCCTGCTGCGCCGCCTTGATCGCGTCTTCCACACTCTGCGTCCCGCCCAGCACGTCGCGCGCTTGTTTGTATCCCAGCGAGTCCAACGCCTTCACCGGCCCGTAGCGTTCAAGCAGTCCACGCGTCTCCTCCACGAGCCCCTCTGCAAACATCGCTGCGCATCTTTCGTTCAACTTTCGATATAGCGCATCCCTCGGCGGGTTCAACCCGATCCGCAACAACCGAAATCCCGTCAGCGGATCACGCCCCATCACTTCGGACATTGGCTTCCGCGCCGCCAGGCACACTTCAATCGCGCGAATCACTTTCGCAATATCGTTGGCATGAATGCGCTCTGCCGTCGTCGCATCCAGCCTGCGCAGCAAGCGATGCAGCCACGCGGCACTTCCGTGCTTCTGCGCTTTGGACCAGAGCCGGGCCCGTAACGACTCCTGCCGCCCCGGCCCCGCAAACAATCCCTCGGTCAGCGCACGCAGATAAAGCCCCGTTCCGCCGGTCACAACCGGCAATCGTCCGCCCGCGGCAATCTCGCGCAGTGCCATCCCCGCCCGTCGGCTGTATTCGCCTGCTGTAAACGGCTCATTAGGGTCCGCCACATCAATCAAATGATGCGGCACGCGCGCCCGCTCCTCTTTGGTTGGCTTGGCCGTGCCCAGCTCCATTCCGCGATACACGGCTACCGAGTCGCAGCTCACAACCTCGCCGCGAAACCGCTCGGCCAGCTCAAGCGAAAGCGCCGTCTTCCCGCTCCCCGTCGGCCCGAGCAGAATCACAACCAGTGGCAGCGCCTCGCAATTCGCGTTGCTCCTACTAGCGATACTTTCCTCCAAAGGATTCGTCGTCCGCGAAGGACCCGTCCGCGCAGGACTTACCACCTCCACCACCCCGTCGGAAAAATCCACTTCGGATTTGTGTGGAGTAGCCACCATAGACAGATCGCCGCCGCCAAAATCAGCAAGCCAAACACCTGGTTGCGCCGGAAAACGCGCGTCTGCTCCTCTCGCGTGGCCTTCTCGGCCTGCTGCTGTTTGTACGGTTTAATGCGCGTGTCAACCACTTTGGCTCTCGCAACCGGCTCGCGCGCCGCATCGTTGGCGCATCCCGCCTCAGTATAGGCGAGTGCAAGCTCATCAAATTCGAGGACGCGCCGTTTGACTTCCCCCGCCTCCGTTGCCGATGATCTTTCTGGTCTTGATTGAGTTTTTTGGGAAGGAAAGAAATGAAAGTCCTGATCATTGGTTCCGGCGGCCGCGAACATGCTTTGGCTTGGGCGGTCAAACGCAGTCCGCACGTCACGGAGGTCGTCTGCGCACCCGGCAACGGCGGCATGACCCAAATTGCACGATGCATTCCCGTCGACCTCAAGAACCTTGCCGCCATGGTTCGCCTTGCCGAAGCCGAAAAGCCCGATCTCACCATCGTCGGCCCCGAGCTGCCGCTTTCGCTCGGCATCGTCGACGAGCTCCAACAGCGCGGCCTGCGCGCCTTCGGTCCGACGCGCGCCGCCGCCATGCTCGAATCCAGCAAGGGATTCGCCAAGCGTTTCCTTCAACGCCACAACATTCCCACGCCCAACTACGCCGTCTGCTCATCGCCGGCTGAAGTCGAAAAGGCTATCGAGATTTTTCATCCGCCCATCGTGGTCAAAGCAGATGGCCTCGCGGCGGGCAAGGGCGTCATCATCTGCGATTCGCGCGCCACGGCAGCCGAGGCAGCGCAGGGTCTCTTCACCGGCGCGCTTCTCGGCTCATCGGAGCAACAGGTCGTCATTGAGGAATTCATCAAAGGCGACGAGATCAGCTTCCTTTGCCTTAGCGATGGCAAGCACGTCGCTCCGCTCGTTCCCGCCCAGGACCATAAGCGCATCGGCGAAGGCGACACCGGCCCCAACACCGGCGGCATGGGCGTCTACTCCACCGATTCGCTCCTCGATCCCGCCATGTCCGAATGGATTCTTCACCACATCGCTATCCCCACCGTCGAAGGCATGGCGGCGGAGGACACTCCTTTCGCTGGCGTCCTTTATTGCGGTCTCATGATGACCGCGCGCGGGCCGCAAGTACTCGAATTCAATGCCCGCTTCGGTGATCCGGAAACCCAGGCCATCCTCGTCCGCCTCGAAAGCGATCTGGTCGATGCGCTCGAAGCATGCGTGGACGGCAACCTTGCCGACACGCCTCTGCGCTGGGCACCCGGAGCCTCTGCCTGTGTTGTCGCCAGCTCCGGCGGCTATCCCGGCAACTACAAAAACGGCTTCCCCATTGCTGGTCTCGCTGCGGCAGCGCAGGTCCCGGGCGTTCAGATCTTTCATGCAGGCACAGCGCAGGTGGGCGCCCAAATCGTCACCGCCGGCGGCCGCGTTCTCGGCGTCACCGCCGCTGCCGAGTCGCTCAATCAGGCTCTCGCCCGTGCCTACCAAGCCATGGCCGAGATCTCGTTCGAAGGCATGTATTACCGCCGCGACATCGGGCATCGGGCCGCGAAGGAAATACGACCCTGAAAGGAGAATCATGCGCGTCGGAATCACGTTCGACGAAATGCTCGCCTGGAACGACCAGGCTTCTGCTTACTGGAAAGCTCACTTCGACGCCAACCCTGATCTTCTCGATCTTCCCTGTGGCATCGGCGGCGCGGCCACCGTGCAGGAGCTTGTCCGCCACATCTGGGGCGCGGAACTGCGCTGGGCCCAGCGGCTCGCGGGAGCCGAAGAAACGCCTCGGGAGAGAATCCCCACAGGCCCTCTTGACGCCCTTTTCGATCTGCATTCCCAGGCAATCGCCATCTATCGACAGCTTCTCGCCGCGCCAGAGCAAACCTGGTGCGATCCGTATGTTCTTAAATTTGACTGGATCCCTCCGGAACAGCGCTCCGTCTCGCGCAGAAAGATCGCGGGGCACGCGCTCTTTCATAGCCAGCGCCATTGGGCGCAGCTCGCTACACTGGTCCGCAAAGCCGGCTTCCCCTCGGACTTCCGGGGTGACCTGCTCTTCAGTCCTGCGCTGGCGTAGGCGCCGGCAAGGCCGCTGGCGCTGCCGGTTGCTTCTGGAAGCATGACCGGCACAGTACCGGCCTGCCTTGCGTCGGCTTGAACGGAACAGTCGTCTCTGTGCCGCATTCAGAGCACGTGGTCCGCGTCTCCGGCCGCACGCGCTGGCTTCCCCGGGCACGCTTCGCCTTGCACTGCTTGCAATGCTTGGGGTCGTTCTTGAATTGCTTGTCGTGGAAGAAGAGCTGCTCGCCTGCTGTGAAAACAAACTCGGCGCCGCAGTCAACGCACTTCAGGACTCGATCGGTGAATTCCATGGCCGGCTTCCCTCAAGGGACTTCCACCGAAATCGGCCATGGCTCAACGGGATCTTGCCGGTTCCGGTTCCCTGTATTCGTTCGTCGTGCACTACAAGGGGCCCGGACCGCACCTAAAACAGGGCGGCATTCGAACTTTTGCCCGCATGTGCGGGCAACCTTACACTTCCCACGCCAGACGCGTAGTCAGAGATCTTTCGCGCTTCTCAGTTTCTAAGGGATTGCGGCAACCCGCCCGAGACTCTTCGCTAGGCAAAATCAAAGGGTTCCCAATAAAAATCAATCGACAGAAAACTGGAGAAACGCTAAAGCAAATTACAACGCCGCGGTCGCCGTCCCGATTCTTGCTGGTCTTTCTAGCAGCTTTCGTTGATTGAAAGCTGTCGGAACTGTGCTTCCCGCGGCGGGTGATGAATTCAATCCTGCTCTTTACGAGCCTTCTTGCGGTTCCGCTTGCGCGCCAAGGCTGCCTTGACACGTTTCTTTTCGCCGGGCTTCAGGTAGTAGGAGTGACGCTTCACTTCCTTGATGATGTCCTCCTGCTGCACCTTCCGCTTGAATCGGCGCAAAGCATTTTCCAGCGGTTCGCCTTCCTGTACGCGAACCTCCGCCAAAGAGTAACACCTCCAAACCTGCCTGTAAGGCTCCTATAATCATACGCGAGGTTTGGGTCCGCGGCCAGTCTCATATTTCTCTATAAGTTGTCGCCTGCCTCCGCTCGGCATCGAACCTTGACGCGGAACTCCGATACCGCCAAAGGCCTGGAACCCGCCAGTCGAACCGCCGGTTAAACTTTCAGATAACGGCCATCCCAGAGGTTTTCATGCTCCGAAGCTACCAGGGCCATTCGCCCGTCATTCCAGCCAGTTGCTACATCGACGCCTCCGCCCAAATCCTCGGCGACGTCGTGCTCGGCGAGCGCTCTTCCGTATGGATGAACGCCGTCCTGCGCGGCGATGTCAACTTCATCCGCGTCGGCTCTAACTCCAACGTCCAGGACTGTTCCGTTCTCCACGGCCAGCGCAACCTCTATCCCGTCATCGTGGGCGACTGGGTCACGATCGGCCACAACGCCACGGTCCACGGCTGCGTGGTTGGGGATATGTGCGTCATCGGCATGGGATCCCGCGTTTTGAACGACTCCCGCATCGGCGAGGGCTGCATCATCGCCGCCGGCTCCGTGGTTCCCGAGCACACCGTCGTTCCGCCCCGCACCCTCTGGGCCGGCGTTCCTGCCAAGCTGCGCCGCGAGATCACCGACAAGGATCGCGAACTCATCCGCGAATATGCGCAAAACTACCTCGACTATGTCGAAATCTACCTCAACAATCCTCCGCAAACGCTCTGACGGCTGTCGTCCGGTTCAACGAGCGAATGACCGCGGCGAAAATGAACGCATCGACCTCTTCGCGCACCTCTTTCGAGGGAATCTGCCAATTTCGTTGACATTTATCGGCTTGAAATAGTCGGATAGTAAACAGCCCGGATCTGCCGGTTCTCACCTGAAAATTCATGCAAGATTACCCAGTCGTTGCCCACCCAAAGCGCCCCTTCCGGCTCTTCTCTCTCGCGCCGCTCCTCGCCGCGCTGGCTTTCAGTTTTGGGCCTGGCGTTCAGGCGCAAACCGCGTCCGCGCCAAACACCGCAGAGAACGCATCGCTTCCCGATGCGCCATCACCGCATCTGTCTTCGCACGACGACGTAACGGTCCGCAGGGTGCCGCGCAATTTCCTCGAAGATCAAGGTGCCATCTGGACCAGTCCCGTGCGTCTACGCGCACACGACCTCAAGTGGATCGTCCCGCTCGCCGCTGCTACCGGTGTGGCTCTCGGCACCGATCACTACGTGATGACGCAGGTGGTGTCACAGAATCCCAGCTTCAACCAGGCGAGCATCAACGCTTCCAACGTGATGATTTACAGCCTTGTCGCCACCCCGGTCGTCGTTTATGGGTTCGGCCATTTCCAGCAGGATGACCACGCGCGCGAAGCCGGCATCCTCACTGCCGAGTCCATGCTCGACGGCGTGGTTGTTGAGCAGGGACTTAAGCTGGTCTTCTGGCAGGAACGCCCCTACCAGGACAAAGGTAGAGGGAGCTTCTTTCAGGCGATCGCGGGCGTCGACTCCGCGTTTCCCTCATCCCATACGCTGATTGCCTTCTCAGCCGCGTCGGCCCTCGCCGAAGAATACCCCTCTCGCTGGACTCAGATCGTGCTCTACACCGGGGCCAGCGGCGTGGCCATCACCCGCGTTCTTGGCCAGGATCACTTCCCCGCCGATGTGCTTGTGGGAGGCGCCCTCGGATGGCTCATCGGCCACAACGTCGTCAAGCGCCACCGTCATCACACGCCAAGCGAACACATCGCCGTCACAAATAGTTCGGGCCGATCTCCTGACCGCCGACCCTTGTTCTCAGTTTCCTTAGTCCCGTAGTCCCTATGTCCCTTAGTCTCTGCTCTTCTCACACCGGCAGCGGATTCCGCCCTGCGAAAAACTTCCTTTGGTGCCAGTAGGGGTAAACCGGCTCACGATCGCTTGCCTTGTCCAGCGCAGTCACTTGTTCGGCGCTCAACTTCCATCCCACCGCGCCCAGATTCTGCCGCAACTGATCCTCATTGCGCGCGCCCACAATGACTGACGAAATGGTCGGCCGCTGCAACAGCCAGTTCAACGCCACCTGCGGAACCGTCTTCCCCGTCTCGGCAGCAACCTTGTCCAGCGCATCCACCACGCCGTAGTGGTACTCGTCCGGCATCTGCGGTCCCTCATCGGCAATCGAGTGCAACCGGCTCACCTTGGGCAGCGGCTGGCCTCGGCGAATCTTGCCTGTCAGCCGTCCCCAGCCCAGCGGACTCCACACCAGCGCGCCGACCTTCTGATCGAGCCCGAGCGGCATCAGCTCCCATTCGTATTCGCGTCCGATCAGCGAGTAGTACACCTGGTGCGCCACGAATCGCGTCCACCCATAGCGATCGGCCACCGCCAGCGACTTCATCAAGTGCCATCCTGAGAAATTCGAGCACGCGATATACCGCACCTTGCCTTCGCGGACAAACTTGTTCAGCGTGTCCTGCGTTTCTTCAATCGGCGTCAGCGCGTCGAAGCAGTGCAGATGGTAGATGTCGATATAGTCGGTGCCCAGCCGCCGAAGGCTCGCCTCCAGCGCGCGTCGCAAATGGTAGCGCGAAGAGCCCTCATCGTTCGGTCCCGGCCCCGTCCCAAACCCTACCTTGGTCGAAATGAGCGCCTTGTCCCGCTTGCCCGCGAGAGCTTTGCCAAGAATCTCCTCTGACCGGCCTTCAGAGTAGCCGTCGGCCGTATCGAACAGGTTGACGCCGGCCTCGAAGCAGATGTCGATCATCCGCCGCGCCTCTTCAACTTCGGTCGACCCGAAGCCTTTGAAGAACTCGTTGGACCCGCCAAACGTCGCAGTCCCAAGACTCAATGCGGAAACTTTGAGGCCAGAGCCTCCCAGCAATCGATATTCCATGGCGTTTTCGATGTCTCACCTTGCGCAAGGATGCGCCAATGCTCCGCCTTCATTCCGGCAGCAAATTCAGTCCGAAGTCGGCTGGATCGCCCAGCACATTCAGATAGTAGTTCTCGGTGGGATAAGGAACATAAATCCGGTCACCCGGCCTGACCTTGGAGTACTTCTGCCAGCGCGGATTGCTGTGGTCTTCGCCGGCTAGATCAGTAAACGTAAACGTCATCCACGGCCACACGCGGATGTAATCGACCGCAACCTCCGGCACGCGAGCTTTTTCGCTCGTCACCCGGCCATAAATGCGCACCAGCGCCAGCGCGGGAATCTGCGACGGATCCACTTGCAGCTTCGCCACAAAGTCTCCATCGCCGCTCTTCGCCACCAGCATAATGTGGCAGTCTGTCATGCCGTCGAAGAAATGGTGCTGCACCACAAGCGTCACGTCTCCGCCTTTTTCGGCCGATGGAGTGATGCCGCGCACGATTCCGAACCACGCCACGAATGCGCCTGTCTTTCCGTGCATCGTGTAGTTGCCGCCGAACGCCGTATCGTTGGTCTTCTCTGCGTCGCTCAGGCGCGCAAAGAAATGCGCTTCATTAGCGATCGGCCTGTACTCGCAGGTTGCCAGTGTGTCTGAGGGCTTCAATTTCTTTACCGGCTGCACGTCGATCGGGGTCTGCGCCGCCGCATAAATGGCCGAGGCGACAAACAATGCAGCCGCGAGTCCGCTGAGCCTCATCACACACTCCCTTCTCGAAAACGCTAATGTCATAGACACAGGGCCCACAAGGAATGTTCCCGGCGATTTTCCGATAACGCCCTCAAAATCAAAAGCCCCCCGATCAATTCCTCGAGGGGCTCTTGTAATTCAGCCCGGAATTCCCATCCGGTTCAAACAACTGTTCACTGCGTTAGCAGCTCAGCACATCCTGCAGCTTGGTCAGCGTGCGGTGCAGGTCCTTGTCCGTCCGGCGTTGTTCGTCGATCTTGCCGATGGAGTGCATCACCGTGGTGTGATGCTTGTTGCCGAACTGGCGTCCAATCTCGGGCAGGCTCGCTTCCGTCATCTGCTTGGCCAGGTACATCGCGATCTGCCGCGGCACCACCACATTGCGCGAGTTGTTTTTCTGCTTCAGGTCCGCGACGCGCATGCCAAACTGCTCCGCGACAGCGCGCTGGATCGCCTCAATGGTGATCTTGCGCACCTGCATATCGATGAACTGCTTCAGGCACTGCTGCGCCGCCGCCAGCGAAATCTCCATGCGGTTCAGCTGGCACCATGCAATCAGCCGCACCAGCGCGCCTTCCAGCTCGCGCACGTTCGTCCGCACATTCGACGCCACAAACAGCGCCACATCGGTTGGCAGTTGCGCTTGTTCGCTTTCCGCCTTCTTCAGCAGAATGGCCACCTTCGTTTCAAGGTCCGGCGGTTGGATGTCCGCGATCAACCCCCACTCAAAACGCGAGCGCAGCCGTTCCTCGATCTCCGTGAGCTCTTTGGGAGGCCGGTCAGAAGCAATCACCACCTGCTTCATGTTTTCGTGCAGCGCGTTGAAGGTGTGAAAGAACTCCTCCTGCGTGCGCTCCTTCTGCGAGATGAACTGAATATCGTCGATCAGCAGCACTTCCACCGTACGGAAACGGTCGCGGAAGCTGGTCATGCGATCGTTGCGGATGGAGTTGATCATCTCGTTGGTAAACTTTTCCGCCGAAACGTAGCAGATGCTCGCGGCCGGCTGCCTGCGCTTCACTTCGTGCCCGATGGCATGCATCAGGTGCGTTTTGCCCATGCCCACGCCGCCATACAGAAAGAGCGGATTGTAGGCGCGCGAGGGGCGTTCAGCCACGGCCAGGGCCGCGGCACGCGCAAATTGGTTTCCGTTGCCGATCACAAAGTTGTCGAATGTGTAGCGCTGGTTCAGCTGCGCCGCGGTCGACCAATCAAAGCGGCCTTGTTCCGGTGAACGCGCAGCGTTCGAGGCAGGCGCCGTGGGCGCATGCGAAGGCACGGGGCCGAATCCGCCATCCCTGCGCTGCGGCGGAATCGACGGGTCCTCTTCCGCGGTCACAAAACATACGTCGTCGAACTCGAGCGATTGCAGATCAATCGCTTCCTGAATCAGGTCGCCGTATTTGTCGCCGATGTGCTGGAACTCCGGCGACGGCACGCGCACATACAGCTTGCGCCCCGCGGAATGGCTGAATCGAGTTGGCTTAAGCCAAGTCTCGAATGATTGCCGGATGACCTTCTTCTCGAGTGCTGCGAGAATCTGGAGCCAGGGATTGAGTGCCGAGGTCGGCGTAGTCGCAAATGCCATCGTACAATCCTTGCTGATTCCGCCGGCATTGCGCCGCGCGGTTCGTTTGTTATCTTGCAGGCAACGGTCCCTTTAAGGCGCAAAGCAACGCACTTCGCGCTCTATTCCAATTGGCCCACTACCTGATTACTTCTGGTCCGCCCCGAAGGATTCAACACCGAGGCTCTTGACTAAAATCCGATACGCAGAATGATCGAAATTTCACATGAAATTACAAATGAAATTTCAGGAACGGTCCCGATAGTAGCACAAACCGAGACCGTTGCAATCCCCTATTCACACAAGTTTTCTGCGATCTCTTTGAGTTGCACCAAGGATGGTGAAAGTTCGCGTCTTGGTTACCCGCGTTACTGAAGTGCCGCACTCTTCTCGCGCTCCTCTGAGCATACGACAAGTCTCTCCACCCCCTTGCCACATCGTGAAAGCGCCGTCAGGTAGCTTCCAAATTTCGTCTGAGATATACTTAAAGAGTTGCTAACTAGCAGATTTTCTATTGAAAACAGGAGCGGGTTACCATGCCCAAACGTACCTTTCAACCCAACCGCCGCCACCGTGCGAAAACTCACGGCTTCAGGTCGCGCATGAAGACCAATGCCGGCGCCGCCGTGCTCAGCCGCCGCCGCGCCGCCGGCCGCAAGCGTGTTTCCGTCAGCCCCGCGCATCGCGATTGATTCCCCGGCCAGTCCTTGATTTGAGAGCTGCGCCGCCCGAACTTGAATCCGCCGCGCAGCGCCCACCTTCGGCTCTCATGAACTCAGCTTCCAAGCCTGCCCAGCGCCAAACTCTGGCGAACTCGCGTCTGCGTAAGCACGCTGACTACCTGCGCGCCTACGCTGCCGGCCGTAAGCGCCAGTCCTCTGCGATGAGCTGGTTCCTCGCGCCGCAAACTATTGAGGGTGCGCCAGCTCCGGATGCTGCGCGCGTCGGCCTCACAGTCGGTAAGGTGATCGGCAAGGCCCACGAGCGCAACCGCATCAAGCGCCGTATGCGGGAGGCGCTACGTCGCCACGTCGATCTCTTGCCCGCGGGCTTCGATCTCATCCTGCACCCGCGCCGCATCGTGCTCACCATGGACTTCGCGCAACTTGAGCGCGAGGTTTCGCGTATCCTTGAACAGGCCCAGTCCGAGGCGGCACGCTCCGCGAAACATTCCGCAGCCGCGCCGAAAGCCCCGGGACCATCCGCATGATGACGCGCATCTTGCTCGCACTGCTCGCCTTTTACAAGCGCTGGCTTTCTCCGGCGCTGCATTCGCTCCATCCGGGCGGCTGCAAATTCCTGCCCACATGCTCTGAGTACGCCGCGGTCGCCATCGCCACGCATGGTCCGCTGCGCGGTTCCGCACTCGCCGCCTGGAGACTGTTGCGCTGCCATCCCTTTACGCCGGGAGGATTCGACCCAGTCCCGCCCGCAGCGCAAAAGCCGGCTTCGTCTGTCCTTAATCAGCCCTCAAACCATCGCGCCGGAACCGTTTACCCCCACGAACCGTTACCATAGATAGAGCGGCTGCCCTGCGGGCTGCCCTCTCAACACGATAGGAAGTTTCCTTTGCCCGAAGTTCACAATCCAAATCTGCAATCGCAGGGCTCCGGCGACGGTGGTGGTGGCGGCGATATGCGCTCCACCATGGCAATGATGTTCATTGTGCTCGCCGCTTTCCTTGGTTACCAGTACTTCTTCGCCAAGCCCAAGCCGCAAGATCAGCCGCCCGCTGTCACTCAAACGCAGCCCGCTGCACCGGTCTCCCAAGCCCCGCCGGGTCCGGCGCCAAAGGCCGCGTCAACAGTCCAGCCTTCCAGCGCCGCGCCGAAAATCTCCGCCTCCATCATCACCACTACCACGGTCGAGAACGAGCTTTTCAAAATCCAGTTCACCAACCGTGGCGCGCAGGTCGAGCATTGGATCCTGAAAAAATACTTTGACTCGGCAGGCAAGCCTCTTGACCTTGTCCAGCCTCAGGCTGCCGCCCGCTTCGGACTGCCACTCTCGCTGTTTACCTACGACCCGGCGCTCACCGCACAGCTCAATCAGGCCCTCTACCAGGTTTCGGTCTCGGGAGCGCAACCCACGGCCACCGGCAGCGTCCTTGCGCCTGCCTCGATCACCTTTCACTACGCGTCCAACGGCCTTGATGTCGTAAAGACCTTCAGCTTCAACTCGACCTACGTCATCGGCGTCGATTCAGAGGTCAAGCAGAACGGCGTCCCGGTCCGCGCCTTGGTCGCCTGGCCTGCCGGTCTGGGCGACATGGAAGACTTGCAGCAGACGGGAATGTTGCCATCGCAGTCGCGGACGCCCTCCTTCTTCGCCTGGTCGATTGACGGCAAGCAGGACTCGCAGGCCGCCGCCAAAGTCAGCGGGAACAAAACGCTCGACGCGCCCTATCAGTACGCCGCTGATATGGATCTTTACTTCGCCTCAGTCTTCCTGCCTGACGCGCCCGATCGCGCTACGGTCGTCACTCTGCACAATGCAATCGAGTTGCCGGGCGATGCGAGCGACCCGAACAGCAAAAAGATTCACATCGACGTGCTTGGCCTGGCCGTCGGTGACACCAGCGGCGCCACGCGCCTGCGCCTCTTTGCAGGACCCAAGGCCACCGACGTGCTCAAATCCATCCACGCCACCGGCGCCGACGGCAAAGCTGATGGGCCCAATCTCGAACCGCTCATTCAGTACGGCTGGATGACCGTCGTCGCCAAGCCGCTCTACCTCCTGCTTCGCTTCCTGGTCGAACATGGCATCGGAAACTGGGGCTGGTCCATCATTCTCTCCACAGTCATCTTCAACCTCACGCTCCTGCCCACACGATTGATGATGACCAAGTCGTCGCTGAAGATGATGCGCATCCAGCCCAAGGTTGACGCCATCAAGAAGCGTTACGCGAATCTCAAGGCGACAGACCCCAAACGCGCCGACATGAACGCCGAAATGATGGCCCTCTACAAAACCGAGGGCGTGAACATGTACGGCAACTGCCTGCCTATGCTCGTGCCCATGTTGCTTTTGTGGCCCTACTTCCGCGTGTTGGAGTACACGGTGGAGCTGCGCCAGGCGCACTGGCTCTGGCTCCCGGACCTCTCGCAGCCCGACCCAACGCATATTCTGCCGATCTTCATCATCATCAGCATGTTCTTCACGCAGTACATTACTCCTTCCCCGGGCATGGACCCCGGCCAGCGCCGCATGATGGCCTTTATGATGCCCGTCATGTTCGGCTTCATGCTCTGGCATTACGCTTCGGGACTCGCGCTCTATTGGGGCACTGGCAACATCATGATGCTGGGCATGCAGATCGGCATCAACCGCTCCCATTGGGGCAAGGAGATGCACGCCATCGCCGATCGCCGCGCCGCCAAAAAACTCGGCGCCAACCCCAAAACCGTCCAGGGCAAACGGTAAGGAAAGTTCTTAGTTCACAATTCACAGTTCGCAGCATTCAGTGATCAGCGACGAGTCTAACGATCTCTGTTCACTGATTCACTCGTTCAATGTCCACGATCCACGACTCACGATCCACGATCCTCCCTATTCCCCACTGCCTGCTCCGTCATTTATCGTCAATGGCATATGGCTGCCACCGAGATCATCGTTCCCCATCCCGCCGCCGAAGCAGAAGAAATCTATCGCCGCTGGATTCGGTTTCTTGACGAGGAGTTTCTGCGCCACTGCTCCCAGGAACGCCGCAGCGAGATCGTGCGCGATCAGTTAACGCAGATTTATCTTGGCCGGCCCCACGGTGGCAAACTCAATCTCACCCTCACGTCAGAGCTGCCTGGCAACGTCGTCACTCTTTCCCTCGACCCGATGAACGTTACCCTTGAAGCCGAGCACTTTCCTGAAGTCGATCGCGAGCGCTTTGCCCAACGGAAACCCCTGCTCTGGTTCTGGCAGATGTTCGACCGCTCGCCGCTCGGCCTCAATCACTGGCTCGGTCTGCGTTTTCGCTGTATGTTGGGCCGCCACATCTTTGAGTATCTCGGCTCCGGCGTCAAGATTTATCACGGTGTCGACCTCACCTACGGCTACAACCTCTCCATCGGCGACGGAGCCGTCATCCGCCAGCGCGCCCTCATTAACGATCGAGGTGGCATCAAAATCGGCAAGAACGCCATCATCGGCTCTTACACGCGCATCTATTCTTTCTGGCACGATGCCGCGGATTACGAAAAAATCCGTCTTCAGCCCACGGTCATCGGCGACGGCGCCCACATCGCCAGTCACGCCATTGTGCTCGCCGGCCAGAACGTCGCGCCTGGATCATCCGTCGGATCTTTCCCTGCCGACCCAGCCTGAAGCGCTCGAAGCTCTTTATTCCCGGCCCCGGATCCCTGCCTTCCTGGTCCCTCGGTCCCTGCCAACGCCTGTTCATCCATCACAGACCGCTGCACCCCGCCCGCTGCTACACTCCCTCCGCAGCCCTCCTCCATGCTCTTCAAGGCTCTTAGTGCGGCCGTGTACGGAATCGACGCCAACCTCATCGAGGTTGAGGTCGACTACAGCGGCGTGGTCATGAATGAAGACCACTTTCACACCGTCGGCCTGCCCGACGCTGCCGTCCGTGAAAGCCGCGACCGCGTCCGCGCCGCCATCAAGAACTCCGGTTACACCATCCCTCCCGCATTCATCACCATCAACCTCGCGCCCGCCGATCTCAAAAAGGAAGGCTCCGGCTTCGATCTGCCCATCGCCGTCAGCATCCTTGGAGCCTATGGCGCTCTGCACTCCAACGACCTTAGCCGCTTTCTCATGGTCGGCGAGCTCGGCCTCGACGGCGGTGTGCGCCCCATCCCCGGCATGTTGCCCGTCGCTATCCTGGCCCGCGAGAAGGGAATCGCCAACCTGATTCTGCCTGCCGCCAACGCCGCTGAAGCCGCAGTTGTCGAGGGAGTCAATGTTTATCCCGTCTCCTCGCTTCTCGATGTGCTCGACCTGCTCAACACTTCAGTCGTCGGCGTCATTCAGCGCGAGCCTTACCGCATCGTCACTCAGGAACTCCTCGGAAAGCTTGAGCAGTTCACCGTTGATTTCTGCGATGTTCGCGGCCAGCAAACCGCCAAGCGCGCGCTTGAAGTGGCCGCTGCCGGCAGCCACAACATTCTCATGATCGGTCCGCCCGGCTCCGGCAAAACCATGCTCGCCAAGCGTCTGCCGTCGATCCTCGCCCCGCTCACCTTCGAGGAAGCGCTCGAAACCACCAAGATTCACTCCGTCGCAGGGGTTCTTGAAGCTGGCGCCGGCCTGGTCACGCAGCGGCCCTTCCGTTCGCCCCACCACACCATCTCCGACGCCGGTCTTATCGGCGGAGGCATCGTGCCGCGCCCCGGTGAAGTCTCGCTCGCGCACAACGGCCTTCTTTTTCTTGACGAGCTGCCTGAGCTCCCTCGAAACGTACTTGAAGTCATGCGCCAGCCGCTTGAGGATCACACCGTCACCATTGCGCGCGCCTCTATGACCCTCAGTTTTCCCGCGCGCTTCATGCTCGCGGCCGCCATGAATCCCTGTCCCTGCGGCTATTTCAATGACAAGTCGCGCGAGTGCACATGTACCCTGCCCATGATTCAGCGTTATGTGGCCAAAATCTCCGGTCCCTTGCTCGACCGTATCGACATTCACATTGAAGTTCCTGCCGTTCAATATAAAGAGCTGCGTGGCGGCGCGGCAGCCGAAGGTTCGGCCCAAATTCGCACCCGCGTCATGGCTGCGAGGGCGCACCAGCGCGAACGCTTCTCCAAAGCGAAGGAAAAAATCTACGCCAATGCCCAGATGACCACGCGCCAAATTCGTGCCTACTGCGAGCTAAGCCCCGACGCGGAGCGTCTCCTCGAGCGCGCCATGCAACAGCAGGGCCTCACCGCCCGCGCCCACGATCGCATCCTCAAAGTCGCTCGCACCATTGCCGACCTGGAAGGCGCGGCGTCCCTCTCCGTCGCCCACCTCGCCGAGGCGATTCAATATAGAACACTCGACCGAACCTACTGGGCCTGATTCTCGCCCACCCACCGCAACCGCACGAATCTGCAGGATTTGAGGGCCGCAAAAACCCTCGAGCCCGTTCGCCTGCTCACCAATCCGTGGCATTACCTTTGAATCAAAATCGGCTCTGCATCCTAATCTCTGTGCCGATATCCGGGCTAAGATTCATCTCACGTCCGCGGTCTTCAGAGCGGGGAGGCACACGTGCAGGGTATTGCCCTTCAATCCGGTTGGGAGACTTTTCTTCTCGCGGCTCCTATTGTGGGCATGGTTCTCGTCGGTGTCTTCCGCCTCGATGAGATTGCCACCAACCAGGGTCGCAGCCGACGTCCCAGGCTTCCCGGCAACGACGAAAACGGCCGGGTGCTCCTCAGGGACCCCGACGGAAAGCCCTGGAACGACTCGCCCGGCGAGCCACATACCAGCGCATAGCACCACGCACCAGCGCCTGATTGACTGAGAAGGTTCACCCCTCTGCCATCTGGATCCGCGGGAAATTCAACCCCGCCGTTTCTCCCCTTTGCCGCGGGTTCGTTGCGTCCTCTAATCCATTGATAATAGTCACTTTAGATGACGACCAATCGCGCGTCCGCCTGGCTCACTGTCCCCTCGGTAAACGTTCGACAATTCGCCTCATTTGACCCGAAATAACTATTGACCGGGCCGGGTCTTCGTTATAATCTCATCGTAGCCATCCATAGAGGGCAGGTTGCGCATTGCGGCCGGGTGTGCCCATCAGCTACTTCCAGCATCAAACCTTTGAGAGAAGGCTCGCTTGATGCCTTGAGCTGCGCTCTTGAGCAGCGTTGGGAAGGGCTAACAGGCGCCCGGGTATCCGGCGCGCAAACTGCGGATCCGATACGGTATGGCATCCATTTCACAGCGTGCAATGGCCCAAATGTTTTTGAACTGTGGGCAGGCGAAGCGCGTCTAAGATGTGGAAGTTGCAATTTGGGGTAGCCCGCAATCTTTATTGGCTTGTATTGGCTTCCCTTGTGCTGTGCCGGTGGGTCAGTGGCTCTTTCCAGTGCAGCAATTTGAAAAAGAAGGAGATAAACAATGCGTTCCGATCTCGTTTTTAAGGCACTTTCTCATGTGTCCAATCGCTACCAGCTCTGCACTCTGGCAAGCAAGGCTACTCGTAAGCTCCACAAGCCGAACACACGGCTGCAAGACACCACAAACGAAGTTTTGTGCCGTTTTGAAGTAGCAAGTCCTGAAGCGGAAACGCCCGAAGAGGCGCCCGCGGTTCATCCGGTTGAAAGGCGCCGTGCGGCCTGACGGCGTCTATCGCCGCATTGCGCATTGAGTCAGTCAAGAGTTTCATAACAATTGCCATTTGAGATAAGGCCATCTCTTTTCCGGCGCTCCGCAACTCCAAATGAGTTTGGAGGACGATTGAAGGCTGGTTTGCGCCGGCTGAATTTGTTGTAATCCGCAAGGTTGTATCCTCAGGAGCACTTCCCGCTCCGCATTCCCTCCAACACATCCCGTCCACTCGTAGGTAAACATGACCATCGCAGAACTGAAAGAAAAGAACATCACTGAATTGAGCCGCATCGCGCGTACCCTTGAAATTCCTGGGACCAGCGGCCTTCGCAAGCAGGATCTTATCTTCAAGATCCTCCAGGCACAGAGCGAAAAGGAGGGCCACATCTTCGCCGAGGGAGTCCTTGAGATTCTCCCCGACGGCTACGGCTTCCTCCGCTCGCCCGACTACAACTACTTGCCCGGACCGGACGACATCTACGTGTCTCCGTCCCAAATACGCAAATTCGATCTCAAAACCGGCGACTCCATCAGCGGCAACGTCCGCCCGCCCCACGAAGGCGAGAAGTATTTCGCCCTCGTTAAGATAGAGGCCATCAACTTCGAGTCGCCTGAAGAGACGCGCAACAAGATCCTCTTTGACAACCTCACGCCGCTCTATCCGCAGGAGCGCATCAAGATGGAGACCACGCGCGAGGGCATCAGCGGCCGCGTCATGGATCTTCTGACGCCCGTCGGCAAGGGCCAGCGCGGCCTCATCGTCGCTCCGCCGCGCACCGGCAAAACCATGCTGCTGCAGTCCATCGCCAACTCCGTGACAACGAACCATCCAGAGGTCGTGCTTATCGTTTTGCTTATCGACGAGCGCCCCGAGGAAGTCACCGACATGCAGCGCTCGGTCAAGGGCGAAGTCATCAGCTCCACCTTCGACGAGCCCGCCGCCCGCCACGTGCAGGTGGCAGAAATGGTCATCGAGAAGGCCAAGCGCCTCGTCGAGCACAAGCGCGACGTCGTCATTCTCCTCGACTCCATCACCCGTCTCGCGCGCGCCTACAACACCATCGTTCCGCCCTCGGGCAAAGTCCTCTCCGGCGGCGTCGATTCCAATGCCTTGCAACGCCCCAAGCGGTTCTTCGGCGCGGCCCGCAACATTGAGGAAGGCGGCTCGCTCACCATCATCGCGACAGCGCTCGTCGATACCGGCTCCCGCATGGACGAAGTCATCTTCGAAGAGTTCAAGGGCACCGGCAACATGGAAATCATTCTCGACCGCAAGCTGGTCGACAAGCGCGTCTTCCCGGCCATCGACATTCAGCGCAGTGGCACGCGAAAAGAAGAGCTGCTCATTCCCAAGGAAGACCTGCAGCGCGTCTTCATCCTGCGCCGCGTTCTCAATCCGTTGTCGCCCGTCGAAGCCATGGAGCTCTTGATCAGTCGCCTGGAAAAGGTGCGCAACAACGCCGAATTCCTGGCCAACATGAACCAGCTGTAACCAGGTTTCCGCTCTGGGTCTAGGTGGTCTGGATTGACCAGAGCAATTGAAAAGGCCGGGGTCTACCCGGCCTTCTCTGAAAATGGCAACGCTGGTAAACTAGTTAAGTCGTGGGGCTGTAGCTCAGCTGGGAGAGCGCCTCGTTCGCAACGAGGAGGCCAGCGGTTCGATCCCGCTCAGCTCCACCAACCCCTCTCCCTCAGTCGCGGACAGTCTTACGAATGTGAACCGCTCAACCGCAAATCCCATCCGCCAGCGCAAGCGACTTTCCCTTCAGGTTGGGTCCAGTTTGCTGGCGAATCTCCTCCTCTTTACCCCCTTCTTCATTCAGGCCGTCTTTGCCGTCGTTCATGCCTTTCGTTTCGCATTCGTTCACAACGACACGACTTATCCCGAGGGAGCCTCTGTCTACGCTTTCCTCTATGCGATTCGTACAGGCCACCTTTACGCATCGCCCTTTCAATACCCGTGGAACGTGCAGCTTTATGGGCCCCTGTTCTACATCACCGGCGCTTCGATCGCCTGGATCTCCCACAGCAATCCACTCGCCACCACCGTCGTCTTTCGCTTTCTGGCCTTCGCCTCGCTGACCGGCTCAGCTGCGCTCCTGGCCCTGATGACATGGAAACTCGAGCACTCCAGACGCTGGTCCTTGCTGGTGTTCTTGATGGGCCTTGGATTCAGCTGGGGATTGCCTTTCTTTATCACCGCAAGGCCCGACACATTGTCCAGCCTCTTCTTTCTCGCCGGACTGGCTGTCTACCTCGTTGCCGATGACCGGCTCGGAACCGTGTGCGTGTGCGGCGCGCTCTGTTCCATCTCCGCCCTCTTCAAACAGAGCACCGCCCCGCTTCTTCTCATGCTGTTGCTCGATCCTCTGATTCGCCGGCAGCTCACTCAGGCCTTCGCAATGCTGGCGGGTGCGCTGACCGTTCCAATGATCGTCTTTCTTGCCCTCAGGCTCCGTCGTGAGCCCTTTGCCGCGAACTTCTTCGCCATCTCCCATTCGCGCGTCGACTTGGCGAGGATCGGATCTATTTTCACAGATGCGCTTCACCAGGACGAGATTGCTGCCATGCATCTGGCCCTGGCGATTCTGGGAATGGTGGTCTCAAGGTCCACGCCCGGTTATGCCTCTCTGGCTCGAATCACCCTGGCAGCGTGGCTTTTCACGCTTGTAAGTCTGGCTAACGTCGGTTCGAATTTCAATTATCTGGTGCTGGCTTACCTGCTGAGCCTGGTGTTCGTGCCGCCGGCCTTTATCTGGCTCAGCCATTGCTCCAGGCTTCTTCAACGAGCACCAGTACTGCTGGGAGTGATGGGAATTGCTGTTCTCATTCGCCACGCCGCGACAGCGGTCCCCAATGCGGCGCCTTCTGAGCTCGATGCCGTCCCCATTCAGAATCTCGTCCTGCTCTCTGACGTGCCATTCCTCGAAGCACAAAGCCGCGATCCGCAATTCTTCGATCCGTTCTACTATCAGCTTTTGTTTATGAACAAGAACTTCAGTAGTGCGGCTTTCGATGAGGAAATTGCACGCGACGCATTCGATCTTGTATTGATCCAGGGATACGACGCAGCCGGCCAGGCGCCTTCAGCGGCGCCGACGTTTGAAGCCCTTCCTTGGTGGGGAAATCAAACGCTCCACGAATTGCAGAGCCGCTACCGTGTCCTCTGCGAGGTGGGCCGTGATCGGGACGGCGTTATGGCTTTAGTGCCGCAGAATCGCTAGAGCTTGGCGAACTCTTCGACCGTCTCCGAGATCTTCCGCGCTCTTTGCAATGCAACGAACCGTGCCTTGAATCCAACTCCGGGATCTTGGTAGGCATCTGATGGCTTCCACGTCTTGTCGCACTGATTGGCGTTGCTCAACCGGTTCCGCCTGCGCTTCGTATCGAACTCAATCTATTCTCGATTGCACCGATGCCTGAAAACTGACCGCTGTCTTTCAGCTAAATAAATCCTTCATCTTTTCCATCAGCCCAGGCGACGCCGGTTTGTTGTCTACGCTCATGGTCTCCGCCAGCTTCGAAACCAGCTCGCGCTGCGCTCGATTCAATTTGCGCGGAATCTGCACCACGACCTTCACGATCAGGTCGCCTTTCCCTCTTTCATTCAGGTGGGGAAATCCGCGGCCGCGCACGTGCAGCTCTTTGCCGCTCTGCGTGCCTTCGGGAATCTTGATGCCGACCGGCCCATCGATTCCAGGAATCTCAAACTCCGCGCCCATGGCCGCCTGCGGAAAGCTGATGGGCAGCACGCAATGCAGATCCGCTCCGTGGCGCTCAAAATAGTCGTGCGGCCGGATGGAAAGAATCACATACAGGTCACCTTTCGGTCCACCCACGCGACCCACGTCGCCTTCGCCGCCGTACCGTATGCGCGTTCCTTCTTCCACGCCCGGTGGCACCTTCACGTTCAGCTTGACCTCCACGGTCTTGCGGCCTTCGCCGCGGCACGCCGTGCAAGGATCGCTGATCACCGAGCCGGTCCCGCCGCACGCGACGCACGTCCTCGCCACCGAAAAGAA